>NZ_CAURTC010000019.1:0-67020 GCF_963527835.1 uncultured Clostridium sp. | reverse complement strand
CCTGCCTTGCACGCAGGGGGTCAAGAGTTCGAATCTCTTTATCTCCACCATTTATAAAAATAAGCTATGAATATTCATAGCTTATTTTTTTGCTTTTTCTATAGCATCTTTTATAGCAACTTTCCAGTTAGAAGATATATCATTAATATCATCGATAATAGTGATATCCGCTGACTGATTAGCTAGCACTTCTTTTATTGTATCAGCTCTGTATTTTTGGAGATTAGGATTTATTTTTCCATTTACTTCGACTCCAGTCCATTCATTATAATTAATTTCCTTTCCACTATTGTCTAAATGACGAATTACTAAATCTACTATTTTACCACGTTCAACATTTAGCGTAACATCATCATATCCTTCTGAATACATATTACCTTCACCTATATAGATTCCATCTTTATATGCACCTTTATTATTATTACAACATGTTAAAGTCATTGCTAATAATAAGCTTGTAATTATAATTAATATTTTTTTCATATGATCACTCCTTGTTACATATAATTTATTTAATGTAGATAAATATTAATATTAAATAAGTAGTATTTTGAACATATAACAATAATAGTTTGTTCATATAATAATGAATTTATTAATAAATTATTTTATTTATATATGATTAAAATTATAGATTTTTTAAATAAGAAAACTGAGACTTTAAAAATAAACTGTTGACTAACATTAATAGTATTATTTTAAAACAGTATTCATATTTTGCTTATTATAAATAAGAATTTTAGTAATATTTTATTAGTAAATAACATATTAAATTTATAAGGAAATGATTTATTAAAAATAGGGAGTGAAGTTGTATGGTTAGAACTATTGTGTGTGAAAAAGACGGATGTAGTGGGAATAAATTTTATATAAATAGCAAAGAAAATAAAATAAAATTAGTATGTAGTGAATGTAATAAAGAGTACTACTATGATAATAATAGTTATGATTTTAAAATATTATCAAGCTGTTCATCATGTAATAATAGTAAATTTAAAGTTTTTAAAGACTTAGACAGTGATGATATATATGCAAAATGTACTAAATGTGGTGCGCCACCAGAGAAGGTCTTTATAGATAGTGATGGCGTTCAAGTAACATATGAAGCAAAACTGTTACATGATATAAAGGATTTAATGCATCAAGTGGATCAAAGAGTTTGTAATTTGGAATTAAAAGTCGAAGGCTTAGAAAAAGGACATGAATTATTAGAAGAATCATTAGCTTACATAAATAAATATATGTGTGAATAAGCTAGATTCAGTAAGATATAGTAAAGTATTTTAATACAATTACACTTGGTGTATAATAATATAAGGTTATGTTTTAGTAGAGTGTTGATATATGCATAAACAAATTGGACTGAGTAATTGAACTTAGGAATACTAAAAATGACTATAGTCCCATTTTAGCTTGCTCCCAATACAAAATTAAGACAAGCAGTAAATGTGACAATACTCATTAAGTATTCTCAAAATCCAATTACAATGCCACTTTGCCTATTGCATATATCAACATTCTTATATTAAATATATTGTAATGGAGTGACTGATGAAAGAATTTAAAAGTACATTTGATAAAAGAAAAGCAATTAATTGGATTTTGTTAATATTATGGATGATTATTATATTTGTTATGTCTAATCAACCAGCAGTTATATCTGATAAACAAAGCGGACTAGTTATAACAACATTAACTAAACTAGGTATTGATATGAATGGTGTCTTTGGTGAATTAGCAAATTTTGTTGTTAGAAAAACTGCACATTTTTTAGAATATATGATATTGGGTATATTAATATTAAATGTTTTAGAAATTCAATATACTAGACAAAAAATAAGGTTATTAGGAGTAGTATTAGTATTTTTATATGCTTGCTCGGATGAAATACATCAGCTATTTGTTCCAGGAAGAGAAGGTGCTTTTAGGGATGTAGTTATTGATACACTTGGAGGAACATTTGGAATTTTTTTAATAAGTAAAATTAAAGCTTTAAGATTAAAGAAATAAAATTTAATCTTAAAGCTTTTTATTTTTAAATAATAAAAATATAAATATAAATTTTCAATATATAATAAATCTTAATTTTTTAATAAAATGTTAAAATTCTATAATTTTTAAAGGGGGTTATTAGATTATAGGCAATTATAGTGATGAAAATCGAAATTACTAATATAATGAATAGATGTAATGAAAAACTTGCTTAAAGTTAAATATATATATTTTGACAGCGTGTTAATATATGAATAAGTAAAGTGGATGCAGTATAAGGCCATTTTACCTATTACATAGATCAATACATTTAAAATATACGCCTATAAATAAATTCAGTAAGTCGTATTATTTATTATTAAAGTAATTAGTCTTTATTATTTTTTCACCAATTTCATAGGCTTTTGATATATGATTTTCTTCATCTGGTGTTCTTACATTTCCTACAATGTGATTTCCTTTTATAGTTATTGCATTTCTATTAGTATTAACTAAAACTCTTCCCATTGTTGAATTTCTATATGAATCATCATCTATGCCTAATAAATAACATATAGTTGGAAGTATATCTATTTGACCACCTGTCTTATTTACAATTTTATGTTCCATATTTTTAGAATAGATTATTAATGGAATTTTATGATCTACTTCATCCCACCAGTTGTCTTCGTAATCAATATCTATAATATCTTCATTGTAGTACTTATGAACTCCTGTATGGTCACCATATATAACTAAAACAGTATCATCAAGCAATCTATATTCACTTAGCTTATTATAGAACATTTCTAATTGATTATCAGTGTATAAAACACTTTCAAAATAACCTCCTAAGTAACTATCATTTACTTCATCAGGCAAGTTTAATTGTCTGTATTTTTCATCTAAATCAAAAGGACCATGATTAGATAAAGTGGGTAGCTGAATAAAAAATGGTTGTTTTATGTTTTTAAGTTTATCAGCAGTTTGACTTAAAAAACTCCTGTCAGATAATCCATATCCAACGCTTTCTTCATACACATAATCATTAATAGTCCATAAGTCATTAGCTCCAAAACTATTTTTATGTAACTCAGTCCAATTAAATTCATTTGGTAATTCAGCATGAGATGATATAGTAAAATATCCATCTTTTTGTAGAATTCTTGGTAATGAATTAGGATAAACATTTTCTCCATAATTTAAAGCTGTTATTTTATCGCCTAATGGATATACAGAGGAATTAATCATAAAATCACAGTCGATACTATTGCCAGCATTGTTTTGCTCATAAAAGTTATTAAAATATAAACCTTCACTAGCTAGTTTATTTAAAAATGGTGTTATTTCTTTGCCATTTGTTTTTTGATTTATAACAAAGTTTTCTAAAGATTCTATTTGAAGAAATATAACATTCTTTCCTTTAAGTGATCCTTTGTATTCATTGTCTTCAATGTTTTCTTTATTAAAGGTTAACCAATCTTCAATTTCTTTTTTATCTTCATCAGAAGGTCTATTGTTAAAATATTTATTAATTGATCTTGCACCTTCTACTATATGATATCCAATAGGCCCAGGGGCTTTTACCTCCATTAAAGTTGTCCATTGATTGAAAATTATACTATCACCAAAATTTCCTAATTGAAGCACATCAACACATATACATGATCCTATAATCATAAATAGTGAAATTATAATTGTAGCAAAAAACTTTTTAAAACTTCTTTTATTATTATTTTCAATTTTACTTCTAATAACCCAAGCTAATAATAGTGCAACATCTATAATGAATATAAAGTCTATAGATCTTAAATTTATAAGAGAATGTTGTAAAGGATTAAAGGTATTTTGGAAAAATATATTTTTTAACCCTAACAAATCTCTATTAGCTCTAAAATAAGATAAATCTGCTATTAGTAGTAGAGTAAATAGTGAGTTTAATATAAGATAAAAGATGGTTTGTTTATTTTTGGAAAATAAATAGCCAAATGAATAAACTAAAAGAATAAATGCTAGATAAATAATCGCGAATTTAAAGTTTAAGTTTTTCTTTAATATTTTATCAGTAGTATCTACGTTAAGAATAGCTATAAAGATAATAGTTTTAATAAGCATAGCAATTACAGTAAAAAATTTTAATATTGAAACTTTATTAGAAAACAATTTTCTATTTGTTAATTTTCTCATGAGTAATAAATCTCCTATGTAACATAATATTTTTAGCTATATTTTTGAAAAAACATTTATATATGTATAAGAAAATCTGGACAAAATAATTGAACTTAGGAACACTAAAATGAGTATAATCATTAAGTATTATCAAAGTTCAATTACAATGCTACATTACCTATTGAATATATTAAAACCCAGAATTATAAATATATAGCTAAATTTAAAGTAATCTTAAATTTTTATCTTTTCTTTGAAAATATATTAGTTATTTTTGAGAATACATAAGAAGCAGTTATTATTAATAAAAGATCAAAAATAAAATTAAATAGGAATAATTGTTTTGCAGTATCAGCTCTACCATTTCCTACAAAAGGCATAGGGAACTGAATAGCAGCTATAAACATAATAGTCCATATTAAAAATATTTTATTTTTTAGTTCTCCATTATTTTTATTTCTTACACAAAGATAAACAGTATACATAAAAATTAATAAAAATGTTGAAATTATAAATAATAAATTCTTAGGTAAATAATTTTCTCTAAAGTCTGACCAAGTAGTAAATCGATTAAACTCAATTGTTGGCTCGGTACTGTAATTTGCTGATGTTTTCCCTAAAGCTGTACTTGTGTAAAAAGTTTTGCTTGCAGTATATTGCATTCCCTGTACAAGCCTTAAAGGATGAGTTATATAAAATTTAGCTAACTTAGAGTTGCCCATTTTACTATAAAATTCATTATTAGTTATTTCTGTTCTTGGAATATATTTTACATATTCTTCATCATTTAAATAAGAATGTTTTCCAGCTTCTGAAGCCATATCTGGATTAAGTCCTAAATCAATTAAATCTTGCTTAGGAGTTTTAGAACCATTAAGTACCCCATAAAATACAGAATTATATTGTGTATCATTGCTTATATTACCATTAAAAGCATTGAAAACAAGAGGATAAGACATAACTAAGCATAAGAAAATTATTAGTGATACAAAATTTTTCTTAGAAATATATTTTTTATTATCCAAAATTATTTTTAATAATAATATCATCAAAAATGGTACAGCAGTTACTACTTGCATTTTTGAACCTAAGAATAAAAATGTAGCTAGTAATATATAAACTATTTTTGACATTATCTTATGATTATTTTTCTTTACATATTTAAAGTTTATGTAATATAAAAATGAAGCAATAAATAATAATAATGTACATAACATCATAGGCTCACCATAAAAACTATTAAACCAAATTATATAATTGCCATCAAATAATATAAATAAGGTTAAAAGTGATATAAAGCATAATTTAAAACTATTTCTTATGTTTAAATATTTTAATATCATGGTGATAGAAAGAATATATATAATACTATAAGCTATTGCTAAATATTCAGTTTTAAAAATACCTTGGTTAAATAGTTTACAAGGAATACTTACAATTAAAATTAAAAATCCAATACTAGATCCAATAACTGATCCAAGAATAGTTTTAAAAAAATTAGATAGTGTATAATTAGTCACTATGTAATCATAAAATCTAACGAAATTAGGATTGTTTTTATCGGAATCAAGTAAAGATATTCCTGAAGCACTCATAACCCTATCAAAGTCACCTTGATCAGCTACGCCTACATGAGGATATTTAAATAATATAAAAGCTATTATACTAATCGCAGCTATTATAAAAGTTAAAAAAAGAAATCGATTAAGATTACTTTTTGATTCAAATTTATTTATCATTTAAGAAAGTTCCTCCATATAGTTTATTTTTCAAATTCATAAGCTTTATTATAGCATTATCTAAGGATAAATTTAATACTTATAATATATAAAACTTTATGTATAGTATTTAAAATTTATAAATATACATTAATTAATTGATATATTTCAAGTATTAGTTAGAAAAAATAAAATATTCAGAATATTTGAAAAATATAAAGGAGTTTTTAAATATATTATTGAATAATATATTTAAGATAATAAGTATTTAAAGGAAAGGCAGGTGAAAGCCAACTCCTAAGGAAACTTATAGGTTTGGCTATGAATTTATGAGAAGTTATAATATTAAAAACTTAAGAAATATAGGGTTAATGGGTCATAGCGGTACAGGAAAGACTTCATTGGTTGAAGCTATTTTATATTATTCTAATATAATTGATAGGTTAGGAAACATAGAAGATGGAACAACTACTTTAGATTATGATGAAGAAGAGAAAAAAAGAAAGCTTACAATTTCACTTTCTGTAGCACCAATTGAAGTTAATGATGTGAAAATAAATATTATTGATACTCCAGGATATTACGATTTTGAAGGTGAATACATTGAAGGCATGAGAGCAGTAGATGTTGGAATGATAGTTGTAAGTGGAGTATCTGGAATAAAGGTAGGAACAGAAAAAGCTTGGAAATATTGTAATAAAATAAAATTACCAAGAACATTTTTTATAAATAAATTAGATAGGGAAAATTCTAGTTTTGATAAGGTTTTGCAATCACTTAAGGATAGATTTGGTATGAGCGTGGTTCCAATTCAATATCCAATTGGTTCTGAGGGAGAGTTTAAAGGCGTAGTTAACATTATTTCAAACGAAGCTAAAGTATATAATCTTAAAACTAACAAAACTGAAATAATAGATATACCAGAAAATTTAAAGGATAAAATACAACAATGTAAAGAAATGATTATGGAATCAGTAGCAGAAACTGATGAAGCTTTACTTGAAAAGTATTTTAGTGAAGGGACTTTAAGTGACGAAGATATATATGAAGGTCTTATTAATGGATGTGCTACTGGTGAAATTGCTCCGGTAATGTGTGGTAGCTCATTAAAAGTTATAGGGGTTAATACTTTACTTGATAATATAATTGCTTGTTTCCCATCACCAGAATATGCAATTCCACAAAAAGCTTTAAATATTGAAACCAATGAAGAAGAGTTTATAAGTCTTGATGAAAACAAACCTTTTTCAGCTTTAGTATTTAAAACAATTGCAGATCCATTTGTAGGAAAAATATCATTCTTTAGAGTTATGACAGGAACAGCAACAGAAGATAGTAATGTATTAAATGCTAATAAAAATAAATTAGAAAAATTTTCTCATATGTATTTTATTAGAGGAAAGAATCAAATGCCAACTAAGAAAATTATAGCTGGAGATATAGGAGCTATATCTAAATTACAATATACAGATACAGGAGATACTTTATGTGATAATAGCTTCAAAATATTATATGATAAAATGAATTTTCCTGTTCCAGTTATTTCAATGTCTGTAATTCCTAAGGCTAAAGGTGATGAAGAAAAGATATCTCAAGCTCTAACTAAATTAAAAGATGAGGATTTAGTTTTTGATATAACTAGAGATAATGAAAGTTCAGAAATAATCATATCAGGTCTTGGTGAAACACATATAGATATAATTGCAAGTAAGATTAAAAATAAATTTGGTGTTGATGTTATATTAAAAGCACCTAGAATTCCTTATAAAGAAACTATAAAATCGTCATCAGATGTAAGAGGTAAGCATAAGAAACAATCAGGTGGACATGGACAATATGGTGATGTAGTAATAAAATTTGAACCTAGAAATGATGGGGAGACAGATTTAGAATTTGTAGATAAAGTAGTTGGAGGGTCTGTACCTAGAAACTTTATACCAGCAGTAGAAAAAGGTTTAAAGGAATGCATAGAACATGGAGTTCTTGCAAAATGTCCAGTTATAGGACTTAAAGCTACATTACATGATGGATCATATCATCCTGTAGATTCATCAGAAATGGCATTTAAAGTTGCAGCATCAATGGCTTATAAAAAAGGTTTAGAAGAAGCTAAGCCAATATTGTTAGAACCTATAATGAAGTTACAAGTAACTGTTCCAGATGAATATACAGGTGATGTTATGGGTGATATTAACAAGAAGAGGGGAAGGATTATTGGAATGGAACCAAAAAATTCAGCTCAAGAAATAACAGCTGAAATTCCTCTTTCTGAAATAAGTAGATATGTAACAGAATTAAGATCTATTACACATGGTAGTGGAAGTTTTAAAAAGGAATTCTTAAGATATGAAGAGGTTCCTGAAATGGAATCAAATAAAATAATAGAGAATTTAAATTCTGAAGAGAAGTAAAAAGTATATATTAAAAACTCAATAAAAAGAGATATAAGTACTAGGAAATAATGGTACTTATATCTCTTTTTACATATTAATATTTAGAATAATATTAACTAATTAAAGGAATAATAAGTTATATAAATAATGTAGAAATTTTAATAATAAATGTGAGGTATATAGTATATGTCAACATATAGTATGGATATTACGGGGAACCTTGGATTAAGTGAATATAGTAACATTTTTGATTACTTTAGTATTGTAGATAATGGTGATGATTTTATAATAAGAATAAATGAAGAAAATAAGGAAAATATAAAATTTATTAATTCTATGCTTCAAGATAATAAATTTACTATTAGTGATGCTGGTTTTAACTCATATGGTTGTTACTCTATAAGTGCATATAAAAGAAAATAAAATATTGATTTTAAATTTACATTCCTTTACACTAAATATTATAGTATAATGTAAATATATTAGAACCGTTACCGGTTAGAAAAATTAACAATTAGTATTCAGTATGGAGGATAAATTTATGCAAAGATTTGTAGTAGGGGTTGACTTAGGAGGAACTAAAATAAGTACAGCTTTATCGAATTTAAATGGTGAAGTTATTAGCCAGACAACAGTTCCAACTAATGCACACGAGGGAGAAATTCCAGTATTAAATAGAATAATAGACTCGGTAGATAAGGTAATAAAAGATGGTGGAGTTACTTATAAAGATGTAAAAGCAATAGGTATTGGTTCTCCAGGACCACTTGATGCAGAAAATGGAGTAATAATATACACACCTAATCTTCCATTTAAAAACTTTAATTTAGTAGAACCACTAAATAAAAAGTTTGAAGTACCTGTTTTCTTAGATAACGATGCAAACGTTGCGACTATTGGTGAATTTATGTTTGGAGCAGGAAGAGGTGCTAAAAACGTATTATTCTTTACAGTAAGTACAGGCGTAGGTGGTGGAGCTATATTAGATGGCAAAATATATAGAGGCCATACATCAAACGCATTAGAAATAGGTCATATGACTGTAGCACCTGATGGTCCAAGATGTAATTGTGGAAATATTGGTTGTGTAGAAGCAACTTCATCAGGAACAGCTATTGGTAAAAGAGGTAAAGAAGCTATAGGAAGTAAAGTTGAAACATCATTAAGAAAATATGATGAAATAACTTCATATGAAGTATTTGTAGAAGCAGCTGCTGGAGATCCAGTATGTAAAGACATAATAGATAATGCATTAAATTATTTAGGAATAGCTGTTGCAAATGCGGTATCAATTTTTGATCCGGAAGTAATAATAATTGGTGGAGGCGTTTCAAAAGCTGGAAATATTGTATTTGATACAGTAAGAAAAGTTGTAGATAAGAGATGTTTTAAATCAATGGCTGAATCAGTTAAGATTGTACCAGCAGGACTTGGAACAGATGCAGGTGTTGTAGGAGCAGTAGCTTTAGCATTACTTGAAACAGCAGAAAATTAATTTAAATAAGATTTTTTATAAAACCATTTAGTTGTAATATATATTGCAGTTAAGTGGTTTTATTCATGTAATAGGCTATGTTTTAGCAGAGTGTTGATATATGCATAAGCAAAGTGAGCGGAGTAATTGAACTTAGGAATGCTAAAATAAGTATAGTCCCATTTTAGCTTGTTCCCAATATAAAATTGAGACAAGCGGTAAATGTGACAATACTCATTGAGAATTCTAAAAGTCCAATTACAATGTCACTTTACCTATTGCATATATCAACACACATTTAAAACAGAGACATGTAATAATATAGAGAAAATTGAAAATGGACAGTTCAGAGTGTAGGATATGAATTTTAATAGGGATAAATTTAGTTGAGAATTTATAGTGGAAAGTTGATAGTTAACGAAAAAATTCTATTGTGAAATTTCAAAATATATATTTTCTAATAAATTTATTACATCTAAAAGTGATTTGGTGACAGTCACTCATTAGATATTGATGAATTTTATTAATTGAAACATATATATTGTTTTAATAAGTCTTTGGGATTTTTAACTAAAACCCTCAATTTTTTATCTCTCAACTTTCAACTAAAAAAGTGTGGCAAAGCAACTTTTGTTATAGGTGGAATATAAGTTGTAAGTATTGTAAAATAAGACTATATGAAATACAGTGTGGAGAGTGATTAAGTATGACAACATTATTTTTAACTAGACATGGTGAAACAGAATGGAATATAGCAGGGAGACTTCAAGGTAGTAAAGATTCACCTTTAACAGAAAGAGGATTGAATCAAGCTAAGAGCTTGAGAGATAGATTAAAGAATGAAAAAATAGACATTATATATGCAAGTCCTATAAAAAGAGCTTTAGATACAGCCAAAATTATATCAGAACCTAATAATACTCCAATAGTAACTTGCGATGAGTTAAAAGAAATTAGGTTTGGAGAATATGAAGGAAAATATATAAAAGATTTACCTCAAATGGGAGAACATAATTTTTTAGAAGAAATGTTTTCTGGAAATCATGAAGTAAAAGGAACTGACGGTGAAACTCTTTTAGATGTAAAGAATAGAACATTTAAGAAGTTAGAATCAATTTTAGAAAAAGAAAATAACAAAAATATTTTAATAGTAACTCATGGAATGACTTTAAAAGTTATAATGAGTTACTTTACAGAATTTGAAGGTGAACTTAAAGGTGTATATGGTCAAGCTTCATTGACCAAAATAGTAAGAGATAAAGATGAGTTTAATATTCTATCAAAGAATGATAGAAGTCATACGGAAAATCTTTAAATCTATAATGAAGAGGTTATGAAATGAAAGTTGAAATAATAGAAGAAATATTAGGAAAGATGCTAATAGATAGAGGATTAACTTTATCTAGTGCAGAATCATGTACAGGTGGATTGATAGCTAGTACATTAATTTCTTATCCAGGAATATCAGAAGTTTTTATGGAAGGTGCAGTGACATATTCTAATGAAGCTAAGATAAGAAGATTAAATGTAAATAAAGAAACATTAGATAAATATGGTGCAGTAAGTGAACAAGTAGCAATTGAAATGGCAGAAGGTATAGCTAAAACTTCTGGAACTGACATTGGAATAGCTACAACTGGAATTGCTGGCCCAGGTGGAGGAACTGCTGAGAAGCCTGTGGGATTAGTATATATAGGTATTTTTATAAATAGAAAAGCATATGCTAAAAAATATGTATTTAAAGGAAACAGAGCAAAGGTAAGAAACTCAGCTACTATAACTGCATTAGATATGATTAAACAAGAAGTAGAAGGCATGTCTTAAAACATAATCAATAAAAAAATTATTCCTATTGCTATCTATGATAGCAATAGGAATAAAATTTGGTATATAAATAAAATGGGGGGAGAGGCGATTAAATATTGAAGTTAGTTACTTCATTATAAATTCTTTCCCAAGAGGTAGTTATTTATACATTAAAATATAAATCTAATTAATAATTTATAGTAAAGGTGTAAGTATGAAAAAAACATTTAGAGCTAATTTATATTTTTTAATAATACTATTAGGAGAAATAATAGGAAGTAATTTCTTAGGAATTTTTTATTTAATAATGGGTTTGACTGACATAAGAGTGCAATTATTTTTAAATCATATGATTTTATTTATAATACCTGCAATAGTATATGTAATAATAGTTAAACCCAATATAAAGCAAACTCTTAAGTTTAATAAATTGTATTTAAAAGACTTTTTCTTAATAATTGTTTTATCATTTGTAAGTCAACCGTTAGTTAGTCTATTTTCGCTTATAACATCATTCTTTTTTGAAAATGATATAGGAAACTTTGTATCAGAAATATCATCTACACCATTTTTAATAATGTTACTTTTAATGGCTGTTATGCCTGCTATAACAGAAGAAATAACTTTAAGAGGTATAGTTCAATCAGGATATGATGATAAAAGTGATTTAAAAACTTGTATAATAATTGGTTTATTATTTGGGATATTTCATTTAAATGGTCAACAATTTTTATATGCAGCTGTTCTGGGTGGAATTTTAGCTTATTTAGTTAGAGTGACTAATAGTATATTTGCATCTATGACATTTCATTTTATGATTAATGGAACATCAGTAGCTATGCAAAAGGTATTAACATTTGTTCAAGGTAAATTTGGAATTGAAGAAGCAGCTCAGGATATATCAATTAAAGCTTTATCATTAGCTGAAAAGATGAATTTATTAAAAGGCTGTGCAATAATGGGGTTGGTTTCAGCATTTTTAATTGTATTAATTCTTAGAAAACTTAAGGGAATAAATGACAGAAGAAAACAAAACTTAATTAATGAACAAATTCAATATAAAGAGGCTGAGATTATTGATTATCGGTATTTTAATAAAGATATATCTTATAAAAAAGAAGATAAAATAATGAATTGGCCCTTAATAGTAACCATAATAATATACTTTATATATATGGGAATTACTATTATGTTAAGTTAATTAATAATTAGGCTATGTTTTAAAATAGTGTTAATATTATAGTATAAAGCTCATGGACAGAGGAATTTACTTTAAGAACTCTAAAATAAAGCTTAGTCCAATTAATGCATGTTCCCAATCAAAGATTGTTGACAAGCAATTAATTGTAAGACTAAAAAAGGAAACTCGACTCATGTACATTCGCTGAGTAAGTTCGAGTAGGAAAATATAAAATTTTGATTCTCACTTAAGAGTTCTAAAAAGCAAATTCTAATGCCAGTTCGCTCTTATACTATAATATCAACATTCACTTAAAACATAGCCAATAATTAAAAGAATTTGATTAAATAGTTAGATAGAAATTTAGTTGAAATTTTAAAGGTGAAAGCAAAGAGTTAAAGAAGAAATTCTTATTAGAATTTCAAAGATAACTTTTAACTTTCACCTTTTTATTTTGTAATGTAAACTAAAATATAGCACAGTATTTTTTTAGCATTTGATGATTTCCGTATATGAGGATTTATCTAAAAAATTAGAAAAAGAATTTTCTTTTACCCAACCTCTTGAATTTATGTTTGTATCTATAGGAAGAGATACATAATACCATACGATTTTATCGCATAAAGCTTTGTCTAGTATATAAACTTCCATGGATATATCAAGTTTTTGCAATGTAGGTGCTAATTCATTTGGAGATAGATATACCATTGAATCTTTAGTTAATAGTCCAGTATGCTCTGTTAGATCAAGAAACATAATTGACGGATTGTTTTTTAAAGAATTTAGTTGATCATACTTTGCTTTTAATTTATAAAACTGTTCTTGACTAGCTATTAATTGCTTTTTTACCAATGATATTTTGTTTTCATAATTATATATTAAGAACAATAAAGAGCCAGCTACAACAATAATAAATAATAAGAATAATAAAATTTTCATATTAAATCTCCTATAACAACTATCACTTAAATTATATTTATTTACTATAGAAAAGATTCCATATTTAGTTACATTTAAAAATTATTAATATAAATTGAATATTTAAAACAGAGGCAAAAATAAATATCAATACTTTTAGTGAGAATAAATTAAATGAAAATAGACAGATTATCTTTAAGATATTATTAAATAATAATTTTTATTATTTAATAATATTTACTATTGATTTTTTTAGAGCTATGTATTAAAATTAAGTCACAGGAAATTATTCTTGTAATATAAAAGATTATTGTTAAGGGGAATAGAAAAATGGATATGAATGAAGTAATATGTGGTTGCGTAGGAACTACAGCACAAGATATAAAAGACGCTATGAATAATGGAGCTACTACTTTAGAAGAAGTACAAGAAGCTACTAATGCAGGTACATGCTGCGGATGCTGTATTGATCAAATAGAGGAAATAATGATCGCTAAGTAGTAAGAAATAGTTTTATTTTAGTAAAGTGTTTATATATGCATAAGCAAAGATGGACTGAATGGTGCCACTTTACCTATTGCATATATCAACACTTGTAAAATAAGAGTTAAAAAATATAAGGTATGTTTTCTACAGAGAAAACATACCCTATATTTTTTTATAGATTATTAACTGCTTCACTTAAAACTTTTCCAATAGAATCATTATCATTAATAACCAAATTAGCTTTTGAATCTGCTTAAGTAACACTTTCATTTATAAGTACAAGGTTTTTATAGATAAATTAATCAATTAATTTAGTTGCTCTTAATCTAAGGAATATACTATAATTAAAGAATTGAAGAAAATCAAAGGATGTGGGGAAATGTATAATTTGGATGATTGTATTGGTTTTATAACTAATAAAGGGGCTAAAATACTTTCAGATGAATTTAATAGGCGACTTCAAGAACATAATATGACAAGAGTTCAATGGATAGCATTATATTACATCGGCAAGACTAATGGTGTTTTCCAGAAAGAGCTCTCTGATCATATGAGTGTAAAAGAATCTTCTATGGTAAGACTTATAGATCGTATGGAAAAAGATGATTTAGTGGAAAGGCGAAAAGAAAGTAAGGATAGAAGAGTAACTAGAATATTTTTATCTGATAAGGGAAAAAAACTAAGAGAAGAACTTATTCCATTGGGAGAAGAATTTCAGAAGGATGCAGTTAATGGTATATCAGAAGATGAACTAAGTATTTTTAAAAATGTTTTGGAAAAAATGATAAATAATGTATGTAAACATTGACAATGCCACCTTGATGTGGTATTTTTTATATAAAGATACTTGCTATGCTAAGTATTGCTATGTAAAGCAATTAAGGGAATATAACTATATGGAGGGTTTTGTTATGAAAAAAGATGTTAGAGCAATGTTAAATGAATTCATGAGTGGACTAAATACTTTAGGAGAAACTAATGGTGCTAATGTTGAAGCATTTATGAATCTCCTTGGTACAAACTATGGAGATGGAGCCATTAGTAACAAGACAAAGGAATTAATTAGTATTGGTATAGCTACATACAATAGATGCGAATATTGTATAGTATTCCATACTTTTAAAGCTTTAGAAGCAGGAGCTACTAGAGAAGAAATAATGGAAGCTGCAATGGTTTCAGTTGCATTTGGTGGAGGGCCAACAATGGCTTATTCAGTAACATTATTGAAAGATTCAATTGATGAATTTGAGAAAGATTTCCAATAGTACGTAAATTAAAAAAGTTATGGGTTGTTCATAAAATCAAATTGATTTTATAACAACCTTTTTATATAGAAGGAGAATTTAATATGGATATAAAATTAGAAAGATTATCTGGTCATAATAAGTCTGCTAAGGTTGGAAAAATTAGTGTGGCTGAAGGAGATAAAGTAAAAAAAGGTCAGGTATTGATGCAATTAGAAACAAGCAAAGGCAATACACCTTTTAAAGCAAGTTTTGATTTCAAAATAGATGAAATAAAAGTATCTGAAGGTGACGATGTTAAGATTGGGCATATATTACTTCTAGTAACTGGAGAAAATATAAGTGGTAACAATAAGGTTGATTATTTTGGCTCTATGCTTAAGGGAAAAAAAGAAAACGTTACAGCAGATTTAACAATAATAGGGGGAGGTCCAGGAGGATATGTTGCAGGAATCTATGCAGCTAAAAAAGGATTAGATGCTATTATTATTGAAAAAGAAAATCTTGGTGGTACTTGTTTAAATGTAGGATGTATTCCAACAAAAGCATTTGTAAAATCATCTGAGGTATTTCATAGTGCATTAAATAGCGAGGAGTTTGGATTTACTATTGATAATGCGCAGCTTGATATGAAAAAAGTAGTAAAAAGAAAAGATGATATTAAGGGAAGACTTGTTAATGGAATAGAGTATCTCCTAGAAGCAAATGGCGTAAGGGTTATAAAAGGAGAAGCTTCATTTTTAGATAATAAAAATGTTATTGTAAAAAAGGGTAAAGATGAGTATACAGTAGATTCTAAAGATATAATTATAGCAACTGGATCTAAAATTTCAAAGATTAATATTAAAGGAATTGATATGCCATTTGTTTTAAATAGTACTACTGCATTAAGCAATGAAAAATTACCTGAGTCTATAACAATAATTGGTGGTGGAGTTATAGGTATGGAATTTGCATTTATTTATTCTAACTTTGGAGTAAAGGTAAATGTAGTTGAATATGCAGATAGATTATTGCTAATGATGGATAAAGATATTTCTGAAGAAATAAAATGTATTGCAACTGATAAAGGAATTAATATTTATACTAGCTCAAAAGTTACAGAAATCAAGAAATCTGAAAATGGTGATGCTATTGTATCTTTTGAAAAGGATGGAGAAGAAAAATTATTAGTATCAGAAAATGTACTTGTAGCAATAGGAAGAGAGCCTAATATTGATGGATTAAATATTGAAAATATAAACCTTGAATTAAATGATAATGGAAGAGGAATTAAAGTTAATTCTAATTTAGAAACAAATGTTCAAGGCATTTATGCTATAGGAGATGTTAATAATATAATGCAATTAGCTCATGTTGCTTCACATCAAGGAATGATAGCTATTGATAATATATTAGGCCAAAATAAAGAAATAAGCTATGATCATGTACCAAATGTAATTTTCACAGTGCCAGAAATAGCATCAGTTGGAATGAATGAAGATAAGTGCTTAAAAGATGGACTAGATATTAAGATAAGTAAATTCCCTTATTCAGCTAATGGTAAGGCTTTAACTATGGGTGAAGAAAAAGGATTTATAAAAATAATTAAAGATATTAATAATAATAAAATAGTTGGAGCATCTATTATTGGAGTAGATGCATCTTCATTAATTAGCACATTAACTTTAATGATTAAAAATAATATTAGTGAAGAGAAAATTTGTGAAACTATATTTGCACATCCAACTACAGGTGAAGTAATACATGAAAGTGTCTTAGGATTATCTATAGGAGCTATACACAATCATGAATAAAGTTATCATTTCAAAAGAAGTAGATCCAGCTTATAACTTAGCTTTAGAAGAAGAACTGCTTAGAAATTTGAAAGATAATGAAAATATATTATATCTTTGGCAAAATGATAGAACGGTAGTTATAGGTAGAAATCAAAACCCATATTCTGAATGTAATTTAGATTATATGAAAGAAAATAATATTACATTAGTTAGAAGAATATCTGGTGGAGGAACAGTTTTTCATGATCTTGGCAATCTTAATTTTACTTTTTTAACTAAAGAGGTAGATGTGGATTTAGAAAAGCAGCTTAAAGTAATAATAGATGGAATTAAAAAATTAGGATTGGTTGCAGAAGTATCAGGAAGAAATGATTTACTTATAGATAAGAAGAAATTCTCTGGTCATGCATTTTATTCAGAAGATGGAAACTATTTTCATCATGGAACTATAATGATCGATATAAATTTAAATGAACTTTCTAAATCATTAAATCCATCTAAATTAAAATTACAATCTAAAGGAATAAAGTCTGTTAGAAGTAGAGTTGTTAATCTTAAGGATTTAGATGAAACGATTGATTCGAATAGTGTTAAAGAAGCTTTAATCAATGGATTTTTAAATGTATATGGAGAATTTGTAAACATTAAAGAATATAGCAAAAAAGATTACAGTCCAAGTTATTTTCAAAAATATAATGATAGTAAGTGGAATTTTGGAGAGAGTCCTAATTACAATATAACTTTAGAAAAAAAACTTCCTATTGGAAATGTTGAAATTAATTTAGATGTTGTGAATGGAATGATAGAAGATTGTAAGATATTCACTGATTCACTTATGTTAGTAGATTTAAATAAAATTCAAAAATGCCTAAAAGGGATTGAGTTTAATGAAAAAGTAATAATTAAAATCATTGAAAGTTACATGTGAATATATAATTCATATATACAAATAACTAATAAATGAAATTAATTTTATGGTTTGAAAGAAAAATAGATTTTAAATTATGAAAATATGTTAAAAAATAGTCTGGTCACTATTATATGTAGTTAAAATACATATGATAATGATCAGACTTATTTTATTCTTTAGCAATTTATGTTACTAAAGAATCTGTGGGTAACATCTAGAGTGTTGTATTTTAAAGGTACAATTAATACTTCTAAAGAATAAAAAGTAATCATATGCCGCACCATTATTTCTGCACTGAGTTTGAAAAGGGTGCATGGCTAAAAAAATCAACGGATTCACAGTCGCCTTGGTTATTTTTTTGTTTATAAATTATTAACTGCTTCACTTAAAACTTTTCCAACAGAATCATTAATAACTAGGTTAGCCTTGGAATCAGCTGAAGTAGCACTTTTATTTATAAGTACAAGGTTTTTACCTCTAAAATAATCAATTAATCCAGCTGCTGGATAAACAACTAATGAAGTCCCTCCTATAATTAAGGTATCAGCCTTAGATATTGCTTTAATTGCACCAGTTATAGTATAATCATCTAATCCTTCCTCATAAAGAACAACATCTGGTTTAACAGTTCCTCCACACTTTGTACAAGTAGGTACTCCTTTTGATTCTAATATAAAGTCTGAATCATAAAATGCATTACAATTAGTACAATAATTTCTATGAACAGATCCATGAAGCTCAAAAACGTTTTTTGAACCAGCTGATTGATGAAGTCCATCTATGTTTTGAGTAACAATAGCTTTAAGTTTACCCATTTCTTCAAGTTTAGCTAAAGCTATATGTCCGCTATTTGGTTTAGCATCTGGATATATAAGCTTAGCTTTATAGAAGTTAAAAAATTCTTCAGGATGTCTAATATAAAAGCTATGAGATACTAATTGTTCAGGGGTAAAAGTTACATTGAGTTTTTTATTAAATAAACCATTAGCACTTCTAAAATCAGGTATTCCAGATTCTGTGGACATTCCAGCACCACCAAAGAAGACTATGTTATTACTATTTTTTAAAATCTCTGATAATTTTTCTATACTCATAAAAACATCTCCAAACTATATTTGTTATTTTTATTATTACACAATTCACAATAAAAATTAAAGTAATATAGATAAATAGTATGTATAACATTATGAATTTGAATGGTATAATTTGTATAAAACATAAAGAAGATATTGGAGATGTTAAATGAAAATAGATAGATTATTTTCTATTGTAAATATATTAGTTAGTAAAAAGAGTGTTACTGCTGCAGAATTAGCAGAACAATTTAATGTATCTGTTAGAACTATATACAGAGATATTGAGATATTATCTACAAATGATATACCAGTTTGTTCAGCTCAGGGGAAAGGTGGAGGACTTTCTATTTTAGATAATTATTCTATAGATAAAACTATATTGTCTGATAGTGAGCAGAAGCAAGTACTTATGGCATTGCAAAGTGTAAATGCTACAGGACATATAAATGTAGATGATTCCTTTTTAAAACTAAGAAGTTTATTTAGGAAGAATGCAATTGATTGGATTGAAATTGACTTTTCAGGTTGGGAGCAAAGTGAAGAGGATAAAGAAAATTTTGAAATTATCAAAGATAGTATTATTAATTCAAAGGCAGTATATATTTCTTATTTTAGCAATAAAGGTGAGAGATCAGAGCGTATTGTAGAACCATATAAATTGATATTCAAAGGATATAATTGGTATATATATGGATATTGTAGAAAAAGAAAAGATATGCGATTTTTTAAATTAACAAGAATAGAAAAAATAGAGACTTTAAAAGATACCTTTGTAAACACAACACCATTAAATATTAATTATGATATGTCACTAAAGGAAGAATTAATTGAAGTAAAGCTTAAAGTAAATATTTCCATGGCTTCAAGAGTTTATGATGAATTTAAAAATGGGAAAATTACTTTAGAAAATGATGAGTTTAATATTATAGCCAATGTTCCAAAAACTAAGTGGATATATAACTATTTTCTCAGCTTTGGTGATAGTATTGAGATACTTGAACCATTAAATATGAGAGAAGAGTTTAAGAAAAAAGTAGAAGAAATTATAAAAAAATATTTATAATATGACACATAGATGTCATGTTATGTTTGTTAATATTTGATTATCAAAGAAAGAGAGGTAATCAAATTATGAATTATGAAGTTGTAAATTTAAAAGAAAAGAAAGTAGTAGGGGTAACTGCCAGAACTAAAAATTGCGATGAGAATATGATAAAGATAATAGGATCATTGTGGCAAAATCTTTATGAAGGTGGAGTATATAATACTATTAAAAATAAAGCAAATGATAAAGCAATAGGTATTTACTCTGATTATGAAAGTGATGTTAATAGCGAGTATAGTGTTACGGCAGGGTGTGAAGTTAATGAAATTGAAGATATTAGCGAAGACACTATAGTAAAAGTTATTCCAGCTGGAAAATATGCTAAATTTATTGTTCGTGGACAAATGCAACAAGTAGTTAATAATTTTTGGCAAGAGTTATGGAATATGAAGTTAAATAGAAATTATAAATGTGATTTTGAGGAATATCAAAATTGTGATATGGAAAATGCAGAAATCCATATTTATATATCTATTGATTAGGCTATATTTTAGCAGTGTGTTGATATATGCATAAGCAAAGTGGACGGAATGTAAAAAGGAAACTCGACTTCTGATAGTCGCTGAGTAAGTTCGAGGAGCGAAATATAAAATTCCGACTCTCACTTAACAACACTAAAATGAGTATAGTCCCATTTTAGCTTGCTCCCAATATAAAATTGAGACAAGCAGTAAATGTGACAATACTTATTAAGAGTTCTAAAAGTCCAATTACAATGCCACTTAACCTATAGCATATATCAACACACATTTAAAACGGAGCCATTCATTAAAATAATTTTTAAATATAGTAAAAATATATACATACTTTTGGAAAAAAATTTATAACGAAGAATTCTATAAAACCTATAATTAAATATTTAGTAATTTTGTATTTTATTATGATATAATTTTTATAATAGTTACTTAGTTAAAATATGGAGGATGTTACTAAACTCTTTTAGTAATAGATATTTGGGAGGTTTGGATTAATGTATACAGTTGGAATTATTACAAGTAGTGATAAAGGATATGCAGGCGAAAGAGAAGATAAAAGTGGAGCGGTAATAAAGGAAATAGTGGAAAGTAATGATTTTGAAGTTGTAAGGCAAATAATTCTTCCTGATGATAAGGATATGCTGTCAAAAGAATTTATGTATATGAGTGATGAACTTAATGTTAATCTTATTTTAAGTACAGGGGGCACTGGATTTTCTCCAAGAGACATAACTCCAGAAGCAACTAAGATAGTTATTGAAAGAGAAGCGCCAGGGATATGTGAAGCAATAAGATATTATAGTCTTCAAATAACTAAAAGAGCAATGTTATCAAGAGCTATTTCTGGAATTAGAGGAAGAACATTAATAGTTAATTTGCCAGGAAGTCCAAAAGCATGCAAAGAAGCATTGGGTTTTGTATTAAATGATATAAAGCATGGAATAGATATTTTACTGGAAAAATCAAAAGAATGTGCAAGAAAGTAGAAAATATAATAATAAAATTTATTATAATTAAGCTATATTTTTTAGTTATAAGGTTTTGATTGAAAAAATATAATGCTTTTATACATTATATTAAAAATGCTGTTAACACTAGTAATATTAGGTGCTAAACAAGGATATAATTAGTCGGAATATAAATAAAAAAACAAAAAAATAAAAAACTTTTTAAAAAGTAGTTGACATAATAGCAATACCTAGATATAATACTACTTGTGATCTGGTGATGACGGCGTAGAGGTAACACTCCTCTCCATTCCGAACAGGAAAGTTAAGGTCTACAGCGCTGATGGTACTGCACGGGAGACTGTGTGGGAGAGTAAGACGTTGCCAGGTAAGCATGGCTCGATAGCTCAGTCGGTAGAGCAGAGGACTGAAAATCCTCGTGTCACTGGTTCGATTCCAGTTCGAGCCACCAAAAAAACACTAACATTTGTTAGTGTTTTTTTTATTTTTTAAATTATTGTAAGCTAATGTTATTCTATGATTTAAATTTTATAAATTGGAAAATATATTTCAGTAATTATTTTCCATAGGCACATGAAAGATTAGAATAGGGTCCTTCAAATGTTACCATTGCACATAAATTTTTATAGTTTGGATATTTTTAAATAAAAAATGAGTATAGATGTTTTAACACTACTCTATACTCATAAAAATATTAAACTGTACATTGCTCAATTTCTATTGTGTAATTACCACAACAAGGACAAATTACCATGCTAACAATATAGCTATTATCTATTTTTCCAGCTCTAGCAAGCTTATTGTAAGATGTATTTTCATATTCATTACAAAGTGTATTTATTATATACTTATTTTCTTTTGTATAAATATAAAAATGATATTCTAAATAAGCATAAGATTTATTTAACTTTTCTTGAGAATCACAGTAACATTTATCACCATAAAATTCTTTTGAAAAATTAACATTATCTCCTTCACATAAAGCATTTAAAACTATATCTAATGATAAGCCTTCAATTTCCTCAACTTCATTATCAGAATCTAAAAATATACCATCACAATTTTCTTTATTTAATACATATTCTTTATCATCATATGCAAACTTATATTCCATAAAATTTCTCTCCTTAACTAAATTAATAATAATTATATAATATCATATAATTTTAATGTACATAACAATATATTTGTAATATAGTATGTGTTAAATATGTATCGATATATGTAATAGATAAAGTGAAATTATAATTATTTTATGCAGATTTGTTTGGAAATATATTAATACTCTGCCAAAACATAGTTTGATAATAAATAATATAAAATGAAACTATTTTGTAAGAATTAGGACACACATATGTAACAAATAACAATTTATAGTGATATAGAATAATAATAAGAAATCCTTAATGTTGAATTAATAAACTTTTAAGAGTACTAATATAAAATTAGTATTATAGAACATTATAAAATAAAAATATTTTAGATTGGAGATGAGTTTAATGTTAGAAAAGATTATGTTAACTGATAAGGAATATGAAAATTTAGCCAAAGGAATTGCAATTGGAGTTGGAGTTGGAACTATTATTGGTACAATTTTTGATAATGCAGTATTTTTCTTTGCAGCAGGAGGAGTATTAGGAATAATAGGCTCATTAATCTATTCTAAAATAGAAGAGTATAAAGAAAATCATATGTAATAAAGTATAAAAGAAATGTATTATTAATGCGTATCAAAACATAATTTAAACATGTATAAATTTATTAAGATTCTACTAAAACATAGCATTAACTGAAAATTGGTAAGAGTCAATATTATATAAATTCTAATTTTAAAAGTGGATATTAGAATAGTAAATAGTAAAAATCATTAAATTTCTTAATTGATCTTTTAAAAGTCTGTAAACTTTGATTATACTATGAACTATAAATATCCACTTTTAATAAAACTTAAAGATTTTCTATTTGCCAATCTATAGAAGTTTCATTGTCATTTTTCAAAAATTCATTAGTTTTTGAAAATGGCTTACTACCAAAAAAACCTCTAGATGCAGAAAGAGGACTAGGATGCACTGATTTTATTATATGGTGTTTGGGATTTGTTATAAGTTCTTCTTTTCTTATTGCATTATTTCCCCAAAGTATAAATACAATGGGTTTCTCTCTAGTATTTAATACCTTTATTATATTATCAGTGAATATTTGCCAGCCTATATTTTTATGTGAATTAGCTTCGCCAGCTCTTACAGTAAGTACTGTATTTAATAATAGAACACCTTGATCAGCCCATTTCTTTAGATAACCATTATTAGGTATATAACATCCAATATCATCTTTTAATTCTTTATATATATTTAAAAGTGATGGAGGAATTCTAACTCCTGGATTTACCGAGAAACTTAGTCCATGAGCTTGGTTTGGACCATGATAAGGATCTTGCCCTAATATAACTACTTTAACATCATCAAAAGCTGTGTAATGAAGAGCATTAAAAATATTATGCATATCAGGGTATATTGTTTTTGTTTTATACTCTTGTGCTAAATTTTTTCTTAATTTGAGATAATAATCTTTTTCAAATTCATTACCTATGTAATTATTCCAATCATTTTTTAATATGTTATTCATAAAATCACCCATAATTAGTATACCATTTTTATAAATAATAATAATAAATTTTCTTTTTTTATTGTTAGTAGAGATATATATTGTTAAAATATAGAGGTATATAAAAAATTAGTTAAAAAGGAGAATTAACATGGAAAATAAGGTATTGGCAATTGTTGCCGGAAACGAAATCAAAGATAAAGACTTAGATGCAGTACTAAATAGATATCCACAAGAAAGAAGAGCTATGTTCCAAGGAGAACAAGGAAGAGAAGCATTATTAGAACAAGTAGTAGCTTTTGAATTAATGCGTAACTTTGGTAAAGAGTTAAAAATAGATGAGACTGAAGAATATAAAAATTTAGTTGAAGGATTAGCAAAAGAGGCATTAACTCAATTAGCAATTAACAAAGTATTAGCTGATGTTACAGTTACTGATGAAGATGTTAAAAAGTATTATGATGATAATGCAAATATGTTTGTAAATCCACCAACAGTTTCAGCAAAACATATTTTAGTTAAGACTGAAGAAGAAGCTACTTCTATAAAAGAAGAAATAGCAAATGGATTAGCATTTGAAGAAGCTGCTAAAAAATATTCAACTTGTCCATCTAAAGAACAAGGCGGAAGTTTAGGAAACTTTGGAAAAGGTGCTATGGTTCCAGAATTTGAAAAAGTTGCTTTTGAATCAGAAGTTGGAAAAGTTAGTGAACCAGTTAAGACTCAATTTGGTTATCACTTAATATTAGTAGAAGACAAAACTGAAAGCACAACTGTACCATTTGATCAAGTTAAGGATGCAGTATTAAGACAACTTATAAATGAAAGACAACAAAACAAATATTTAGAAATGATAAAACAATTATCAGATAAATATGGTGTTGAAAGAAAATAGTAATATTACTTATAATTAGTAATAGAAAAAAGTGGTTTTATTGTAAAACCACTTTTCTTATATATAAAATTTCTGTAATGCTGAACTCTCATCTATCTACTTTGAACTAAATAAAAAAGTGAACGTACACACATTTACTTTATATTAATTCAAAAAATGAAGTTATGTATTTATCAGAAGCCTTTATGATATCTTCTTTAGAATCTATGCTAAATTCATCTTTTACTGCAATAACTTTCATTCCAGCTACCTTTGCTGACTTTATAGCAGGTAAGATATCTTCAAATACTACACATTTATCAGGGGTAGTATCTAATCTTTTAGCAGCAAGTAAATATACATCAGGAGAATCTTTACCTTTTTCAGTTTCGCCTGTAGTAGTTATTGAATCAAAGTAATCATAGATATTATTTGATTTCAAACAAACTTCTAATAATTCATTAGAATTACTTGTAGCTAGTCCAATTTTTATATTTTTAGATTTTAGTTTATTTAAAAATTCTATCACTCCATCTTTTAGTTTTACTTTGTTTGAATAATATTCAAAGGCCATATCATGCCAATGCTTTAATATTGTTTCAATAGAATCTTCTATATTAAATCTGTTTTTAAAATAAGCGGCCGTTTGTTTAAAACTTAAATGAATTATATCATTTTTCAAACCTTTAGGTAGTTCATGTCCTTTTTCTTTAAGATAATCTATATCTATTTGTTGCCAAATCATCATTGAGTCTACTAAAGTTCCATCTAAATCAAATATTGCCGCTTCTATATTATTTAACATTAAGTCACTCCTTCATCTTATAAAAAGTTATAAAAAAAACTTAAGGTAATGCCTTAAGTTTTTTTATATTGTATTAAATAGTGCAGATGGACATAATTATATTATCAAAAAAAAATTATGTCAAGAATTCAATTTTATTCATTTATATGTTACTATAATAATATAATGTAAACTTTTGCAGGAATTATATTCATGTTTTGGAATTTATGTTTCTAAATATATGACCCAATATATTAAAACTCCCTATTATCAATGGATTTTATGTAGCATCGTTTAGAAAAATAGGGTATTATGGACTATTTTAAAAAGAATATAAGATAACGCTTAGAATTAATGGTGTAGAAAAGTTGTCCATATATATGTAAAGTGATATAATTTTAGATATGTAAACGCATTTTGTTAATATGAAGGAGGGAAGGTTCAAAACGAACCGGCATTGGATGAGGAAAAAGATTTTAGCTACAATGTTAGCTATTATGATTATTGCAGGGTCTTCAGCGCCAGCTTTTGCTACGCCTGGAAATCAAGAATTAAGTGAAACAAGACAAAAATATGCTGAAATAGAACGTAATATAAATGAAATTCAAGATAAAATTTATGATTTATCTGCTCAAATAGAGCCGTTAGAGCAAACTGTCTCTAACAATAAAAAGGAAGTTAAGAATATCAATACACAAATTGATAATACAACTAAGGACATAGAACAATGTAAAGAAGAAATTACTAGCTTAGATTTAGCATTAGGCGAAAGACTTAAAGCTATATACATGTCAGGAGATATGGAATTTAGTTATTTAAACTTCTTATTTGAATCAGAATCTACTAGTGACTTTTTTACAAGAGCAGAATCATTAGGTAGAATTTTAGGTAGAGATAAAAAAGCTATAAAAGAAATAACTGAAAAAAGAGATTCATTAAATGAAAAGATAACTTCTTTAGAAGATAAAAAGAAAGAAATAGACAAGCTTAATGCAGAAGTTCAAGTAAGTTTATCAGAATTAGATGCTAAGAAGAAAGATCAAGAAATATTAGTTGAAAAGACAAACGATGAAAAGAAAAAATTTGATGAAGAATACTTATCACAAATGGAAAGAGATGTTGTTAAATCACAAATTGATGTAATAAACAGCTCAAGCAGTTCTCTTAGTGATTTAAAATCAGCAATTTCTCAATTAAGAAATATAAGAGATAACCAACTTAAAAGTCCAATAGTAATAGAAGAAGTAAACGCAAAGATTGAAAGTGCAAAGAGTGCAGTATCACAAAAAGAACAAGAAGAGGAAGCGAAAAAAGCAGCAGCGGCATCAGCAGCAGCTTCAGCTAACACTCCAAATAGAGGAAACTCAGGTTCTACAAATGTTACTGTTCCATCAGCAGGTAATGCTCAAGCTATATTAAATGAAGCATACAATCATTTAGGAAAAGCTTACGTATATGGAGCAACAGGCCCAAGCAACTTTGACTGTTCAGGATTTACTCAATATGTATATAGAAAAGCAGCTGGCGTTGATATAACAAGAACTACTTACTCACAAATAGGGGTAGGAGTACCTGTATCACAAAGTCAATTACAACCAGGTGATTTAGTATTTACTCATGCAGGTCACGTTGGTATATATGTTGGTGGAGGTAGCATGATTCATGCACCACAAACAGGAGACGTTGTAAAAGTATCATCAGTATATAAATTCTATGCGGCTAGAAGAATTTTATAATATATAATATTTAAAATAAGGCTAGATATGTAATTGTCTAGTCTTATTTTGTTGTATATAAAATTTAGTTCTATTTGAAGTTAAGTACAATATATGAAATTATATTTACAAGACTTAATTATATATAGACACTTTGCTAAAACACAACTAGAGAATAAAATACTAAAATCATATTAAGTTGTTTAGAATATATGTATAAGTTATAATTATTTAGAATATATGGATAAAGGAAGATAACTATGCTTGAAAATAATTTAATTAATTTAGATACAGATGAAGTTATAGATGATCTACAATTAAAAGGTCTACAATTAATACAAAAGGTTAATGGATTTAAATTTGGTGTAGATGCTGTAATATTATCTGATTTTGCAAATGTTAAGAATAAACATAGAGTTATTGATTTATGTACGGGTACAGGAATAATACCATTTTTGTTGTATGGAAAGTATAGCCCAAGAGAGATTTATGGACTAGAGATACAAAAAGAAATGGTTAATATGGCAGAGAAAAGTGTAAAATTAAATGCATTAGAAGATAAGATTACATTTATAAAAGAAGATTTAAAAAATATAGAGTATTTAAAGAAAATGGATAAGTTTGATGTAGTTACTGTAAACCCACCATACAAGTTGAACAATGCAGGAATTATGAATCCTAGTGATAAACTTGCTATTGCAAGGCATGAAGTTTTATGTAATCTGGAAGATGTGATTTATGCATCTAAAGTATTACTAAAAGATAATGGCAGAATGTTTATAGTACATAGACCAGAGAGATTAGCAGATATATTTACTTTAATGAGAAAATATAAAATAGAGCCTAAAAGAGTTAAAATGGTATATCCTAAGCCTGGTAAGGCAGCAAATATAGTATTAGTAGAAGGACAAAGAGACGGTGGTTCATATTTGAAATGGGATATTCCTTTATATGTTCACAATGAGGATGGATCTTATACAAAGCAAATAGATAAAATATATGGGAGGATATAAAATGGAAGTAGGAAAGTTATATTTAGTACCAACCCCAATAGGTAATTTAAAAGATATAACATTAAGAGCATTGGAAGTACTAAATGAAGCAGATATTATAGCAGCAGAAGACACTAGACAGACTTTAAAATTATTAAATCATTTTGACATAAAGAAAACATTAATAAGTTATCATAAATTTAATGAGAAAGATAAGAGCAATGAAATTATTGATAGACTTTTAAATGGGCAAAGCATAGCATTGGTATCTGATGCAGGAACTCCTGGTATATCTGATCCGGGAAGTGTTATAGTTAAAAGATGTATAGAAGAAGGAATTGCATTTAATGTTTTACCAGGTGCAACAGCTATAACAACAGCTTTGGTATACTCAGGATTAGATACAACAAAATTTATTTTTAGAGGTTTTTTACCTAGAGAAAACAAAGATAGAAATATAATAAAGGAAGAATTACTTCAAAGCCAAGAAACTTTAATATTCTATGAAGCACCACATAGATTGCTTGATACATTATCTTTTTTATATAATTCGTTTGGAAATAGACAAATTGCAGTTTGTAGAGAGCTGACAAAACTATATGAACAAATATTCAGAGGTACTATTGAAGAATCCATTAATTATTTCACAGAGAATAAACCTAGAGGTGAGTTTGTACTTGTACTTGAAGGTAAAAGACTTGAAGAAATAAAACAAGAAAGAGAAAGTGAATGGATTGATTTGTCAATTCAAGATCACATAATGAAATATATAGATGAAGGTATAAGTAAGAAAGAAGCTATTAAAGCTGTTGCTAAAGACAGGGGTATACCCAAAAGTGAAGTTTATAAGTTTTCAATTGATATATAAAATAAATAGCCCCTCTAAATTTAGAGGGGCTATTTATTTTATATAAGTATTATTAGGTATTATCTATTGTTTTTGATTTCATCTAAACAATTAGTACAAACATTTTTTCCTTTATAGTTTATAACGTCTCTTGCATCTCCACAGAAGATACAAGCTGGTTCATATTTCTTAAGGATTATTTGTTCACCGTCTACATAAATTTCTAAAGCATCTTTTTCAGCAATATCTAAAGTTCTTCTTAATTCTATTGGAATAACGATTCTACCTAATTCGTCTACTCTTCTAACTACACCTGTTGATTTCATAATAAAAATTCCTCCTAATTTACAATGTTCGACATTCTACTCTGACATATTACCAAGTATGTAATATAAAGTCAATAGATATTTTATGTTTTTTGTATAATAAGTTACAAATTTCAACTTTAATAAACATTATATATAAAATATACTACCATATTTTAGAAATGTCAATAGGATTTTTAGAATTTTTTGCTATGTAATATAAGGTAATTTTAATAGAGTGAATTGCATTACTACTGAGGTTAAATGGGATAAGCCTATATTAAAATAAAACAAATTAAAAATAATTAGTAATAATTAGAAAATATGGATAATTACCAAATTGTCATATAAATATCAAAAAAACATAAAAACTTTAAAAATACATAAAAAATTAATATATATTGTCTTAAAGATACAAAAAATATTAATTTTATATATAATTTTTAAAAGTAATTAAAAATAAAACAACAAACAATAAACTATCAAAAATATAGTTTATTGTTACGTATACTAAAATTTTGAATTATATTATATAATAAAAATGTATGTAGATTATTATAATGGTAAAAATAACTTGTAATAAGTTTATTTTTACTATATACTTTATTTAAATATACTAAGAAAGTGTGGGATATTATATGAATGATCATATGGAGTCGTCTTATATAAAAGAAATAGTTAAAAAAATATCTGAAAATAGTTTAATTTCAGATGAAGATTTACCAAAGTATGATTTATTTTTATCTCAAGTTATAGACTACTTAAATGATAAATTTATGGATGAAAAATTCACTAACAATATAGTTCAAAATTATATAAAAAGTGAAGTTATAACAAAGCCAGAAGATGGAAAAAAAAGAGGATACACTAAAATACATCTAGTTCAGCTTGTATTATTGAGTTATATGAGACCTGTGCTAACTACTGAAGAAATAAAAAAAGTTTTTAGTTTAGCATTTAATGAGATAAATGAAAGAGATGATGATATAATTTGTTGGCAGGATGCTTACAAAATATTTTCTGAAATCCAAGATGAAAGTTTAAATGATTATTTAAAAGCATCTTTAGAAAATGAAAAGAAGTTAAAAGAAAGAATCAAATGTTTAAATTTAAAAGACTCAGAAGAAGAAGAAAGAATAACAATATTTTTATTAGTTCTATCCTTAATAGCAGAAGCTAGCGTAATTAAAAAATTAGTACAAAAAATAGTAAAAGAATATCACGCACATTAATTAATAAGAGTATGAAGAGATTGATTAAACACTTACTTGAGTAAATTATATTTATTCAAGTAGGTGTTTTTTAAAGAAATATAATAAATTCTGTAATATTTTATTATATTTATACAAAAAATACTTTTATATACGTTACTTTAGAGTAGTATTAGTGCGCATTTTTTGTTTTTTGTTCATATAAAATAAAAAGTTTATTTATCTATTTAAGTATGTTAAAATATTCATGTTAGTTTATCAAAAGAAGTAGCTTTATGATAACTAATTTAATGAGATAAGATAATTTTTATAAATAATTAATATTTAGAGTTTAAATATTTGTTATAATTTAGTAGAAATGAATTATCAAAACAATAAATTGGTAATATAAGTAAAATCAAAGGAGCGAGGAAAATGAATATTCCATTAATTGATTTAAAAGCTCAATATAAGTCTATTTCTGAAGATTTAGATAGAGTAACTAAGGAAGTATTATCTTCTGCAAATTATATTATGGGAAAAAATGTATCTGATTTTGAAAAGGATTTTGCAGATTATATAGGCGTTAAGCATGCTATTTCAGTAGGAAATGGAACAGATGCATTAGTTATTGCATTAAAATCTTTAGGAATTGGAGCAGGTGATGAAGTAATAACTTCAACATTTACTTACTTTGCTTCAGCTGAATGTATATCTGCTGTAGGAGCAAAGCCAGTTTTTGTAGATGCAGAAAAAGATACTTTTAATATAGATCCAAGCAAAATAGAAGAAAAAATTACTGAAAAAACAAAAGCAATTATACCTGTTCATATCTTTGGACAAAGTGCTGATATGGATGAAATAAATAAAATAGCTAAAAAACACAACTTAAAAGTTATTGAAGATGCTTGTCAAGCAGTTGGAGCTAAATATAAAGGAAAAATGATAGGGGCATTAAGTGACATGGCTTGTTTTTCATTCTTCCCAACAAAGAATCTTTCATGTGCTGGCGATGGTGGTATGATAGTAACATCTGATGATAATATTGCAACTATAACTAGAGCATTAAGAACTCATGGAAGTGGAGAAACAGGACAAAAAGCATATAATTTATTAAATAATATAAATGAAGATGTAGATAAATCTAATACTGGAGATGATACAGTATATAATCCATTAAAGTATTATAATTATTTAATAGGATATAACTCTAGATTAGATGCTATTCAAGCAGCAATATTAAAGGTAAAATTGCCTTATTTAGATAAATGGAATTCAAAGAGAAAAGAAATAGCAAAAATATATGATGAAAACTTTAAAGATTCAAAAGTTGTTACACCAAGTGTTAGACAAGAAAATGAATCAGTATATCATCAATATGTATTACAAACAGAAGATAGAGAAAAAATGTTAAATAAACTTAAAGATAAAGGCGTGGCAGCAGGAGTATATTATCCGGTTCCATTACATTTACAAAAAGTATATCAAGATCTTGGATATAAAGAAGGGGATATGCCAGTTGCAGAATATCTTTCACATAGAACATTTGCAATTCCTGTTTATCCAGAATTAACAGAAGAACAAATAAGATATATAATTGATTCTATAAAGGAATAGAGAGGTATAATTTATGGATAAGAAGTATTTTGTACATGAATCTAGTTATATAGATGATAATGTTGAAATCGGAGAAGGTACAAAAGTATGGCATTTTTCTCATATTATGAGTAATTCTATAATGGGTGAAAAATGTAATATAGGTCAAAATGTAGTTATATCTCCTGGAGTAAAACTAGGCAATGGAGTTAAAATACAAAATAATGTATCTGTGTATACTGGGGTTATTTGTGAAGATGATGTATTTTTAGGACCATCTTGTGTATTTACTAATGTAATAAATCCTAGGAGTTTTATAGAAAGAAAAAGTGAATACAAACAAACTATTATAGGAAAAGGTGCATCAATTGGAGCAAACGTAACAATAGTATGTGGTCATAATATAGGAAAGTATGCTTTAATTGGAGCTGGAGCTGTAGTTACTAAAAATATACCAGATTATGCCTTAGTTGTTGGAAATCCAGCAATAGTTAAAGGATATGTGTGTAAATGTGGCTCAAAGTTAGATTTTAAAAACAACAAAGCAATTTGTGAAAGTTGTAATGAAGAATATATAAAATCTGATGAAAAAGTTGAGTGTGTAGATTTAGGAGGTATAAAATAGATGTCAGAATTAAAGCAACAATTATTAGAAAAAATAAATAATAGAACTGCTAAAGTAGGCGTAGTGGGATTAGGATACGTTGGTTTACCATTAGCTGTAGAAAAAGCAAGTGCAGGATATGAAACTATTGGATTTGATGTTCAAGAACAAAAAGTTAGAATGGTTAATGAAGGTAATAATTACATAGGTGATGTAGTAGATGAAAAATTAAAAATGTTAGTTAATGATAAAATATTAAGAGCTACTACAGATTTCAGTTTTGTAAAAGATGTAGATACTATTTGTATTTGTGTACCTACACCACTTGATTTATACAAACAACCAGATTTATCATACGTTGTAGAATCAACAAAAAGTGTTGCAAAATACATGCACAAAGGTATGTTAATAGTTCTTGAAAGTACAACTTATCCAGGAACAACAGAAGAAGTTCTTAAGCCTATATTAGAAGAAAATGGATTAAAATGCGGAGTAGACTTTTTCTTAGCATTCTCACCAGAAAGAGTTGACCCAGGTAATAAAAACTTTAACACTAAAAACACACCTAAAGTTGTTGGTGGATGCAGTGAAGACTGTACAGAAGTTGCAGCAGCATTATATAGAAATATTTTAGAAGGTGAAATACATACTGTTTCATCACCAGCAGTAGCTGAAATGGAAAAGATATTAGAAAACACATTCAGAAATATTAATATTGGATTAGCTAATGAAATGGCTATACTATGTAACAGAATGGGAATAGATGTATGGGAAGTTATAGATGCAGCTAAAACTAAGCCATACGGATTTATGCCATTTTACCCAGGTCCAGGTCTTGGAGGACACTGTATACCACTTGATCCATTTTATTTAGAATGGAAAGCAAAAGAATATGATTATCATACAAGATTAATAGAAACTTCAGGAGAAATAAATGATTCAATGCCTGAATTTGTATTAGATAATGTAATGAAGATATTAAATAAGCATAAAAAGGCACTTAATGGTTCAAAAGTTCTTGTATTAGGAGTTGCTTATAAGAATGATATTGATGATTATAGAGAATCACCAGCATTTAAAGTAATAGAACTTTTTGAAAAGAATGGAGCTAACGTAATAGTAAATGATCCATATTGTGAAGTTTCTAAATATAAGAACAAAGTTTATAACTCTGTAGATTGGAAAGAAGTTATAGATGAAAGTGATATTGTTGTAATAACAACTAACCATAGTTGCTATGATTATGAAGATATAGCAAGCAAAGCTAAAGTTGTTTATGATACAAGAAATGCAACTAAGAATGTAGTTAATAATAGAGATAAGATTTATAAATTATAATATGTATAATTAACATATTAAAGTTTAGTTTGTTATAGGACTTAATGCTGAGTAAGTATTAAGTCCTATAATTTTGTTGAAAATAGGGATATTTATTTAAAATAGACCTTATTTTTTATATAATGAATATTTTATAAATTTTATCTATAAAATATGAGAATAAAGATATAATGCTTAATGGGTAAAGATTTTAAATATTTCAATTATAAGCTTGATAGAAAATTATGAAATCTGTTTATGGCTTGTTATCATAATTAATTCATTTAAAGGGATAAAGGGAATGAGGTATAAATATAATTTTATATAAGTATTAAATGAGATAATAATATCTAAAGATAGGAAATGGTGATTTAATGAGTCATAAAAATATGGGTATAAGACAAAGGATAAGACTATTATTACATTTGATTGTAAAAGTAAAAAATGATGATATTTTTGCATTAGCATCTCAACTAGCATATTATTTACTTTTGTCATTCTTTCCATTTGTTATTTTCTTAATAACATTAGTAGGATTTAGTAATATGGATTCTATACAAATATTAAATGGAATAAAAGCTATAGTTCCAGAAGCGGTGTTTGAGTTGACTTCTTCAATAATAATTGAAGTTTTTGATAAACAGTATACAGGATTATTAGAAATTTCAATTTTATTAGCTTTATGGACTTCATCATCTGGTTTTAGAGCTGTAATTAAAGGTGTAAATAAAGCTTATGAGTTTAAAGAAAATAGATCATTTATAAAAAGATTAATAATCTCTATGATAAGTGTAATAGCATTAGCACTAACTATAATATTAGCATTATCTATGCTTGTATTTGGAAATGTAATAGGAAATTATATAGTGAAAATTATTCCCTTTACAAAATTAGTTATAATTTTATGGAATATATGTAGGTATGTGTTTGTTGTAATTATAATGGTATTTATATTTGCATCAATATATAGATTTACTCCTTCGAAAAGATTAAAGTGGAGAGAAGTAATACCTGGATCAATATTTAGTACAGTTGGATGGATAATAACATCTTACGGGTTTTCTTTTTATATAGATAATTTTAGAAATTTCTCAAGATTTTATGGAAGTCTTGGAGCTGTTTTTATATTAATGACTTGGTTATTTTTAATCTCAATTTTATTTATTTTAGGAGTTGAAATAAATTGTGTGTTAGAACAATTTAATAAGCAGATATTAGAATAATTAATTTTAATGAATATAATTACATTATCTGGATAGAATCAATAAAGAAATATTCAGGAGGTGTAATATAATGAATAAAATAGTATTAGTAGGAAACTTTATAAAGGACCCTGAACTTATGTATACAGAAAAAGATAGTAAAACCTACAGCAAATTTATAATAGCTGTAGATAGACCATTTAAAAGTTTAGATGGCACTAGAAAAGCTGATTTAATTTCTATAATAGTATGGGGCAAAAAAGCAGAAGTTATATGTCGCTATATGAAAAAGGGAGACAGTATAAGTTTAAGTGGTAGATTAAGAACTGGAAGTTATGAAGATAAAGATGGAAATAAGAAATACATAGCAGAAGTTGTTGGCGAAGACTTTAAGTTCTTAGGAAATAAAAGACAAGAAAAAGTTGCTACAGAAAATTAAAATTAATACGTTAAAAATGACGTAAGATTTTTATATAAAAGCATTATGGATATTAAAATATTCATAGTGCTTTTAATTTATGAAATACTTAAAAGCTACAAGTATATTACTTTTAAAGAAAAAATTATAATATTTATATTATTTTGAGTAAAATAACCTTTAAAATATTAATATTTATAAATTTAAGCATAATTAACACTATATTATTAAGAAAAGATATACTAAAATACTTTCTATATTTCAAAAAAGTTACAAAATTTTAATAAATAATATACCAAATATTGAATTAATAAATAAATGTGATATAATAAATAATGTAAACGATAACTAAAAAGTTTTCAGTTTTCAATTTTCAATTATGGTTACAATGAAATTTATGGGGTTAAAATGGGAAAAAATAAACCATCTTAAAATAGATTTATGCTATTTAAGGTGGTTTATTTTTTTATTCTTTAGGAAATTATATCGCCTGAAAATCTGTGGATAACTTATAGAATACTGTATTTTAGAGGCATGATGAGTACATCTAAAGAATAAAAAATAATCATATGCCGCACCATTATTCCTGCATTGCATTTGGGAAGGGTGCATGGCTAAAAAAAATCGACGGCTCCACAGTCGCCTTGGCGATTTTTTTATTCTATAAGAATATATATATAAATACAAAATATCCGATAAAATTAAAGTTTAATTATTGTAATTAAATTAATATTCGACAAATACTTTAAATTTAAATATATTTATTTATGCGGTGATAAATAGCAAGTTTCAAAATTTATTGTCAATAAAAAATATATAAATAACTAATTATCAGGACATGCTTTGACATTTTATAAAAGGTTAATGTGATAATATTAACATGTGTTACAAATTTAAAAGGGGTTGAGTAATTATATGGATATTATAGAAGAATATACATCTATAGATACTGAAAATAATTTTGAGTATAAATATAGGCTAACTAAATCACTGTATAAAGGAATAACAGGATATGGCATAGAAGTGCAAAGCCAAAACTCAAATGCCACTAATAATGTATTTTATGAAAAGGATTCAGTAAATTTAATTTCTATAAATAGACAAAATGTTAAAGCTTTACTTACTAAATTATATGAAAACAGAGTTTCACCATTACATCTTATAGACATTATTGGTGAGTATGTAGACGAGCATGTATGTGAATTTAATAATTTTACTTCAAAAGATGTTGCAAATTAATTGTTAAATATTACTTAAATACTTCATTTAGTATATACTAAATAAAGTAACTTTCTGAGAAAGGGGTAATATTTTGATAAGAGGAATTGGAACGGATATAGTAGAAATTGAAAGAATAAAAAAAGCTATTGAAAGTAATCCAAATTTTATAAATAGATTTTTTACGCAAAAAGAAGTTGAATACTTTAAATTAAGAAAATTTAATGCTAATACTATATCAGGAAATTTTGCAGCAAAAGAAGCTGTAAGTAAAGCATTAGGTAGCGGATTTAGAGGATTTGGATTGAAGGATATAGAGGTATTAAGAGATGAACTAGGAAAGCCAATAGTGAATTTAAGTGATAAATTATATAAAATGTTTAATTTAGATAATTACAATATTTTTATAAGTATATCTCATAGTAATACTGACGCTATAGCATATGCAATAATAGAGGTGATATAACATGGAAATTATGTCTTCTAAAAAATGTAAACTAATTGATGAACTAACAATCAATGAAATAGGAATTCCTAGTATTGTTTTAATGGAAAATGCAGCTATATCAATATATAAAGAAATATATAATATGGGTGAAAGTTTTCTTATAATGTGTGGTCAAGGGAATAATGGTGGAGATGGTTTAGCAATTGCTAGACACTTATTTAATAATGGTAAGAAGGTAAAAGTTTATATTATTGGAGTTAATGAAAATTATAGTGAAGATTTTAAATTAAACCTAAAAATATTAACTAATCTAGAAAATATAGAAATTAAAAAGATAAGATCCGAAGAAGATATAGATACTAATTTAGTTAATGATATTAAAAACTTTGATGTGACATTAGATGCTATTTTTGGTATTGGATTAAATAGAGATCTTAAAGACTTATTTAAAAATATTATAAATAAAATCAATGTTAACTCAAATATAACTGTATCAGTAGATGTTCCATCTGGCTTGGATTGTGATAAGGGAGTACCAAAAGGAATTTCAATAAGGGCAGATTATACGTATACATTTGAAGTTATAAAAAAAGGATTCTTAAGATATGATGCAATTGAATATTTAGGAAATATTAAAGTTGTAAATATAGGTATTCCCCAAAAAATTAAAAAACAAAACAGTGATGGAATTTGTATATTAGATGATTCTGAATATAAAAAATTGATCCCAAAAAGAAATATTTATGGACATAAAGGAAACTATGGTAGAGCAATTGTAATTGCAGGTAGCATTGGATTTACAGGGGCAGCATTTATAACTACTGAATGTACAGTTAGAAGTGGCGCTGGATTAGTAACTTTAGTTTGTCCTAAAGAAATACAACCTATATTATCTAATAAATTGATAGAAGCTATGACTTTAAGCGCAGAAGATAAAAGATTAAATGAGTTATTAAAAGGAGCTCAAGTTATTGCTATTGGACCAGGACTCGGAACTGGAGAAAAAGAGAAATTACTATTTGAAAAAGTTGTAAAGGAAACAACTTGCCCAATAGTTATTGACGCAGATGCAATAACATTATTGTCAAAAAATAAGTCATTATTAAAATATTTAGAAAATAGAGCAATTATGACACCGCATCCAGGGGAGTTAGCTAGATTTTTAAATATAAAAATTAATGAGGTTGAAGATAACAGAATTAGCATAGCAAAGAAATTTTTTGAAGATTACAGAATAAATTTATTGTTAAAGGGTTATAAGACAGTAATTTGTATTCATAATAAAACTTACATAAATCAAACTGGTAATAGTAAAATGGCATCAGGTGGAATGGGTGATGCATTAACAGGAATAATAACTGCACTAATATCTCAAGGAGCAAACATTGAAGATGCAACTGTTTTAGGCACTTATATACATGGAAAATTAGCTGATGAAATTTCACAAAATTCTTTTATAGTTAATGCAAGAGATATTATAAGTAATTTGCCAACGAAAATTAATAATATTCTTAAGTAATTAAGAATAAAATAAAAAAACTTTTCATAATAGTAATAAAGTATTAATAAAGCTTTGGAGGATTAATGGAAAAGAAAAAAAAGACAATTAAAGGTAAAATACTTTTATCTACTTTATTACTTATACCAATTATCACTATTTTATTGATAGTTTTATTTAGACATATTTTACTTCCGACTAATGAAGATATTTTAAATTCTGTTAAGAACATAAAAGAATATAGTACAGGCGTAGAATATACATTTAAAAATTCAAGAGGCGAAATTAAAGAATTAACTACACAATATTATAGTAATGATAAGGGATTGAGAATTGAATTTGGACAAGATAACAAAACAATAAAAGTATATAACAATGGAGAAATACAAGTTAAGGACTATCAAGGTGATGAATTTAAACTTGATGGGAATATGGATATTATTTATCCACTAGCATCAATAAACAATATTTTGTCTAATAAAATGTTAGGTGAAATAAAAGAAAATGTTAAAGAGTGGGGGGATGGAAACTATTTAGAAATTGATTTGAAGTATGATATGAATAATAAACATTTCGAAAAAGGAAAATTTTATATAGATAAAAAAACAAAATCACCTATATTATTAAAAATATTTGATATTAACGGAGCCGAAAGGGTTATTGTAACTTACAAAGATTTCAAAATTGAAAAAAATTTAAGTGATGAGTTGTTTTAATCAATATATGTTTTTTAAGATAACCTATGATGAGAAGGAAGAATTGAAACCACATAAAAATTAAAATCTTTATATTATAGTTGTAGTTAATATTCTTCCTATAAAAGTAAATAAGTAAAACATTTAAATTAAAATAAATTAAGCCACATTAATATCAAAATAACGTTAGTTTAAAATTATTTTATAGAAAGTATCACAAAGATACATACATTTTAAGTAAATAATTGTTACAAATAATATAAATAAAAAAAACTCGTAATTTAAAATAAAAATATATCACAAAAAAAGGACAATTCTTTTGACAAATTGACATAATTTGCAATATAATAGATATATACATAGGATTTTTACTACTATGGAGGAGAAATTATGTCACATTTTAAGAATAATAAAAAAAATCACGATATATTTTGTACAAATAAAAAAAAGAGTGAATTTATGAGCGATTCAATAATATTATATATTAATGATACGATTGAAGATATGAGTTTAGTCGATTTTGAATACTCAATGATAAAGGGTTATCAAGATATGGCAGAGTTAAATTTGGAACTTTCTAGAGATGGGGTTGAAAAGCTATTAAGTGATATTAATGAATATGAGATATGGCTTTGCGGAGAGTGATTATTTGAAATGGCAACTATGGTAGTAAAAAGAGGAGATATATTTTACGCTGATTTAAGTCCTGTAATAGGATCTGAACAAGGCGGAATACGTCCCGTTATTATAATACAAAATGATATAGGAAACAGATATAGTCCTACTGTTATTGTAGCAGCAATAACATCACAAATAAACAAGGCTAAACTACCTACTCATGTTGAAATATCTTCAGAAGAGTATGGTTTAAATAGAGATTCAGTTGTATTATTAGAACAAATAAGGACTTTAGACAAACGAAGATTGAAAGAAAAAATTGGACATATGACTGATTGTGATATGAAAAAAGTAAATAAATCTTTGACTATAAGTCTAAATCTTAATTAAAAAAAAGGATAGATTTATTCTATCCTTTTAAAGAATACAGAGACACTATTAATAGAGGCACTTTCTATGGTAAGATAATATAAACTAAGGAAGGTGTCTTTTATTATATAATAAATTAAATTTTTACTTTAATTGGGAGGATTCTTTTATTTCAAACTTGAAAACTTCATTTAAAAATGTACGTAGTTGAATGTAATCTATAAAAAAGGAGATATTATAGTGTTTGATGATTATAACCCAAAAGATAAATTGAGTAGAAAAGAACGAGTATATAAAAAATTAAAAGATCTTACTCAAATGATAAATTTTAGTGAAATTTTAGAAGAAAAAATAGGCTTTGAAGCTAGTTACATATCGAAAGAATTAAATATATCTAGAAATAATGTTAGTAAGGAATTAAATTGTCTTGTAAATGAAGAAATGGCAGTTAAAATTCAGGGCAAACCAGTATTATATCTAGATAAGATTTCTTTAGAACTAAAATTTGGTATAACTATAAAAGAATCAGTAATAACCCAATATAATTCTTTAAGTAAAATGTTAACAAATAAAACAGATTTGAAAAAAGATAACGAATTTAAAAATATAAAAGATACTGGAGAATTAGAAAGAAATAAAGAAAAACTACATAAACATAAAAAAACTATTTTTAAAAACATAATTGGTAGCGGAGATTCATTAAAATCACAAATTAAACAAGCGAAAGCAACAATATTATATCCACCTAATGGGTTGCATACTTTATTAATAGGTCCTACAGGTGTTGGGAAAACTACATTTGCTGAAGCTATGTATATATATGCAATAGAAGTAGGAAAACTTACAAAGGATTCTCCATATATTATATTTAATTGTGCAGATTATGCAGAAAATTCTCAACTTTTACTTTCACATTTATTTGGACATGTAAAAGGAGCATTTACTGGGGCAAGTTGTGAAAAAAAAGGATTGGTAGACCAAGCTAATGGTGGAATATTATTTTTAGATGAGGTACATCGTCTATCTCCAGAAGGACAGGAAATGCTGTTTTCATTAATGGATAGGGGAAGCTATAGAAGGTTAGGAGAATCTGAGAATGCACGAAAAGCTAATATATTATTTATAGCAGCAACAACAGAGGATCCAAAGTCAGCCATTTTGGGAACATTTTTAAGAAGAATTCCAGTAACAATTAAGCTACCTAGCTTAAGTAAACGTTCACTTAAAGAACGAATGGAACTTATTTGCCAATTTTTTAAAAATGAATCTATAAAAATTAAGGCTCCATTAAAAGTATCTAAAGAAGTATTAAAAGTATTGTTGCTTTATAAATGTCCAGGCAATATAGGTCAGTTAAAGAATGATATTCAACTTATTTGTGCTAATGCATTTGTTGAGTACATTACAGAGGAATATGAATATGTATATGTAAAGTTATCTCAGATTTCTCAGAGATTTAAAGAAGGCTTATTTACAATTGAAGATAAAAGACAAGAACTAATTAAATATTTTGATTTAAATGATTTTGAGTCTATAATATTTAATGGCTCAAGTGAAGAATCAGACGACAATTTAAATGGGTTATTATTGTATGACAACTGCAATGCTGAAGGAGATTTTTATGATTTAATGTTACAAAAAGCTCAGAAATTTTATGCAGATGGATTATCTATAAAACAGATTAGAGAAAATATAGTTAATCAAATCCAATATAGATTTAATAATACATCATCTATAGAAAAATCTGAAGACTTAGCGCTTGATAAAGAAGTATTATCCAAAATAGTGACACCAGAGATTGTTGAGATTATTAAAGAATCATTTGTAGAAAGTTCAGATGACTGTATTAAGAACATAGATACAAAATTAATATATAGTTTAGCATTACATATAGAAACTCTTTTGGAAAGATTAAGAATAGGAAACATAGTTATATACCCTAAATCTGAAGATAATTATAAAACTTATAAACAAGAATATAATCTTGCAGCATTAATAAAATCTAAAATAGAAGAAAAATTTTTTGTTAAAATACCTAATGATGAATTAGTATTTATAACTATGTATTTACATTCTGTAAATACTAAAAGAGAACATGGAAACATTCAAGTTTTAGTAATTGCTCATGGATATGGAACTGCAACTAATATGGTTGATGTTGCAAAGACACTTTTAGGATATGATTGTATACATGCATTAGATATGCCATTAGAAGAAAAAGTTGAGATTACCTTAAAGAAAGCCATAGATACAGTTAGTAAAATAAATAAAGGAAGTGGAGTTTTATTACTAGTTGATATGGGATCTTTAGCTACATTTGGAGATGTAATTACGGAAAAAACAGGAATAGAAACAAGAACAATAAAAATGGTTAGTACACCTATGGTTATTGAGGCTGGAAGAAAAGCTATGACTTCAAATATAAATATGGATATATTAGTTAATAATATAGAAAATGTTAGCTCATTGATTGCAGGTAGGGTAAAAGTAAATACAGAAAATATAGATTCAAGAAATTTAGAAATAGTAACTAATTATGAAAATATAATTTGGAAAAAACATATTATAAAGCTATTAGATGAGGCACTTACATTTTTAAACGTTCAAAAGACATCAGAAGTATTAAATCAAGTTTTAGAAAAAATAGCAATAGATTGCAATAATAAAATTGATGATAGCTTGTATATAAAATTTTTATTTCATTGTTCTTGTATGATAGAGCGAGTTATAAGAAATGAGTCTTTACCATATAAAAAGTTTTTAACAATAAAAAATAATAAAAATGAACTTTTTAATATTATAAAAAACAATTTTGAATTAGTTGAAGAAATATTTGGAATTTCTATTCTGGATTCAGAATTAGCATACATAGTTGAGATGATTGATATTAGCTTTAATATAACAAAAAATTAAAAAAATGTGTATTTATATAAATAAAAAAACTAAATGTGTATTTACATTTAGTTTTTTTTAATACAAGTTTAATACACATTTAATACACATTGAGTGATAATAAATAAAAATGCATATAATTATTTTATTTATTAGTTTATAAAGTTTTTTTATTTAAATATTATATCATTTTTTCATTTTTAATCCTTAATAATACTAGGTTAAAGAGATATCTATAATAAAATACTATTTTTGATACACATTATATTAATTATTTGGCAAGGAACTTGCTTAGTAAATAAGTATAAGAAAGGCTAAGGAGGTGAAGGCACAATGGTAGGAATTCTATTAGTAACTCATGGAAAATTTTCAGAAGAAATATTAAAGAGTGCAGAACTTATTGTAGGAAAACAAGAGAAAATATTAACATTAGGACTTCAACATGGAGATAGTGTTGAAATGTTAGGCGATAAGGTTAAAGAGTCAATTAAATCTTTAGAAGATGGTGATGGAGTTTTAGTATTAGTAGACCTTATGGGAGGAAGTCCTTATAATGTAGTTGCTCTAAATTCAAGTAAATTATCAGATATTAATTTTAGATGTATAACAGGTGTTAATTTACCAATGTTACTTGAAGCAATTACGATGAGAGAAATTTATAATTTAGATGATTTAACTAATTATTGTATTGAAACAGGAACAACAGGAATTAAAGAATTATTTAAAGAAATGGAATTATTAAAAGCAAGTATATAAAAAGGAGAGGGTAAATATGTTAAATATTGTTTTAACAAGAATAGATGATAGATTAATACATGGTCAAGTAGCAACAGCTTGGTCTAAAATTACAAAGGCAACTAAAATAATAGTAGTAGATGACGCTGTAGCGCAAGATTCATTTATGGAAATGGTTTTAAAATCAGCGGCTCCATCTTCAATTAAAGTTGAAATATATGGAGTAAGTGATGCTGTTAATGCTTTGAATAAGGATGATGATGGAGAAAGAGTAATAGTCTTAGTTAAAACTCCAATGGTTGTACTTGATCTTGTAAAAGCTGGAGTAGGAATAAAGGAATTAAATCTTGGAGGAATGGGTGCAAAACAAGGCAGAAAACAATTCTATAAGAATATTTCAGTTTCAGATGAAGAAAAAGAAGCATTTAAAGAGCTTACGGAATTAGGAGTAAACGTTTTTGTACAAATTGTTCCTGATGCAAAGCAAATCCCATTAGATAAGATATAACAAATATTTTAATTAAAAGTTAGAGTAAATAGTAAATAATTCTATTTGTTGTAAACGTATTAATAATAAATTTTAAATATAAATAGGAGGGATTAGTATGAATGTTACAATTTTACAAGCTGTATTAATAGGATTTTTCTATTACATATCATGGAGTCCATGGTTTACTTATGCAGGATTTTTCACATTTAACAGACCTTTGGTAGCTGGATTTATAACAGGAATAATATTAGGACAACCTTTAGAAGGTGCATTAATAGGAGCTGGTATAAATGTTATTTATTTAGGATTTATATCAGCAGGAGGAGCTCAAATGGGAGATCCTGCTTTTGCTGGATATGTTGGTACTGCACTTGCACTAATTTCTAATCTAGATATTGAAACTGCAATGGCAATAGCAGTTCCTCTTGGTACTATTGCAACAATTCTATGGATAGGAAAAATGACAATTAACTCATTCTTTGTTCACTGGGCAGATAGAGAAGTTGAAAAAGGAAATATTGATGCCGTCGGATTTATAAATGTAATACCGCCACAAATAGCACTTTTTTTACTAAGCTTCATACCTGCAGCATTAGTTGTATATTATGGACCTAATGCAGTATCAGGATTATTAGAAGTTTTAAGTCCTAATGTATTACATGTATTTAATGTAATAGGTGCAATGTTACCAGCATTAGGTATTGCAATGAACTTAAAATTAATAGGAAACTCATTTACAATGCCATTCTTTGTATTAGGAATCATAATGTCAGTTCATTTCCAACTTGATATAGTTATTATATCAATAATAGGAATGGTAATCGCATTAACTGTAACTGCTATAAAGAATAGTAATTCTACTTCTAATGCATAAAAGGAATTTGAGAGGAGGAACTATAGATGTCAGAATTAAATGTTATGCCTACAAATAAGCCTGTGGAAGATAATGAAATTAAAACTTTAAATAAAAGGGATGTAATAAAATCTTGGATTAGATGGTTTATGTTTGCACAATCAAATTATAATTATGAAAGAATGCAAGCCACATCCTTTGCACATTCAATGTTACCTATAGTAAAGAAGTTGTATAAAGATAAAGAGGATAGGAAATCAGCAGTTCAAAGACATTTAGCGTTTTTTAATACTGAACCTATTTGTGGATCTGTAATTCACGGTATAACTATAGCTATGGAAGAGGAAAAATCTAATGGTAAGCCGATAAGTGATGAAGGATTTAATGCTATAAAAACAGGATTAATGGGGCCTTTAGCAGGTGTTGGTGATACATTAACACAAGGGATTATTACACCTATTTTACTTGCAATATGTATAGGTATTACTAATACAGGAAATGTTGCTGGACCAATAATATTTTTAATATCACAATTTGCTATAATGGGTGGTATATCATTTACTTTATGGATGAGTGGGTACAACCTTGGTAAAAAAGCTGTGGAACAAATATTACAAGGTGGAAAAATAAATAAAGTAATTGAAACTGCATCTGTACTTGGTACTCTTGTAATGGGTGGACTTGTTGGTAGATTTGTTGATTTACAAACTAATATAAGTTTTAATATGGGAGAAGTTGATTTCAGTTTACAAACAGATCTTTTAGATAAATTAATGCCAGGATTAATACCTTTTGCTTTGACATTAATAGTATTACAAATGGTTAGAAAAGGAGTTTCTCCAATTAAAATAATGGGAATACTTATCGCAGCTGGTGGAATTTTAGGAGCTTTAGGTATATTCTAATTAACAAAAAAAGTTTGAAATTTAAATATTGTTTTTAAGATAATCCTTAATTTGTATATACCATGAAAAATAAATTTCATGGTATATATTAATTTTATAGGTTATTGAAGTAAATAAAAGTATACCATATATAGAAAAATACTTTTAAAAAGTATAGCATATATTTTATATATGTGTATATATACAAATGGCAATTATTATGATAGAATAAATTGAATATAAAATGAAAAAAATATGTTCTAGGTAAGGAATTTAATCATAGGAGGATTATAGTATGAATAATAACAAAGAAAAGCTTCAAGAAATATCAAAGCTTATAAGAAAAGATATAGTAACTATGCTTACTGAATCAGCATCAGGACATCCGGGTGGATCTTTATCAATAGCAGATATAATGAGTGTATTGTTTTTTAATGAAATGAACATAGATCCTAAGAATCCAAAGAATCCTGATAGAGACAGATTTGTATTATCAAAAGGACATGCTGCACCAGCTTTATATAGTGCATTAGCAAGAAAAGGTTATTTTGATGTAGAAGAATTAAATACTTTAAGAAAAATAGGATCTAGATTACAAGGACATCCTAATATGAATGACTTACCAGGAATTGATATGTCAACAGGTTCATTAGGACAAGGAATTTCAGCAGCTGTTGGAATGGCATTAGCAGGTAAATTAGATAACAAAAATTATAGAGTTTACACTATATTAGGTGATGGAGAACTTGAAGAAGGTCAAGTTTGGGAAGCATCAATGTCAGCAGCTCACTACAAATTAGATAATTTAACTGCATTTGTAGATTATAATGGACTACAAATAGATGGAAATATTTCAGATGTAATGAATCCAGCTCCAATTGATAAGAAATTTGAAGCTTTTGGATGGAATACATTAATAATAGATGGTCATGATTATGATCAAATTTTAGATGCAATTGAAAAAGCTAAAAATATAAAAGGACAACCAACTGTTATAGTTTGTAAGACTGTAAAAGGTAAGGGTGTTTCATTTATGGAAAATCAAGCTGGATGGCATGGAACAGCCCCTAGCGTAGAACAATGTGATCAAGCATTAAAAGAAATTGGAGGGGAAAACTAATGGGTAATAAAATAGCAACTAGAGAAGCTTATGGTAAGGCATTAGTAAAACTTTCAAACATGAATAAAGATGTTGTAGTATTAGATGCAGATTTATCAAAGTCAACTAAAACAGCAGATTTTAAAGCAGCTGCACCAGAAAGATTTATTAATATGGGAATAGCAGAAGCTAATATGATGGGAGTTGCATCAGGTCTTTCAACTTGTGGAAAAGTTCCATTTGTTAGTACATTTGCAATGTTTGCAGCAGGTAGAGCATTTGAGCAAATTAGAAATTCAATTTGTTATCCAAAGCTTAATGTTAAAGTTTGTGCAACTCATGCAGGATTAACAGTAGGAGAAGATGGAGCATCTCATCAATCAGTTGAAGATATTTCATTAATGAGAAGCATTCCTAATATGACAGTAATAAATCCAGCAGATGCAATTGAAACTGAGGCAGCTATTTTAGCTGTAGCAGAATATAATGGACCTTGTTATGTAAGACTTGGTAGATTAGCAGTTGAAAATGTAAATAACGATGCTGACTATAAGTTTGAAATAGGAAAAGGTGTAACATTAGCAAATGGAAATGATGTTACTATAGTAGCAACAGGAATAATGGTTAAATTAGCATTAGAAGCTAAAGAAGAATTAGCTAAAGATGGAATAGATGCAAGAGTTATTAATATTCATACTATAAAACCTATAGATTCAGAATTATTAATAAAAGCAGCAAAAGAAACAGGTGCTATTGTTACTGCTGAAGAACATAGCATAATTGGCGGATTAGGTTCTGCTGTATCAGAAGTATTATGTGAAGAAATGCCAGTTCCAGTATTAAAAGTTGGAATTGAAGATACGTTTGGTGAAAGTGGAAAGCCAGAACAATTATTAAAAGCATATGGCTTAACAACTGAAAAAATAGTTGAAAAGGTTAAAAAAGCAGTATCAATTAAAAGATAGTTAGCTTTATTATTAGGTAGCAATACTTTAAGTTATTGCTACCTTTTTTTGTTTTAAAGAAATTATTAATTTTTTAAGTATTAAAAAATCCAGTCATAAATAAATTTAGTTGAGAATCGAAATTAGAAAGTATAGATTGCAGTAATAAATTCTGTTATATAAGTTTAAAATATATGTTTTTATAAAAGTTAAGCTTTTAACTCAAACTCTCAATTATTATAGTTCTATTTTCAACGAACAAAGCGTATAATAGTGATTTTTATTATTTTAGTTAAGTATTAAATATTTAATAAAATGATATTGATATTGTAAAAAAATAATGGGAAAATATATAGTGTTTATTACATATTTTGAATAATAAAAGGCAACTGTGGAAATATAGATATAGATTTATAAATAGGGGGAATGATTATGAGAAGTTTCATAAAAGAGTATGGCATAATGACAATAGGCATAATACTAGTTGCACTAGGAAATGAGTATTTTTTTATACCTAATAACCTTGCTGGTGGCGGAATAACTGGAATAGGTATTATAATAAATGAATTTGCACCTAATATTTCAGTTGGAGCTATAACTTTTATATTAAATGTTATATTATTAATTTTATCATTTATATTTATAAATGGTGATTTTGGGGTTAAAACAATATATGCAAGCTTAGGATTGTCAATAATAATGTTGATTGTAGAAAAATTCTTTAATCCAGTTGCTATAACAAAGGATCTTATAATAGCAACAATTTTTGGAACTATAATAGCAGCTTTTGGTATGGCATTAGTTTTTAATCAAAACTCATCTACTGGAGGAACTGATATATTAGCTAAAATATTGAATAAATTTTTTAATTTAGATATAGGTAAATCATTACTAATAGTAGATTTTATTATTACATTTGCAGCAGCTTTAGTATTTGGAATAGACATAGGTTTATATTCTATGCTTAGTGTAATAATATTAGGAATACTTGTAGATAACTTTATCGAAGGATTTAATATATGCAAACAAGTGATAATTATTAGTCAAAAAAATGATGAAATTAGCAAATATATAATGGATGTATTAGGTAGAGGATGTACTTTTTTAAAAGGAACAGGTGGTTTCACTGGCAATGATTCAACAGTTTTGTATGCTGTATTAAGTAGAAATCAGTTTATAAAATTAAAAAGATTTATACAAGAAATAGATACAAAAGCATTTATAACAGTTGGAGAAGTGCATGAAGTCTTAGGAGAAGGATTTAAAGATATTCAAAAGGATTAAATAGAATAGAATTTGCATATTTAAGAAATTTGTATAACATTAAAAACTCTTCTATGATATAATTATTTTGTAAGTTTTACAGAGAAATTGTATAATTTCATCCAAAGGAGAGTTAATATGATTGAGTTTAAAAATATATCAAAAATTTATGATAATAATGTAAAAGCGTTAAGTGATGTAAATATAGAAATAAATTCGGGCGAATTCGTTTTCTTGGTAGGACCAAGTGGATCTGGAAAGTCAACATTTATTAAGATGATATTAAAAGAAGTAGAACCGACTAATGGTAAAATAATAATAGGAAATAAAGATTTATCAGTTATAAGTAGAAAACAAATACCGTACTATAGAAGAAAAATAGGTATGGTATTCCAAGATTTCAGACTTATACCTAATTTAAATGTATATGAAAATGTTGCATTTGCTATGAGAGTGGTAGAAGCATCACCGAGAGAAGTAAGAAGAAGAGTACCTATGGTGTTATCATTAGTAGGTTTATCCCATAAATACAAAATGTTCCCTAATGAATTATCTGGTGGAGAACAACAAAGAGTTTCGCTTGCAAGAGCATTAGTAAATAATCCATCTGTTTTAATAGCTGATGAACCAACAGGAAACTTAGATCCAGAAACAGCTAGAGAAATAATGGAATTATTAGATGATATAAATAAATCAGGAACAACTGTTTTAATGGCCACCCATGCAAAGGAAATAGTTGACTATATGAAAAAGAGAGTTATAGCAATTGATAGAGGCGAAATAGTAAGAGACGAAAAGAGAGGTAAGTACGAAGATGAGAATTAATACATTTACATATTTTATAAAAGATGCATTTACTAGTTTAAAAAGAAATAGAACTATAAGTTTTGCCTCAATACTTACAGTACTTATAACCTTCTTTGTTTTAGGAATATTTATACTATTAGCAGGTAATGTAAATCAAGCTATTAGTAGTGTTCAAGATAAAGTTGATCTTAAAGTATTTCTTAAAGATGATATAAAACTTATTGATCAAAGAGAAATAGAATTAAAATTAAGAGAACTAGAAGGTGTTAAGGACGTTGTACATCAATCAAAAGAAGAGGCATATAAAACAGTTCAAGAAACAACAAGTGAAAATGAAGGATTATTACAAGGTTATACTTTAGAACATAATCCATTCCCAGCTTCATTTACTGTAAAATTAGAATCGCCTGAATATGCAGAAAATATAAGCCAAGCTTTAGATGGATTTACAGGAGTTGAAAAGATAGACAATCAGAAAAAGGTTGTTGATGGAATCGTAAAACTTGTAAAAGGTATAAATGTAGTTGGCGGAGCATTATTTATAGTTTTAGTTGGAGTATCTATTTTCTTAATAATGAATACAACTAAATTAACAGTTTATTCAAGAAGAAGAGAAGTTGGAATAATGAAGTTTGTAGGAGCCACTGATTGGTTTATAAGATGGCCTTTTATAATAGAAGGTATGGTAATTGGAGTTTTAGGATCTACATTATCATGCATAGTGTTATTCTTTGCTTATAAAGGAGTATTTAGTTGGATAGCATCAATGATGATGTTTGTCACTCTTGTTCCTCCTATATATATTTTAAAAGTAGTGTTATTAGAATTTGTAATTGGTGGAATTTTAGTTGGTGGAATAGCCAGTGCATCAGCTTTAAGAAAATTCTTAATAGTATAATTTCCTATAAATAAGAATAAAATTAACTTATAAATAAAAATAATGGACCAAATATTCTTTAGATATTTTTAATTATTAGAATAAATATAGTATTAATACTTTATTTATTCTAATAATATAAATAAGTAAAATATATTAAAGAGTAATGGTTTATTATTTTTTTTAAATGTTTTATATTATAGTTATAAGACCAAGTAATTATATAAATAATAGAGTAGGTATCTAATTTAGCATATAATGGTTGTACACTATTGGATAACGATTTCTAAGTTTTAGATAATAGTTAAAATTTAACAATTTTTTAAGAGCGAGAAAAAATACATATAAATATTAGAAATATTTTTATAACACAGAATACGAAAGGAAGTCTAGAACGGTGAGTGATTTAAGAAGAGGCGAAGAAAAGTCTAGAATAAGTAAGACGTGGCGAATAATCATAAGTACTGCTATGTTACTAGTAATTGGAACAGGATGCATATTTGTAGGAAATTATTTAGCAACTAAAGGTGTATTATTAACTACATCTTCACCAAAGGTTTCAAGTGAATTAAAACAAATAAAAGATGTGGATAAATATTCAGCACTATTTCAAGTTAGGGAAGCTTTAATATCAAAATTTGATGGTGAAATAGATGATAATACATTGCTGGAGGGTGCTATTAAAGGTATGGCTGCATCATTAGAAGATCCATACACAGTATTTATGAATAAAGAAGAATTCAGCAAGTTTATGGAACAAACTACTGGTAGTTTTATGGGGATAGGAGTTCAAGTTGGAGTAAAGAATGATAAAATAACAATAATAGCTCCTATTGAAGGTTCACCAGCAGCTTCAGCAGGATTACAATCTGGTGATGTAATACAAAAAGTAAATGATGTTGAATTGGATGGAACAGAACTTGATAAAGCAATATCTATGATTAGTGGAAAAGAAAAAGCAGAAGTAAAATTAACTATTGCTAGAGGTGAAAACAGTCCATTTGATGTAAATGTAACAAGAGATGTTATAAAAGTTGAATCAATAAAAGGTGAAATGATTGATTCGTCTATTGGTTATATACAATTAACATCTTTTATGGATGAAAATATTACAGATGATTTTAAAAACAAGATAAATGAATTAAAGAACTCTGGGATGAAAGGATTAATATTAGACTTAAGAGGAAATCCAGGTGGATTACTTTCACAAGCTGTTGGAGTAGCATCTCAATTTATACCAGATGGAAAAATAATAACATATACTATTGATAAATATAATAATAAAGCTGAATCACCATCTATTGGAGGAATAGCAGAAGGATTTCCGTTAGTATTACTTGTTGATGGAGGAAGTGCTAGTGCTTCAGAGGTTGTTACAGGAGCGTTAAGAGATTATAAAGTAGCAACAATTGTTGGAACAACTACATTTGGAAAAGGAATAGTTCAACAACCTATTAGGTTTTCAAATGATATAGGTGGACTTAAAGTAACAGTTTCAAAATATTATACCCCTAATGGAGAAAATATTCATAAAAAGGGCATAGCGCCTGATTATGATGTGGAGATACCTAAAGATTTATTCAAAGAAACATATACTAGAGATATAGATCCACAATTTAATAAAGCTTTACAGCTTATAACTGAAAAGCTTAATTAGGGGGATTAATATGGAATTAGCATTTTATACATTAAGAGGGGTCGCTGGTGCAATAGTAAATCCAGGATTGATGATTGTACTATTTTTTTTAGGGATAATATTATATTTTAAAAATAGAAATTTGGTTATGATGCAAAGATTAATTCTAGGGGATAATATAAATACTCCCCTAGAACTAACTTTATCACAAATTGCATTAGGAGTAGTAGCAGGTGCAATAGGCAGCATTATACTTAGCATATTAGGAATAAGATTTTGGGAAAATTCAGGTATAATATATTTATTTATGATTTCAATAATTTTAATGTTCGTAAAACCAAGATTTATATGTTTTTCTTATTCAGGAGCTGTATTAGGAGCTATAAGTATAGTAATTAGTCTATTATCAAATGTATTTCCTTCATTAAAGAGCACTACAATTTTCAATATTGATATAGTATATCTTATGACATTTATAGGTGTATTACATATTGTTGAAGGTTTTTTAGTTATGATAGATGGAGATAGGGGTTCTATTCCTATCTTTAGTAACAAAAATGGAAAGATAATAGGTGGATTTTCTCTTAATAGATATTGGGTTTTATCTATAGCAATATTAATATTAGCGTTATCTAATAATGATACAAGCAATTACATAACAACTACTATATTAACACCTAAAGGATGGCCATTTATAAGTGGAAATTTAACAAATAATTTATTAGCATTAAGCACAATATCAATAATGCCACTTTATGCTGTAATAGGTTATTCATCAATTACGTTTACAAAAAGTAAGAAAGAAAAAGCTGTACATTCAGGACTTTCTATATTGTTTTATGGAATATGTTTAACTTTAATAGCTCAAATTGCAAGATTTGGACTTGTTTTTGAAATAGTAGTAATAATATTTGCTCCATTTGCACATGAAATGATGTTAAAAATTCAAAGAGATAACGAAAATAAACAAGAGCCTAAATTCATTAGCGATGAAGAAGGACTAGTTGTATTAGAAGTTGTTCCTAGAGGTATAGCGTATAATTTAGGAATAAAACCAGGAAATAAGTTAATATCAGTAAATAATGGTGTTGTAAATTCTGAAGCAGATGTACTTATTATTTTAAAAGAAAATTTTTATAATGTTACTTTTAAAATTAAAGATTTAAGTGGAATAATAAAAGAAATACCAGTTAAAACTAGTAAAGGTAAGAGACTTGGGATGCTTTTAGTTCCAAGAACAATAAAAGAACAAGATAAAATATGTATAAAAGAAAACAAATTTTCGAATATATTAAATAATGCAAAAGAAAAACATCAGTAGTTTTATTTTATAAGTTGAAAACAGTTGATATTTTAGTGTAAAGCTCACTGGACTGAGGAATTTACTTTAAGAACTCTAAAAATAAAGCTTAGTCTAATTAATGCATGTTCCCAATGAAACATTGTACTGTGTGAAAGTTCGTGTAGCCAAATATAAAATTTGGGTACTTACTTTTTGACTCTCACTTAAGAGTTCTAAAAAGCAAATTCCAATGTCAGATAGCAATTACACTAAAATATCAACATTAACGTAAAATAGCAACTATATAATATAACGCCAGTAATTCTCGTTGAATTTACTGGCTTTTGTTTTTCTTATAATTTATAAAATCTTTGAAAATTGAAAGTAAATGAATAAATTCCATTGTGGAATTTTAAAATATACATTTTTAGAAAGTTCATAAGATTTTCAACCAAAACTTTCAGCTCTCATCTTTCCACTTTCAATTAAAAAAGTGTGGCGTAACCACTTTGCTTTAAATATTAATTTATAAAATCTTCAAAGGTTGAAAAAACTAATATATCGAAGATACTTTTAATTATTAATTAAAATGTTACTAAGCCACATTTAATTACATTTATCGATGGATTATTGAATGAGTTTATATTGACTTAGGTTATAATGAAAAGTAAAATATAATAAAGTATATACGAATGTTTGTTCGCAAAAAAGAGGTGTTATATTATGGGAGAATTTAAAATACATTCAAAATTTAAACCTACAGGAGACCAACCACAAGCTATTGAGACAATATTAAAATCAATAAAAGAAGGTAATGAATTTCAAACTTTGCTTGGAGTAACTGGATCTGGTAAGACATTTACTATGGCTAATATAATAGAAAATTTACAAAGACCAACTCTAATTTTGGCTCATAACAAGACTCTTGCAGCTCAATTATGTTCTGAATTTAAAGAGTTTTTTCCAGAAAATATAGTTGAATATTTTGTATCTTATTATGACTACTATCAGCCAGAAGCATATGTACCACAAACTGATACTTTTATTGAAAAAGATGCATCTATAAATGATGAGATAGATAAGCTTAGGCATTCAGCTACATCAGCACTCTTTGAAAGAAGGGATGTAATTATAGTAGCATCAGTTTCTTGTATATATGGTCTTGGTAATCCTGACGAATATAAAAAATTAACTATAAGTTTAAGAAAAGGTATGCAAAAAGAAAGAGATGAGATAATAAAAAAACTTATAGAAATTCAATATGAGAGAAATGATATAGATTTTTCAAGAGGAACATTTAGAGTAAGAGGTGATTTATTAGATATTATTCCATCATCAACTTCTAGTAAAGGAATAAGAATAGAGTTCTTTGGTGATGAAATTGATAGGATAAGAGAATTTGATGTATTAACAGGAACAATAATAGGGGAAAGAAATCATGTCTCAATTTTCCCAGCATCTCACTTTGCAACTTCGAAAGAAACTTTAGATAGATCGCTAGGTGAAATAGAAAATGAGTTAGAAGATAGACTTAGAGAATTAAATTCACAAGAAAAGTTATTAGAAGCTCAAAGATTAAGACAAAGAACAAATTTTGATATAGAAATGATAAGAGAAATGGGATATTGCAGTGGAATAGAGAACTATTCGAGGATTCTAGATAGAAGAGCACCAGGGACACCACCAAAAACATTAATAGATTATTTTCCAGAAGATTTCTTATTATTTATAGACGAAAGCCATGTTACATTACCACAAGTAAGAGCAATGTATGCTGGAGATAGATCAAGAAAAAATACATTGGTTGATTATGGATTTAGATTGCCATGTGCTTATGATAATAGACCATTAAAGTTTGAAGAATTTGAAAAAAAGATAAATCAAGTCATGTTTGTTAGTGCAACACCAGCACAATATGAGTTGGATCATTCACAATCTATAGCAGAGCAAGTTATAAGACCAACAGGATTATTAGATCCTAAAATTGTTATAAAACCAGTAAAAGGTCAAATTGATGATTTATATACAGAAATTCAGGAAACAATATCAAGAGGATATAGAATATTAATTACAACGCTAACTAAAAGAATGGCAGAAGATTTAACTAAATATATGGTTGAATTAGGTGTAAAAGCTACTTATATGCATTCTGATATTGACACTATTGAAAGAATGAAAATTATTAGAGACTTAAGACTTGGTGAATATGATGTTTTGGTTGGGATAAACCTTTTAAGAGAGGGCTTAGATATACCAGAAGTTGCTTTAGTTGCTATATTAGATGCAGATAAAGAAGGGTTTTTAAGATCTGAAACTTCTTTAATTCAAACAATAGGAAGAGCAGCTAGAAATTCAGAAAGTAAAGTAATAATGTATGCAGACAATATTACAAAATCAATGAAAAAGGCTATTAGTGAAACTGAGAGAAGAAGAAAAATACAAACACAGTATAATGAAGAACGTGGCATAACTCCACAAACAATTAACAAAGAAGTTAGAGATGTAATAGAGGCTACTAAAGTAGCAGAAGAATCAACAGAATATGGTACTCAAGAAACAAAATCTTTAACTAAGAAAGAAATAAAGAAACTTAGAAAAGAATATACAGATGAAATGAAGCTTGCAGCTAAAAATCTTCAATTTGAAAGAGCTGCACAGTTAAGAGATAAGATAGAAGAATTGAAAGGAAAAGAGTGATAAGATGAATGATAAGATAGTAATTAAAGGTGCAAAAGTTAATAATTTAAAAAATGTAAGTTTAGAAATACCAAGAGATAAATTAATAGTATTTACAGGATTATCAGGCTCAGGAAAATCCTCTTTAGCTTTTGATACATTATATGCAGAGGGACAAAGAAGATATGTTGAATCATTATCTTCTTATGCTAGACAATTTTTAGGACAGATGGATAAGCCAGATGTTGAATATATAGAAGGATTATCCCCAGCTATATCAATAGATCAAAAAACTACTAGTAAAAATCCAAGATCTACTGTTGGAACTATAACAGAAATATATGATTATTTAAGATTACTATATGCAAGAGTAGGTATTCCACATTGTCCTAAGTGCGGCAAGGAAATTTCTAAACAATCTGTGGATCAAATAGTGGATAAAATAATATCTTATGGGGATAAAACTAAGGTTCAAATTTTAGCTCCAATAGTTCGTGGAAGAAAAGGAACTCATGAAAAGATATTAGAAAATATTAAGAAGAATGGTTTTATAAGAGCTAGAATTGATGGAGAAATGTATGATTTAACTGAAGAAGAGGTTAAATTAGATAAAAATAAAAAGCATAATATTGAAGCTATTATAGATAGAATAGTAATAAAAGAAGAAATTGAAAAAAGGATTACTGATTCTATAGAAATGGCATTAAAGCTTGCGGATGGTTTAGTTATAGCTAACATAGTGGGAAAAGAAGATATATTATTTAGTGAAAATTTTGCCTGTCCGGATTGTAGTGTTAGTATAGATGAATTAGCCCCAAGACTATTTTCTTTTAACTCACCTTTTGGAAAATGTGATTGTTGTGATGGTTTAGGAACTTTGTTTGAATTTGATGAAAATTTAGTCATACCTAATAAAGAATTAAGCATCATGGATGGTGCAATAGCAAGTTGGGGAGCGGGAAGACTAAAAGAAGAATCTTGGACATTTGCAATATTAAAAGCGTTGGAAAGAGAATATGATTTACGACTTAATGTACAGATAAAAGATTTAAGTAAAGAAGAAGTAAATTTATTATTATATGGTACAGAGGGAAAAAGAATTAAAGTTGATTATGTAAAAGAAGGAGTAAAAGCTACCTATAATTATTCTTATGATGGAGAGATAAATTCTTTAAAAAGAAGATACAGAGAAACTAACTCAGATTACATAAAGAATGAAATAGAACAATACATGAGTGATAGTTATTGTCCTAAATGTAAAGGAGCAAGGTTGAAGAAAGAAGCCTTATCTGTTAAGGTAGGTGAAAAAAATATATATGAATTTACTACAATGCCAATAAATGAAGAGCTAGAATTTTTAAATAGTTTAGAATTTTCAACTAAAAACAAAATAATAAGCGAGCAGGTAGTAAAAGAAATTAGAAATAGACTTCAGTTTTTACTTGATGTAGGATTAGATTATTTAAATTTATCAAGAAAATCTGGTACTTTATCAGGTGGAGAATCTCAAAGAATAAGATTAGCAACACAAATTGGATCATCACTTATGGGAGTTTTATATATATTAGATGAACCAAGTATAGGTCTGCATCAAAGAGATAATGATAGACTTATAAGTACTTTAAAAAATTTAAGAGATGTAGGAAATACAGTTATTGTAGTTGAACATGATGAAGATACAATAATGGAGGCTGACTGTATTGTTGATATTGGACCAAGAGCAGGAGAACATGGTGGAGAAGTCGTTGCAGTAGGAACTGTAGATGAAATTAAATCATGTAAAGAATCATTAACAGGTCAATATTTAAGAGGTGAAAAATATGTTGAAGTTCCTAAGGAAAGAAGAAAAGGAAATGGAAAGGAAATAAAGGTAATAGGTGCAAAGGAAAATAATTTAAAGAATATAACTGCATCAATTCCGTTAGAGACTTTAACAATAGTAACTGGAGTTTCAGGATCAGGAAAAAGTACATTTGTTAATGAAATATTATATAAAGGATTAAATAGATTAATAAATAAAAGTAAAAATCCAATAGGAAACCACAAAGAGATATTAGGTTATGAAAATATAGATAAAATCATAGATATAGATCAAAGCCCAATAGGAAGAACTCCAAGATCAAATCCTGCAACTTATACAGGAACTTTTGATGTAATAAGAGAATTATTTTCTCAAACTAATGAATCTAAAATGAGAGGTTATAAGCAAGGTAGATTTAGTTTTAATGTTAAAGGTGGAAGATGTGAGGCGTGTTCTGGTGATGGAATAATAAAAATTGAAATGCAGTTTTTATCAGATGTTTATGTACCTTGTGAAGTATGTAAAGGAAAAAGATATAATAGAGAAACTTTAGAGGTAAAATATAAAGGTAAAAATATAGATGATGTTTTAAATATGACTGTAGAGGAAGCATTAGAGTTCTTTGAAAATATACCAAGAATAAAGAATAAATTAAAAACATTAAATGATGTTGGATTAGGATATATTAGATTAGGTCAACCATCTACTCAATTATCAGGTGGAGAAGCTCAAAGGATTAAACTTGCATCAGAACTTTCAAAGAGAAGCACAGGAAAGACATTATATATTTTAGATGAACCAACAACAGGTTTACACATAGATGATGTTAATAGACTTATAGAAATATTACAAAGATTAGTTGATACAGGCAATACAGTTGTTGTTATTGAACATAATATAGATATGATAAAGTGTGCTGATTATCTAATAGATTTAGGTCCAGAGGGTGGAGATAAAGGAGGAACTATTGTAAAAACAGGAACTCCAGAGCAAATAAGTAAGTGTGATAAATCATATACAGGTAAGTATTTAAAGAAATTATTGTAATCATTATAAAATAAAATTGTGTATAAGATTAAAATAAGGAGTATTTTATATGAATTATTTGTAAGAAATTATTTTCTTTAAGAATATATTTTGGTAAATTATTCTTGAAAATTAGTTACTTTGGTTTTAACTTATTAATTTTTTATTAAGATATCATGGGAGAGCGTTTATAATATAGACATTTATATACGATAAATTTTACAATGTTAATATGATTTAAAAATATAATGTGAAAATAAATTGATAATTATAAAAATATTAAAGATATTATAACACAAGGTGTTTTGCTGATAGGGGCAAAATGATACGTTTATAATGTCATAATTACTCTTTTTGTTGTATAATCATTATTATGATGTAGTAAATATGTATTGAGGTGAAGTTATGGATTTTTCAAAAATATCCGCAGGAATATTTGCAGCAATTTTCATTGTGGTTTTATATTTTATAATTTATTATGCATTGAAGATAATGTATAAAGATATAAAAGGTGGAGGAAGAAGAAGAAGACCTGCTAATTCTAGAGGTAATTTTGGTTTAGAGATATTAAAACCAGGAGAGTCTAGTGATTTAAAAGAAGGTTCGGTAATTCCAATAAGAAACGATTTGACTATTGGAAGAAAAGAAGAAAATTCTATTTCTCTTTCAGATCAGCATGTTTCAGGTAATCATGCGAGAGTATTTGTAAGAAATACTGGATTGTTTATCGAAGATTTAAATAGTACAAATGGAACTTATGTTAATGGAAATAAAATAAAAGGTAAACAAAAGTTATCTAACAAAGATGAAATAAGAATAGGTACTTCTACATTTAAGGTTCTAAGCTAGAGACTTAGCGGATGAGGTGAGATAGTGAGACGAAAAGGTGATACTAAGTTAATGATATTAACTTATATATTATGCATGGCTCTTTTTGTGAATTTAGCAATTTTAAAAGATCCTATAGATAAGGGTGCCATATATATGGGCGCAATAATATGTGTGTTAATAACAGTAGCTAAGATTCTAATGAATAAGTTTTATCCTAATGGAGATAAGTTTTTATTTATATTTTCATGTATATTATCAGTTATAGGTATTGCTGTTTTATATAGATTAGATGCTACAGTGGCTATAAAACAATTAATATGGGTTATAGCAGGGATTGTAATATATATGTTTATAGTACTTTCAATACCTGATATAAGGGAATTAGGCAAGTATAAAAGTTTATTTTTAATTTTGACATTAATATTAATGCCATTAGCATTAATATTTGGAACAGAAATTAATGGTTCTAAAAACTGGATTATGATTGCAGGTACTGGATTTCAGCCATCAGAATTTGGTAAGATAGCATTTGTTTTATATATTGCATCTGCTATTCGAAAATATGAAGATAAAAATAACATAAAAGAGGATTTTAAACAACTTTGGGAACCTGCTTTGGTAGTTATGTTTTCGTTAGGGTGTATGGTACTTCAAAAGGACTTAGGATCTGCTCTAATATTCTTTGGAATATCAATAACTATGCTTTATGTTGGAACAGGTAAAAAGAAATACGTAGCCATAAGTCTTGCATTATTTTTAGCTGGTTCATTTGTAGCATATCAATTATTTGGTCATGTAAGACAAAGAGTTTTAATATGGAGGGATCCTTGGAGTGATCCAAGTGGTCTAGGATATCAAATAGTTGAAGGAATGTATGCTATAGCATCAGGAGGATTGTTTGGTAGTGGCCTTGGTCAAGGATATCCAGGATTTATTCCTATAAATACATCAGACTTTATTTTTGCAGTAATTTGTGAAGAACTTGGAATAATAATAGGTCTTGGGATCATGATAATATATTTCTTAATCTTCTATAGAGGAATGAGAAGTGCTGTTTTTATAAAAGATAGATTTTCTCAATTAACTGCGGTTGGTTTTAGTGCTATGATAGCTTGCCAAGTATTAGTTATCATAGGTGGAGTTTTTGCAGTAATACCACTAACAGGTATAACTTTGCCACTTATTAGTTATGGTGGTTCTTCAGTTATAACCATGTTTTTTGCGCTTTCAATATTGCAAAAAATATCAGAGGAGGACTAACTATGAAGGATATTTCAGATAGTATAAAAAAAGTAATGATAGTTTTTCTATTTTGTTTCGTAGCCCTTATTTCGTATATAGCATATTTTCAAGTTTTTAATGCTCCGAAAATAGCGGAACAACAAGGAAATAAAAGATTAAGTGCAAGAAGAAATGAAGTACTTAGAGGAACTATATATGATAGAAATGAAAATGCTTTAACTAAAAGTGAAAAGAAGAATGCTCTTACTCAAAAAAGAGAATACATATATGGTGATTTATATACTCATGCTTTAGGATACGTAGATCCAATATATAGAGCTACAGGTCTAGAAGCAGCATATGATAAAGAATTATCAGAGTATAGCTCTATTAGTAATACATTTTTAAACTTAACTAAAGATTTTTCAATGGAAAATTTAAAAGAAGCATTAAAAAATAGAAAAGAAGAAGAAAATAAAATAGGTAATAGTATAATAACTACTTTAAATACAAATATTCAACAAGTTGCTTATGATGCTCTTGGAGATAATAAAGGTGCAGTAGTTGCATTAGACCCTAAAACAGGAGAAGTTCTTGCAATGGTATCAAAGCCAACATATGATCCAAACAATTTAGAGGAAGCAATGAAAGCAGCTAATGAGGGAAGTGCGGATGATAGTCCACTTATAAATAGAGCAACAGGAGGATTATATCCACCAGGTTCAACATTTAAAGCTGTAACTCTTACAAGTGCTTTAGAAAACATCGCAGGAATAACTAATAGACAATTCCAAGATGATGGTAAGCTTGTATTTAATGAGAATCATTCATTAAGCAATGCAGGTGGAGCAGCTTATGGAAGTTTGGATTTAAAGAATGCATTTAGAGTGTCAAGTAACGTTGTCTTTGGTGGTTTAGCAATGGAATTAGGCAATGATAAATTAAAATCTACAGCAGAAAAATTTGGATTTAATAATTCTATAGAAGCTGATGGATTTACAATACAAAAAAGTCAATTTCCAACACTTAAAAGTTATGAAGTTGGAAGTATAGCACAAACAGGAATAGGTCAAAGTAGTATATTATCTACACCTATGCAAATGGCTTTAGTATCTAGCACAATAGCTAATGATGGAGTTATGATGAAACCTAAATTAGTTAATAAAGTTATTGATAAAGATGGAAATACAGTAAAAACAGTAAATCCTGAAAAATTAAAACAAGTTATGGATGCAAATGAAGCTGCTATAATAACGGATTACATGAAGAATTTAGTTGATTCTAAAATAAATGGTACTTGGAGTATATTTAGAGGTACAGAAACTTGTGGTAAAACAGGAACAGCAGATTATCAGTTACCAAATGGTGAAGATGCTAAACCACATTCATGGTTTATAGGTTTTGCACCAGAGAATAATCCTAAAGTTGCAATAGCTGTTATTGTTGAAAATGGTGGATATGGATCAGGAGTCGCAGCTCAGGTTGCAGGTGAAGTTATACAATCTGCATTATCAAATTAAAATTTAAAAATAAGTTCTATTTTAAGTTAATTGATTTATAAATGGGATTAATACTGAAATGTTTATTCTATTAAAATAGGAAAAAATTCAATATATTTAACTAACGCTATGTCTAGATGGTGTGTATAATGTAACACTATCTTAGACATAGCGTTAACTAAATGTTGATATTGTAATATCGATAGTATATTATAATATCAACATTATTAGAATACAGAAAAATATAATTTGCGGAGGTGATGATAATATTTGACTTTAAAAATCAACTTAAAATTTTACCAGATAAACCAGGGGTATATTTAATGAAAAATTCTCTTGGTGAAGTTATTTATGTTGGAAAAGCAAAAATACTTAAAAACAGAGTAAGGCAATACTTTCAAAACTCAAAGAATCATTCTGAAAAAGTAAAAGCTATGGTAAAAAATATTGCAGAATTTGAATATATAATCACTGACTCAGAAATGGAAGCATTAATATTAGAATGTAATCTAATTAAGAAATATAGTCCAAGATATAACATACTTTTAAAGGATGATAAGTTTTACCCATTTATAAAAGTTACTATAAACGAGGAGTTTCCTAAAATTTTTATTACTAGAAAATATGCAAAAGATGGTAATAAATATTTTGGACCATACACTAATATAGCTTCTGTTTATGAAACTATGAACTTAATAAAAAAAATATTTCCAATAAGAATATGTAAGAAAGCTATAACAGAAGGTGGTAATCCAACTAGACCATGTTTAAATTATCATATAAAAAAATGCAATGCACCTTGTGCAGGATACATATCTAAAAAAGAATATAGAAATATGATAAGTGAAGTAATGGAGCTTTTAAGTGGAAAGAATAAAGACTTAGTGAATAAACTTCAAAAAGATATGGAGAATGCTTCACAAAACTTAGAATTTGAAAAGGCAGCTTCATTGAGAGATAAAATAATAGCTATCAATAATATAATAGAAAAACAAAAAATCTTTAAATCTCAAGAAGGAGACGAAGATTTTATTAATTTGTATAAAGATGAAAAAGATTGTTGTGTTCAAGTATTCTTTCTTAGAGATGGAAAAGTTACCGGCAGAGAACATTTTATATTGGAAAATAGTACATATCAAGAGGAAAGTAGTATTCTATCTCAGTTTATGATTTCTTTTTATGGGGGAACGCCTAAAGTACCTAAACATATTTATATCCCTAAAGAACAAGATACTGAAATTTTAGAAGAATTTTTAAAAATAAAAAGAGGTTCTAAAGTTAATGTTAAAGTACCTAAAAAGGGAAGTAAAAAAGAAATGTTAGAATTAGTAAAAAATAATGCAAAGCTTACTTTAGAACAATTTAAAGAAAAGCTATTAATGGACAAGAAAATAAATCGAGGATGCTTAGAAGAACTGAAGGAACTTTTGAATTTAGATGATATACCAAATAGGATAGAGTCTTTTGATATATCTAATATACAAGGTGTAGATTCAGTTGGTTCTATGATAGTCTTTGAAAATGGAAAAGCCAAGAATAGTGATTACAGAAGATTTAGTATAAAAAATGTTAAAAATGGAAATGAATATGATAGCATGAGAGAAATTTTAGAAAGAAGATTTACTCATGGATTAAAAGAAGTAAAAGAAATACAGGAGAGAAATCTTCAGTTTTCAAATGGAAAGTTTTCTAATTTTCCAGATCTAATTATGATGGATGGTGGAAAAGGTCAGGTTAATGTAGCTAAAGAGGTATTAAATAAGTTGGATATACAAATACCTGTATGCGGATTAGTTAAAGATGATCACCATTCAACTAGAGGGATTATTTATAATAACGAAGAGATTATTATAAATAGAAGTTCAAACCTTATGCAATTTATAAGAAGAGTACAAGATGAAGTTCATAGATTCGCAATAACATATCATAGAAGTTTAAGAGATAAGAGAACACTACATTCAATATTAGAAGATATACCTAATATTGGTGCAAAAAGAAGAAGAGCATTACTTATGAAATTTGGAAGTGTTGAGAATATAAAAAATGCTAAATTAGAAGACTTATTATCTACAGAATCCATAGATAATAAGGCTGCAGATAGTATTATATCTTATTTTAAAAAACATGAACATAATTCGTAATTTATGCTATAATAATACGGAAATAATAATATTTACTTAAAAAATCAATATAAGTATTTGAGGAGTTTTATCATGAATCAAAATAAAAACTATAGAGTTTTATTTAGCAATTTATACAAAGATGCACAAATGCAAGAAAATGCAAAAATGAGTGAGCATATAAATTTTAGAGTTGGGGGACCGGTAGATATACTTTTAACTCCAAATACTAAAGAACAAATAGTAGAAACAATAAAGTTATGTAAAGAAAATAAGATACCTTTTTATGTTCTAGGAAATGGGTCTAATGTTTTAGTTAAAGATTCTGGAATAAGAGGCGTTGTTATAAAGTTATCTGAATTTGATAATATAGTTAGAGATGGAAATACAATAAAAGCAGAAAGTGGTGCGTTATTAAAAGATGTATCAGCTCAAGCTTTAAAGGCATCATTAACTGGATTTGAATTTGCATGTGGAATTCCAGGTAGTGTAGGCGGAGCAGTATTTATGAATGCAGGTGCTTACGATGGAGAGATTTCTTTTGTAATTAAAGAAGCAGAAGTAATGAATGAAGATGGAAAGATAATAACTCTAGCAAAAGATCAATTAGAGTTAGGATATAGAACATCAGCAATAATGAAAAAAAATTATGTGGTAATAAGTGCAACATTCTGTCTTGAATCTGGAGAAAAAGATAAAATTGAAGGAAGAGTATCTGAATTAACAAATAAAAGAGAAGAAAAGCAACCTTTAGAATTCCCATCTGCGGGTAGCACATTTAAAAGACCAGAAGGTCATTTTGCTGGTAAGTTAATTCAAGATGCAGGATTAAAAGGTTTTACTTTAGGTGGAGCTGCTGTATCAGGTAAACATTGTGGATTTGTAATAAATAAAGGAAATGCTACTGCTAAAGATATTCTAGACTTAATAGAATATGTTCAGAAAGAAGTAAAGAAACAATTTAATGTGGATTTATATCCAGAAGTTAGAATAATAGGTGAAGATTAATTATATAATATATTATAAAAATAAAGAGCTCAAAAGCGTTAATGCTTTTGAGCTCTTTGTTGTGTGCCCAGCATGGGCACGTACTAATCGGTGAAAGTCCGTAATGGGGG
>NZ_CAURTC010000018.1:0-67108 GCF_963527835.1 uncultured Clostridium sp. | reverse complement strand
CGGTGGTGTGAGAGGACGCTAAATAAAATAATTATTTAGCTCCTACTCGATTGTTCAGGAAATTATATTATTTAATATTATTTGGATAACTTATAGCAAGATATAGTTTCAATATAGAATAAGTACTTCTAAAGAATAAAAAGAAAATATAATTACCCAATGTATTTTTATTACATAAATTATAGAAAGAAGCCAGTTAAAAAATTATATTTTACGCTATGTTTTAATACCGTGTTGATATATGCATAAGCAAAGTGGACTGAGTAATTGAACTTAGGAATACTAAAATGAGTATAGTCCCATTTTAGCTTGCTCCCAATATAAAATTGTACTGTGTGAAAGTTCATGTTACCAAATGTAAAATTTGGACATTCACTTTTGACAAGCAGTAAATATGACAATACTCACTTAAGGATTCTCAAAGTCCAATTACGATGCCACTTCACCTATTGCATATATCAACACCCATTTAAAACATAGCCATATTTTAATATTCATATTAATACTTTCATTTTGTTATTAAAAATATAGGATTTAAAATTGAAAAATGGTTAAAATAAATAATATTAAAAGAATATATAGGAAATAATTTAAAGTAAATAATAAAAAGGAGCAAATTAACATAATTAAATTTTCTAAATTTACAAATAATATTTATGTATGGATATATAAAATAAAAAGAAAGGAGAATGCTACAAGTCTATATTTACAAGTAGCAAAGTGATAAATATTGAAAAAAAGAAATGAAAAAATCATAAAACAAAAATATCAAAAGATGGCTAAACAAGTTGAACCAAAACCTAAAATACTTCAAGATTGTGCTAAGGCTTTTTTTGTTGGAGGCATAATTTGTACTATAGGACAATTTATAAATAACTATATAGCAACATTAGGTTTACCAGAAGATGAAGTAAAAACAATTGTTTCTATAACTATGATTTTCTTAGGTGCATTATTAACAGGTGTAGGAATATATGATAAGATAGCACAATTTGGAGGTGCAGGAACAGTAGTACCAATAACAGGCTTTTCTAATGCAATTGTATCACCAGCTATAGAATTTAAGAAAGAAGGTTTTGTTTTTGGAGTAGCATCCAAAATGTTTACAATTGCAGGGCCGGTTCTTGTATATGGTATAGGAACATCTGTAATAATAGGAATTATTTATTATGTAATGTCTATTTTTTAAAAGAGATTAAATTATTTAGCTATGTTTTAAATACGTGTTGATACATGAAATAGACAAAGTGAGATTATTATACCTAAGTTTAATCATTCAGATATCAGTACAACACTAAAATTTAGCTAATTATTTTAGTTTGCAATATTTGAGGTAGGTGTAAATATGAAAACAGATAGTAAAAAAATAGGTTCTCAAACAGTTCGATTAGAAAATCCTCCTAAAATAATTTCTGCTTATTCTATAGTAGGACCTAAAGAGGGAGAAGGACCTTTAAAAGAATATTTTGATCAAATATTAAATGATGATACTTGTGGTAAAGACAGTTTTGAAAAAGCTGAAAGTGAAATGATGTTTACAGCTATAACACAAGCTTTATCAAGAGCTAATTTACAGGAGAATGATATAGATTATCTTTTTGCTGGAGATTTATTAAATCAAATAATATCTTCAAGTTTTGCAGCACGAGAATTTAATATACCATTTTTTGGGTTATATGGAGCTTGCTCAACAATGACTGAATCATTAAGTTTAGCTTCTATAATAATGGATGCTGGATGTGCCGAACATGTAATTGCTGCAACATCATCTCATTTTAGCTCAGCAGAAAGGCAATTTAGATTTCCGCTAGAGTATGGATGTCAAAGATGTGCTACTTGTCAATGGACTGTAACAGGTTCTGGAGCATTGATTTTAGGGCATGAAGGAAAATTTCCAGAGATTACTTATGTGACTACTGGAAAAGTAAAAGATTATGATCAAAAAGATCCTAATAATATGGGAGCCGCTATGGCACCAGCAGCTGTAGATACATTAGTAAGTCATTTTAAGGATACAGGAAGAAAACCAGAGTTTTATGACGTTATAGCTACAGGTGATTTAGGTAGTGTAGGAAAAGAATTAGCAGATAAATTAATAAAAGAATATGGTTTTGATATAAGGTCAAATCATATGGATTGTGGAGAAGCAATTTTTAATAATGAACAACAAAAAACTTCTGCAGGAGGAAGTGGATGCGGATGCTCAGCAGTGGTATTTGCAGGTGAATTATATAAAAAATTAATGAGAAAAGAAATAAAGAGTGTACTGTTAGTATCTACTGGCGCTTTAATGAGTCCAACTTCATCTCTTCAAGGTGAAAGTATACCAGGTATAGCCCATGCAGTTGCAATAGAAATGAAATAAGTTTTGAAAGGAGATTACATATATGGATTATTTAAGTGCTTTTATAGTTGGAGGCATTATATGTATAATAGCACAAATATTAATGGACACAACAAAGTTAACACCAGGTAGAATATTAGTTTTATTTGTTACAGTGGGAGCAATATTAGGTGCTTTTGGAATATACGATAAAATTGTTGCTATAGGAGGTGCTGGTGCTACTGTACCTTTGCCAGGCTTTGGAAATGTATTAGCTAAAGCTGCAATAAAAGAAGTAAAAGAGATTGGACTACTAGGAGCCTTTACTGGTGGAATTAAAGGAGCGGCAGGAGGAATAACAGCTGCTATCTTCTTTGGTTATCTTATGGCTTTAATATTCAATCCTAAAACAAAAGAGTAGATTTTTAACTTTATTTTTAATCTCCTAACATTTATACTATAATTAATAAATAATAATCCAGTTTATATAACTGGTTTATTATTTATTTAATTATTAGTTAGGTGGGGGGATTTTTTGGACAAATATTGTAATAGTACATGGCTTCAAGTTGTTGAAATGTTAGACAGTAATATACAAAAAGGACTTAATAGTAGCGAGTGTGTAGTAAGAAAAGAAAAGTATGGAAGCAATAAGATAGAATTACCAAGTGCAAATAGAGTATCTAAGAATATACTAAGTATATTTAAGCAAGTACATATATTAATATATTTAATACTTACCATTTTATTATTTGTATTGAATTTTAATAATTATAAATTTATTATATTAGGATTTTTACTTATAAATACTGCAGCACTTATGTTTTATAACATTAGAAAAGATAAGGAAATTGGTTTCTTAGAAAAATTGAACTTTGCTACGGCTACTGTAGTAAGAGATGGCATACAACAAATAATAAAAGCAGAAGATATATTAATAGGTGATATAGTAATCTTTAAAAAAGATTCCTTGATTCCTGCTGATATAAGAATAATAAAAGCTAATAATATAAAAGTGGATGAAAAAAATATTACTGGGGAAACATTCTTTAAAGAAAAATTTGAAAGTAAAATAAGCGGTGGAATAAATTCACTTGGTGAAATGAACAATATACTTTTTAAAGGTTCTGTGATAAAAGAAGGTAATGGGGAAGGTATAGTAATTTCAATAGGAAATTCTACTCAACTTGGAAGACTTTTAGCAATGCTTACATATGCAAGTAATAGAAAAAACACCTTATTAAACAAAATACAAAAACAATGGGGAAAGTATCTATCGTATAGTTTCCTAATATTAATGTGCGGAATAATAAGTATTAATTTAGTAAAACAAGATATAAGTGATTTATATACTGGATTTTTTATAATTGGATGTTTACCAGCTTTTTTAATTGTAGTACTAGCTGTTAAATATATTTCAGAGTTATTTTTAAAACAAGACATTAATATTATAAACTTTTCTACTTTTGATTTAATAAATGATACTAATATAATGTGTTTAGATAAAATTGGAGCAATAACCCAAGAAAAAATGATAGTAAAAAAAATATTTACTAATAATGAAATATCTTTATCTGAAAATGTTGAATATTCTAAGGATATAAATATGATGAGAATATTAGATATATCGTTATTATGCAATAATTCTATTTATAATGTTGAAAATAATAATGGATGTGGTGACTTAACTGAGATAGCATATTTAGAATATGCATCTAAAAAGAAAGTATATAAATCAATTTTAGATAATCAAAATCTTAGAATTATTGAAATACCTATGGATTTTGATAAAAAAATGATAACAGTTGTAAATAGAATTAAAAGATGGTATAGAGCTAATTCACGTGGTAATCTAGATTCAGTATTAGAAAGATGTACTCATATCATGGTAGATGGAGTAGAAAAAGAATTTACTGATGAAGAAAAAGCTAAAATAAAAGAAACTGATATAAAATTTTCAGCTGAAGGTTTAATAACGCAAGCTTTTGCATATAGAAATTTTAGTTATCAGCCATCAACAGATGAAAATATAGAAAGCAATATGGTTTTTGTGGGGATTATTGCTTTAGAAAATCCACTTAAAGAAGATATTGAAGAAAGAGTTAATAAAATAAAGGATAATGGTATAATTCCAATTCTATTTACAGAAGAAAATAAAATTAGTGCGATTACAACAGCAAAAAAAGCACGACTTATATATAAAAATGAACAAGTTGTATCTGGAATAGAATTAAACACTTTAAATTCTAAAGAATTAAAGGATTTATTAAATAAAGTAAGAGTATTTTCAAGAATTAATCCTGAAATAAAGTCTCAAATAATAGCTCTATTTAACAAAGATGGATATAAAGTATCAGCAACAGGAGAAAATTTGGGAGATTTACCAAGTTTAAATTTATCTAATGTTGGCATAGCTAAAGGGGAACCTTCTTTATTAGTTAAGAAAATATCCGATGTTTATATAAAAGAGAATTATTTAGATGGATTTTTTAAGATAAAAGATTATGCAACAAAATTAAATCATAACATTAATAGAGCATTTAAAGGAATTTACACATTGGTTTTAACACAAATAATAATTTTATTATTGTCTTCAATAGTTGGAGTAGCAGAATCATTAGATATTTTTAGTATATTATTTGTAAATATAATTTTAAGTGTACCTATTTCATTAATTTTATTATTAAAAGATGGAATGGATATAAGCAGGAAAGAAGTAATAGGAAGATCAATATTATTAAGTGGAATAATATTAATCTCAACATATATATTAAAGGATAATAGTAGATACTTAGTTTCATTGCTAACAATATCTTTAGGTGGGATTTTATTTATTGCATTTAATAGCAATATAAGCCTAAGAGAACCATCCATAGAGAGAAATTTAATGATGATATCTTTAGTTTTATCAATAGTATCATTAGGAGCAACATTTATGTTAAAACAAGTGGTTATAACAAATAACTGCATGATTATTTTAGCTGTAATAGTAGTATTTTTACTTGTGTTTGAAATTTTATTTAAAAAGTGGCAAAACTCATTAATGAGGTGAGTTATTTGAACACGAAAAGAATTGAAGAAGTAGCTAATCCAATAGTATATATTTTTATAACGCTAATATTGAGTTCAATTGCTTTTGGATTATTTTCTGATTTTAAGAAGCTTACAATATTTATTGTTGGCTTCTTTTTTATATGTGTTTTTTATTATTGTGGAATTAGCTTTACAGTTGTAATTAGCTTAATTTTTGCAATGGGATTATTCATGAATTTTTCATACTACAATATTAATTCTAATGCAGATGCACAAGTAAGAATATTAAAAAATAATTCATATGAAACAATAGGATGTTATAATGGGAAAAAAATTATAATAGAAAATTTAAAAGATAAGTTAACTCAAGGTGATAAATTTAATGTAAAAGGAACATTAAAAGATAACGCTATTAAAGAAAAGGGGATAGTAGGAACTCTTTTTATAAATAATCTACAAAAGAGTGATGATGATTTTATAAGTAAACTGTATCATATTAAAAATAAAGTATATAAAATGCTAGAAGAAAACCTTGGAAAAAGAAAGGCTGGACTTATTTCATCTATTGCATTTGGTTATTCAGGGTGTTTAGATGACGAAGATAAAGACTATATGAAAAGCTTTGGAATAATACATGCAATTAGCGTTTCAGGATTACATGTTGCTATAGTATATAGTGTTTTAAAACGTTTTTTAGGAATTAAGCTAGGTTTAATATTCACCATAATATATGTTTTATTTACTGGTAGTAATTATTCAAGCATTAGAGCATTTTTAATGCTAAGTACATTGGAATTAAGTTACTTATTGAAAAAAAATAATAATTCTATTTCAGCATTAAGCATATCTGGAATAATACTTTTACTTATGAGACCTTATGCTGTTTTTGAAATTTCATTTCATTTATCATATTTAGCAACACTAGGAATAATTTTGTATAATAAGAAGCTTAATTATAAATTTTATAAATTACCTAAGGTATTAAGAAATACCTTAAGTATTAGTTTATCGGCTCAAATTTTTACTTTTCCATATTTAGTTTTAGTGTTCAAAGATTTTTCTATCAATTTTATATTAGGAAATTTATTTTTAATGCCGTTTATTAATTTAATAGTTATATGTGGCAATGCTTTACCAACTACATACGTTATACCTAGTTTATTTGATTTTTGCAGTTATATTAATTTACTTATATTAAAATGGTTTGATTGGACATTAGATAAATTAGAGTATTATTCATTACCTATAATCAATGGTAATGAATATATAGCTATATTCTATATGAGTATTTTAATAAGTTTATATTTTATAAAAAATAATCAATATAAATTTATTTATTTACCTGTTTTATTTATAGTGGCAATAACCGTTGAATTATATAGTCCATTACCCAAAATACAATATTATGATGAAGGTGCTTTTTTAGTTACTTATAAAGGTGATAGGTTACTTGTAACAAATAAAAATAATATAGATATGAAAAGACTAAAAAATATGACTTTTTCTACAAAAATATATAGAGAAAATGGAATTATAAATATAGATGATAAGGCTAAAATAAAACAATATAAAAATAATTGCATATTGAAGATTGATGATAAAAATTATATTCTTAAAACCAATAATACAAAAGTTAATTCTAAGGATTATGATATAATAAATTTTAGCGATAATAATATAAATAAAGTTATATTATTTAAGGGTAAAGTGCTATTTTAGATGTGAAGTATAGGAAGGCGGATTTTACTTTGATTAATTATGAAGTTTTTGAAAGAGACATTGAAAAAGGAAATATAAAAAATTCATATATATTTTGTGGATTAGATGAAGAGCTTATAAAGGATTCAATAAACTCAATACTTAATAAGACAATAGGAAATGATAAAGATAATCTTAACTTAATAAGAATAGATGGCATGAAAACAAACTATGATGAAATCATGAATGCATGTGAAACTTTTCCAATGATGAGTGATAAAAAAGTTGTCATTGTATACAGAGCTAATTTTTTGAAAGATAAAAGTGATGAAACATCCAACAAGATTTATAAAAGCGTATTGAAATATGCTTCAGATATGCCACCGTACACTATTTTAATAATGTATTACTTATTTAATGATAAGAGGGAAAAACCTAATAAAAATAAAAGATTAAATTCATTAGATAAATTAATACCAGTTGTACATTGTGATAAATTAAGAAGAGATTCTTACATTAAGAAAATAAATGATTTATTTAAAATGAATAAAAAGAATATAGGCAGAATAGAGCTTATATACTTTGCAGAAAAAGTTCAAAATAATTTTGACATAATAAAAAGAGAAATTGATAAATTAATTTCATATACAGATGGAAGAGAAATAACTAAACGAGATATTGATATGTTAATATCTTCATCTGGAGAAGATGATGTATTTGATTTAGTTGAGTTAATAGCACAAAGAAAAATAGAACGTGCAATGGATGTAATGAAAGAAATTTTATATAAATCAGATCAACATATGTTAATAATAAGTAATATTCAAAGACATTTTATTAAACTTTATGATATAAAAACTGGATTAAGACAAGGAAAAAAGATAAGCAATTTTATGACTGAGTTAAAATTACCACAGTTTGTTTGTGAAAAATTAGCTGCACAAAGCAGTAAATTTACAGAAAAGCAATTAAGTGAACTTGTTAAATTATGTGTTAATACAGAAAATAATCTAAAATCTAGTGGATTAGATAAGACTATGGAAATGGAATTATTACTTATTAATACTTTAACAGTAAAAAGGTAGATTTTTATTCTTTAGGGTTAATTCCTTAATATTTAATTAAATTTATATTTGAATTATCCATAAGTTTTTTAAGAATACAATTTTCTAAAGAATAAAAATAAATAACCCACCAAAATGGTGGGTTTATTAGATTACGCCATAGCGTTTAATTTCGCAGCTAATCTAGATTTCTTTCTTGCAGCCATGTTTTTGTGAACAACACTTTTTGAAGCAGCCACATCTAAAGACTTAGTTACTGCTACGAAAGCAGTTTTAGCTTCTTCAACATTGTTACCAGCTACAGCAGCTTCAAACTTTTTAATTACAGTTTTTAACGCTGATTTAATCATTCTATTGTTTAAAGTTTTAGTTTCAGTAACTTTAATTCTCTTTTTTGCTGATTTTATGTTTGCCATTCTTGATTCACCCCCTTAAAGTTTTATAGGGCCTAAGCAGTTTTCGGGGAAATCTGCTCATCGTTTAATTTCAACAAACCTTATTATAACATTGAAAGTTATGTAATTCAAGTATTAAATTTAAACATATAGGAAAAATAATATTATTAAGTATTTATCCGATTACTACTAGTACAAATAATCTTATTTTTTTAAGAGTGGGATAAGAAATGTGATGATCTGGATAAGTCTTTCTAAGATTCAGATAGAGAAAGGTGATTTTTATAAGAAATATCTAGCTAGACACAATAATAATTTGATAAATGGAGGTAAGGTAATAATGGATGTTAGAACAGATTTGGCAATTGAATCAAGGGAAATGTATATAAAGAAACATAATAGAGAGATAGATGGAGTTATTGCAGAAGAAGAAAAAGAAGGTGATATAAAGTTTACTACAGTAAAGATTGAAAATGAGGATGGAGCTAAAAAAATGGGTAAGCCTGTAGGTAATTACATAACAATAGATATCCCCGAGTTTACAGTCTATGATGGTGGAATAATGGATGATGTTTCTAAAGTTTTAGGAAAAATATTAAAAAGGCTTATTAATTTAGAGGAAAAGCAAACAGCTTTAGTAGTTGGTCTTGGAAATTGGCAAGTAACACCAGATGCATTAGGTCCTAAAGTGGCAGAAAAAATAATGGTAACTAGGCATTTACAAGTTGTTATGCCAGAAGCTATTGATGATTCTGTAAGACCTGTATGTGCTATAGCACCAGGTGTTTTAGGTATAACAGGAATTGAAACAGGAGAAATTATAAAATCTTTAGTTGATAAAGTTAAACCTGATGTGGTAGTTTGCATAGATGCACTAGCTTCAAGACGTATAGAAAGAGTTAACAGAACAATTCAAATTTCAGATACGGGAATATCTCCAGGTGCAGGTGTTGGAAATAATAGAAAAGAAATAAGTCAAAAAACTTTAGGTGTAAAAGTAATTGCAGTAGGTGTACCAACAGTTGTTGATGCAGCTACAATTGCTAGTGACTCAATAGATTTAGTTATAGATGAATTAATAAGTAAATCTTCATCAGGAAAAGAATTTTATAATATGTTAAAAGATATTGATAAATCAGAAAAGAAGCTTCTTATAAAAGAGGTTTTATCTGCAAATGTTGGTGAATTAATAGTAGCACCAAAAGAGGTAGATATGATAATAGAAGCATTATCTAAAATTATATCTAATGGTGTAAATATGGCGCTTCAACCTGATATGGAGATGGAAGACATAAATAAATTTTTAAATTAGTAAGGGATTGAGTGAAAAATAAACGCAAATAATTGAGACAATAAGAAATGATCTGATGTTATTAAAAATATAAATTACATATTAAAAGGTGGTATATTACCTTAGTGTTAACAAGTCTATACTTAATTGATGCAACACTAAAGGGAGTAGCCATCTTTTTATTTTCATGATTTTTTAGGTTATATTTTAGTAGAGTGATAGTATATGCAACTTTGCTTATGTATATATTATCACAGATTTAAAGTATAGCCTTTGTTATGTAAAATTAATAAATTTATAAATAAAGATAATAATTATGTAAATTTATTAATATAAATATAAAAGAAGCAAGGGGGGATTAACTTGTATAAACTTACATTAGGAAGAAAAAATTTTAAACAACAGAATGCAAGAACTGAGTTTCTTTCCAGAATTAACAGTGGACTAATATTATTAATTATTATAGTGTTTATATTTTTTTTTAGGGTTGGCAGTGTATTGAAGCAATGCAATGAGAGAGGTGGATATGCATATGTTCAATTATTGAATTTAGGGATGCCAATAGTAAAAGAACAAGTTTATAATGAAGAAAGTTATGCGGAAAGTAACTTATCTTTAAAAAATATTTTATTAAAATCAGTTGGTTTGAATGGGCTAACATATGAAAATATATTAAAAAGCGAAGTTGGCTTTTTTAATAATATAGATAAAAATGATGAATCTGCATTAACGTTTAATCAATTTAGCGTAAATGAAGATAGTATATTAAAATTTTCATCAAATGAAAAATCTTTAAATAGTAAAATTTATGATGCATCTTTAAAAAAAGAATTAGATGTATCTAAACCTGAAGTTTTGATTTATCATACTCATACAACGGAAAATTATGCAGAGGCTTCTGCTGATACTACTGATGAAAATGCTAATGTAGTTGGAGTTGGGGATGTACTAGCAAAGGAATTAGAAGAGAATTATGGAATTTCAGTAATACATGATAAAACAAATCATAGCGTTTCATATAATGATAGTTACTCAAGATCAAGTGAAACAGTAGATAAATATTTAAAGAAGTATGGAGATTTTAAAATTATATTAGATTTGCACAGAGATTCTGTGCCTGACAAAAGTGCTATGACAACAAAGGTAGAGGGCGCAGACGCAGCTAAAATTATGTTTGTAAATGCTAAAAATAGTACTAAATATAATAAAAATCAAGAATTAACAGAAAGAGTATTTAAAAAGACAGAAGAATTATTTCCAGGATTAACAAGAAAGATATTTACTTATACTAGAGGGAAAAATGCATTCAATCAAAGTAAAAGTGATGGAAGCTTGCTTTTTGAAATGGGGTCTAATGTTAATTCAATTGAAGAAGTAAAAGTTACAGCAAGATGCATGGCAAGAGTACTTGCTGAAATATTAAATAAATAAAAAGGTTTTGTTCTAAATGCGTGTTCATATATGCAATAGGGAAAGTGGCATTGTAATTGAACTTTTAGAACTCTTAATGAGTATTGTCACATTTACTGCTTGTCTCAATTTTATATTGGGAACAAGCTAAAATGGGACTATACTAATTTTAGTGGTCTTAAGTTCAATTACTCAGTCCACCTTTACTTATGCATATATAACGTGACTTCTAAAACAAAGCCTAAAAAATAATGAATAATATTAATGAAATAAGACCATTATTTAGATAAATATATCTAAAGGTGGTCTTTTTAATGAAAGAAAAAAAACAGGGGATATTTAGAAGAATGTTACCATTAATTATGCTAATTTTAATTGTACTAGGTGGACTTATAAAAGTGAATATTATTAATACAAAATCATTATCTCCACTTGGAAATACAAAGCAAAATTACGAATTAGTTAGTGAAGAGTTTGGAGAAGACTTTTCAAATTTTATAAAAGATAATTCAACAATTAAAATTTATAAAGAAGAAGATAAACAATTGTTGATCAGAATAGGCAATAAGGACTTAAGGATTAATGAAGAATCTATTTTTACACAGAAGTTAAAAAATTTATATAACAAAATTAGTATTAATTTTACTGGTTTAAAAGAAAATGCGTATAATTTTACTCATAAATTTAAAGAATAATATTTAGATAAAAGGGTTTGAGAAAGTTTTATATGGAAATATTAAATACATGTATGATATAATTTAGGCACTTGAAAAAATAAAAGGTTTTATTTAAATACAATGGGGGTGACTAAACTACCTTATTAAGGTAGTTATATATATGAGTGAAAGACAAAAATATATACGAAATTTTTCAATAGTAGCACATATCGATCATGGTAAGTCAACACTTGCAGATAGATTATTAGAAACAACAGGAACGTTAACTAAGAGAGAAATGGAAGAACAAATCTTAGATAATATGGATATTGAAAGAGAAAGAGGCATAACAATAAAGTCTCAAGCAGCTAGATTGGTTTATAGAAGAGAAAATGGAGAAGAGTATATATTTAATCTTATAGATACTCCAGGACATGTGGATTTTACATATGAAGTCTCTAGAAGTTTAGCAGCATGTGAAGGTGCTTTATTAGTAGTTGATGCAACTCAAGGGATTCAAGCACAAACCTTAGCAAATTGTTATTTAGCTTTAGATAATGATTTAGAAATTTCACCAGTTATAAATAAAATTGATTTACCTTCAGCTAGACCAGAAGAAGTAAAACAAGAAATTGAAGATGTAATAGGAATAGATGCAATAAATGCACCTATGATCTCTGCAAAAACAGGTTTAAATATAGAACAGGTTTTAGAAAGTATAGTTGAAACTTTACCTCCACCTAATGGAGATGAAGAAGCACCATTAAAAGCTTTAATTTTTGATTCTTATTATGATAGTTACAAGGGTGTTGTATCTATTGTAAGAGTACTTGATGGTAAAGTAAAACCAGGTGATAAAATAAAACTTATGGCAACTAACAAAGTTTATGATGTAACTGAAGTAGGAGTGTTTATTCCAAGTGCACTTGCAGTTCCGGAATTAAGTGCAGGAGACGTTGGTTATATAACAGCATCAATAAAAAATGTTAGAGATGCAAGAGTTGGTGATACTATAACAGAAGCTAGTAGACCAACAGAAAAGGCATTGCCAGGATATAAACCAGCAATACCTATGGTTTATTCAGGAATATATCCAGTAGATGGAGCAAAGTATGATGAATTAAAAGAAGCATTAGAAAAATTACAAATAAATGATGCAGCATTAAACTTTGAACCTGAAACATCTATCGCATTAGGTTTTGGTTTCAGATGTGGATTCTTAGGATTATTGCATATGGAAATAATTCAAGAAAGAGTTGAAAGAGAATTTAATTTAGATATAATCACTACAGCACCATCAGTTATATATAAGGTTACTAAGACAAATGGTGAAGTATTCGATATTACTAATCCAACTAATTTACCACCAATGACAGAAATAGATTTTATGGAAGAGCCAGTGGTAAAAGCGTCTATAATTACACCAACTGATTATGTTGGAGCTGTTATGGAATTATGTCAAGAACGTCGTGGAATTTATATAGAAATGGAATATATAGAAGAAACAAGAGCGGTAATAACTTATGATATGCCGTTAAATGAAATAGTTTATGACTTTTTCGATACATTAAAATCTAGAACTAGAGGATATGCATCTTTAGATTATGAATTTAAAGGATATAAGACAACTAAGTTAGTTAAGCTTGATATTTTATTAAATGGGGATGTAGTTGATGCATTATCAATGATAGTTCCAGATGAAAGAGCTTATAACAAAGGAAGAGGCATAGCTGAGAAATTAAAAGAAATAATTCCAAGACAAATGTTTGAAGTTCCAATTCAAGCTGCAATTGGTTCAAAAATTATAGCAAGAGAAACCGTAAAGGCTATGAGAAAAGATGTATTAGCTAAGTGTTATGGTGGAGATATTTCAAGAAAGAAGAAATTACTTGAAAAGCAAAAAGAAGGTAAGAAGAGAATGAGACAGGTTGGTTCTGTTGAAGTACCACAAGAAGCATTTATGGCAGTATTAAAAGTAGATTAAAAAATTAAAATACAGTAAAAATTAAACATAAAAAAAGCTGACAAATGCGTCAGCTTTTTTTGTCTAAAGGCTATGTTTTAAAGTATTTGTTGATATGTGCATACATCAACATTCTATTAAAACATAGTCTATCTAAAATATTAAAAAGTATTAATTAGGAGGAGAAAAGATGAAAGAACTATTTTTAAAAGAAATATCTTTGTATATACATATTCCGTTTTGCAAGCAAAAATGCTTATATTGTGATTTTCCATCATATTCAGGAAAAGAAAAATTTATTAGTGAGTATATAGATGCACTTAACAAAGAAATTAAAGCTAAAGCTAATAGTTATAAAATTAAAAGTATATTTATTGGTGGTGGTACACCATCTTATTTAAATGAAATAGAATTAGAGAAACTTTTAAAATGCATTAATACTTTAAGATTAGAAGAAAATTTAGAATTTACTATGGAATGTAATCCAGGTAGCTTAAGTGAAGATAAGTTGAAAATAATGAAAAAATATAAGGTAAATAGAATAAGTATGGGACTTCAATCTACAAAACCATCTCTTTTAAAAGAAATTGGAAGAATTCATACTATTGAAGAGTTTGAAAACAATTATTTATTGGCAAGAAAAGTAGGATTTAAAAATATAAATATAGACTTAATGTTTGGACTTCCAAATCAAAGTTTAGAGGATTGGAGAATAACATTAGAGAAAATAATAGAATTTAATCCAGAACATATATCTGCATATAGTTTAATAATCGAAGAGGGAACTTGTTTTTATAATTTATATAATCAAGATAAATTAAACTTACCGTCCGAAGAAAAAGAAAGAGATATGTATTTGCTTACAAAAGAACTTTTAAAATATAATGGATATAGTCAATATGAAATTTCTAATTTTTCAAAAGATGAAAAAGAATGTTGCCATAATATAGTTTATTGGCAATTAAACGAATATTTGGGACTTGGAGTTTCGGCAAGTTCTTATATTGATGGTAAAAGAATAAAAAACATAGATGATATAGAACTCTATATTAAAAATATAAATAGTAATCAAAGTGTAGAAGATGAAATTTATGAAAATAATATAAATGATAATATGGAAGAGTTTGTGTTTATGGGGCTTAGAATGATTAGTGGAATAGAAGAAAGAGACTTTAAAGAGAGATTTGAAAAAGACATAAATGAAGTATATGGAGATGTTATCGATAAAAATATTAAACAAGAATTATTAGTTCGTAATGGGGGTAGAATATATTTGACATCTCGTGGAATAGAAGTATCAAATAGTGTTATGAGTGATTTTATAATATAACTTTTATAGCAAATTAGAGTAAAAATGAGAAAAGTGGAGAGAAATCAATAAAAAATCAAATAAAAGAAGTGAAGATGTGCATATTAAATATAATTAGAATTGACAAAAAACACGATAAATACTATATTAAAAACATAGTCATTAGCACTCAAACATAGTGAGTGCTAACAAAAGAGGTGAGATTATGACTATTGATGATAGAAAAATAAAAATACTCCAAGCTATTATCAATGATTATATTCATACTGGAGATCCAGTTGGCTCTAGAACTATTGCTAAAAAGTATAACTTAGGAGTGGGATCTGCAACTATTAGAAATGAAATGGCAGATCTTGAAGATATGGGTTATTTAGAACAGCCTCATGCTTCGTCAGGGAGAGTTCCATCTAATAAAGGATATAGATTATATGTTGATAGTTTGATGGAAAATCAATTGCTAACACCTGAAGAAAATTTAAAAATAAAGCAATATATTATAGATACAGCTATGTTAGAAGTAGATAAGATAGTTAGACAAACAAGTTCACTATTATCAGAACTTACTAATTTAACTTGTGTAATTCAAACTCCATCAGTAAATAAAAGTTTTATTAAATCACTTCAGTTGATGAAAGTAGATAGTACTACATTAGTATCAGTAATAATAACAGATGCTGGAGTAATGAAAAATCATATAATAAGAGTTAATTCAACTCCTACAATTGAGGAGTTGAATAAGATAAATGCAGTTATTAATAGGAGACTCGTAAATCTTAGTATAGAACAAATAAATTTGCAAGTTATCAATCAATTAAAAGAAGATTTACAAGGATATGATGAATTATTTAATGCTCTTTTAACTCCATTATATGAAACATTAAAAAATGCAGCAGATTCACCTGATTTAATTATGGAGGGCACTACTAATATATTTAACTATCCAGAATACAATGATATTGAAAAAGCTAAGGAAATGTTATCTCTTCTTAATGATAAAGAATCATTAAGAGATTTACTTAAAACTAATAAAGATATAACTATTAGAATAGGTGAGGAAAATTATAAGCCTCAAGCTAAAGAATGTAGTATAATTGCTGCAGAATATTCTTTTGAAAATAGACCCATTGGAACTATTGGATTAATAGGTCCTAGAAGAATAGATTATTCTAAAGTAATATCAATAATGGCTGAAATTGTAAAAGAATTAAATAATATATTAAATAATCAGAGTAAATAATTTTTATAATCAATAAGAGAAGAGGTGTAATTTCAGAAATGGAATATAATGATGAAACATTAAAAAATGAAGAAGTAATTGAAGATGTTATCGAAGAAAATGAAAAGAAAGAAGATAATATTGAAAATAATGATAGCGAAAATTTAACTGATGAAGCTTCTGAAGAATCTTTAAATGAAGAAGAGGATGAACTTAGCATGATGAAAAAACACAAAGAAGAAAATGAGAAGTTAAAGCAAGAAATAGAATCTTTAAATGATAGAGTGTTAAGAATTACTGCTGAATATGACAATTACAGAAAAAGAACAACTAAGGAAAAACAAGGCATATATTCAGATGCATGTGTAGATGTACTAAAAGAATTAGTTCCAGTTTTAGATAATCTTGAAAGAGCAGTTGCGGCAGAAGGAAGTCTGGAAGACCTAAAAAAAGGTGTAGAGATGACAATAAAATCTTGCCAAGGTTCTTTTGAAAAACTAGGAGTTGAAGAAATAGATGCATCATCAGATTTTGATCCAAATCTTCATCAAGCAGTAATGCATATAGAAGATGAGAATATGGGAAAGAATCAAATTGCAGAAGTTTTCTTAAAGGGATATAAAAAAGAAGATAAAGTAATTAGATATACAGTTGTTAAAGTAGCTAACTAATTATAAGTAGCCTATAAAAAGAGGCGAACATTTAAATAAAATATACAAATAAATTAAATCGAATTTAGGAGGAATATATTATGGGAAAAATAATAGGAATTGATTTAGGAACAACTAATTCATGTGTTGCAGTTATGGAAGGTGGAGAACCTGTTGTTATAACAAATTCAGAAGGAGCAAGAACTACTCCATCAGTAGTATCTTTTCAAGCTGGAGGAGAAAGACTAGTAGGTCAAGTCGCAAAAAGACAATCTATAACAAATCCAGATAAAACTATAATCTCAATAAAGAGACATATGGGAACTTCTTACAAAGTAGATATAGATGGTAAGAACTATTCACCACAAGAAATTTCAGCTATGGTACTTCAAAAAATAAAAGCTGATGCTGAAAGCTATTTAGGTGAAAGTGTAACACAAGCAGTTATTACAGTACCAGCTTACTTTAATGATAGTGAAAGACAAGCAACAAAAGATGCAGGTAAAATTGCTGGTTTAGAAGTATTAAGAATAATCAATGAACCAACAGCAGCAGCTTTAGCTTATGGATTAGATAAAATGGATTCAAATCATAAAATATTAGTTTATGATTTAGGTGGTGGTACTTTTGATGTATCTATCTTAGAATTAGGAGATGGAGTATTTGAAGTATTAGCTACTAATGGTGATACAAAACTTGGTGGAGATGATTTCGACCAAAAGGTTATGGATTATATAGCAGAAACATTTAAAGCAGAAAATGGAATTGATTTAAGACAAGATAAAATGGCTCTTCAAAGATTAAAAGAAGCAGCAGAAAAAGCAAAGATTGAATTATCTTCATCAATGCAAACAAACATCAATTTACCATTTATAACAGCTGATGCAACAGGTCCAAAACATATAGACCTAAACTTAACAAGAGCTAAATTCAATGAAATTACTAATGATTTAGTTCAAAGAAGTATTGAACCTATGAAGAAAGCATTAAGTGATGCTGCAATTTCTATAGATGAGATTGAAAAAATAATCTTAGTTGGTGGATCAACAAGAATACCTGCTGTTGTAGAAGCAGTTAAAAACTTTACAGGAAAAGATCCATCAAAGGGCGTTAATCCAGATGAATGTGTAGCAGTAGGAGCAGCAGTTCAAGCAGGAGTATTAACAGGAGAAGTTAAAGACGTATTATTATTAGACGTTACACCATTAACTTTAGGAATAGAAACAGCTGGTGGAATAGCAACTCCATTAATTGAAAGAAATACAACTATTCCAACTAAAAAGAGCCAAACATTCTCAACTGCAGCAGACAGTCAAACATCAGTTGAAATAAATGTAGTTCAAGGTGAAAGACAAATGGCTATGGATAATAAATCATTAGGAAGATTTACTTTATCAGGAATAGCTCCAGCACCAAGAGGAATTCCTCAAATCGAAGTTACTTTTGATATTGATGCTAATGGTATTGTTAAAGTATCAGCTTTAGATAAAGGAACAGGAAAAGAAGCTAATATAACTATTACTGCATCAACTAATTTAAATGATGAAGAAATAGATAAGGCTGTAAAAGAAGCAGAAAAATTTGCAGAAGAAGATAAGAAGAGAAAAGAAAAAGTAGAAACTTTAAATAATGCAGATCAATTAATCTACCAAACAGAAAAAGCTTTAACTGAACTTGGAGATAAAGTACCAGCAGAAGATAAAGCTAAAGTTACTGAAAAATTAGAAGCTCTTAAAGCTATAAAAGATGGAGAAGATTTAGAATCTATAAAGAAAGCTACAGAAGAATTAACTCAAGAATTCTATGCTGTATCTTCTAAAGTTTATGCAGCAGCAGGTGGAGATCCATCTCAAGCTGGCGGATTTGATCCAAATGCAGCAGGTGGAGCAGAGCAAGCACCACATGATGATAATGTTGTAGATGCTGATTTTAAAGTAGATGATGATAAATAATTTTACTATATTCTAGTTATCTAATATAATAATTCAGAGGGAAGGCAATGCTCGTCTTCCCTCTTTAAGGTAGAAAACAAAACTAGGTGGTGAACATTAATAAATGGCAAATAAAGATTATTATGAAGTTCTTGGACTTCAAAAAGGTGCAAGTGATGATGAAATAAAAAAAGCTTTTAGAAAATTAGCTATTAAATATCATCCCGATAAGAATAAAGGAAATGTAGAAGCAGAAGAAAAATTTAAAGAGATAAATGAAGCGTATCAAGTGCTTTCTGATCCAGAAAAAAAATCTAACTATGATCAATTTGGAAGTGCTGACTTTAATGGCGGTGGATTCGGATCAGGTGGATTTGGCGGCTTTGATATGGGAGGCTTTGGAGATATTTTTGATATGTTTACTGGTGGTGGTTCAAGTACACGTAGAAAAAATGGACCAGTTACAGGTAATGATATCGAATATACATTGACATTAACTTTTGAAGAAGCTGTTTTTGGTGTTGAAAAAGAAATTACAGTTAATAGAAGTGAAAGTTGTGAACATTGTAATGGTTCAGGTGCTGAACCTGGAACTTCTAAAAAAACTTGTCCAACTTGTAGTGGAACAGGTCAAGTAAGAGTGCAAAGACAAACTCCACTTGGTAGTTTTGTATCAACATCAACTTGTGATAGATGTAGTGGAACAGGAAATATAATTGAGAAACCTTGTACACATTGTAGAGGAAATGGCAATGTTAGAAAAACAAGAAAGATAAATGTAAACATTCCAGCTGGAGTTGATACTGGAAATGTTATGCCTCTTAGAGGACAAGGTGAACATGGATTGAGAGGGGGAAGTCCTGGAGATTTATATATTAGAATAAATGTAGCTCCATCAAAGGAATTCACAAGAAAAGGAAATGATATTTATATAGATACTCATATATCAATGGCTAAAGCAGCTCTTGGTACAGAAATTACAGTTAAAACAGTAGAAGGAAATGTAAAATATACTATTCCTGAAGGAACACAATCAGGAACACTGTTTAGATTAAAAGGTAAAGGTGTTGCTAGAGTTAATTCTACTGGAAAAGGTGATCAATATGTAAGAGTTATTGTTGATATACCAAAAGGATTAAATCAAAAGCAAAAAGAAGCTCTATATATGTTCATGGAATCTTGTGGAGAAGAAATGGATGAAAATACTCATAATTCTAAGAAAACATTTTTCGGAAGAAAAAAATAATTTTTAAATAAAAAATCGTTTCAAATTTTAATATAATTTGGAACGATTTTTTTGCATAATAAAGAGAAATATACATAAAAAGAAAAATTATAGAAAGGATGTATTGCCTAAAATTCATATATAAGGTTGTGGAAATTCATGTGATGTTCATGAAGTTGCTTTAATTGGATTTACAGGAAAGAGGAAGAGAGTAAATTATGCAACGGGAGAGTCCCAAATTTTATATAATTGCAATATATTTCGATATATGTATAATTATTATGAATGATAAAGTGAATTTTAATGCTAAAATAAGCAAAAGAATTCTTTTTTTATTAAGGAAATACATAGGTCTTATTTGTTTGATATTAAACTTATAAGATATTACATAAAAGATGGAGTGAATTAGCAATGAGAATGAGAAAAAAGCCATGGGCAAGACCAGAACTTGAAAGTTGTAACTTTTTTATTGTAAATCCTAAAGACAACAAAGGTAAGTGGAAGGAATCATTTAATAATGAAAATCCTATTTACTTAGAACTTGGATGCGGTAAAGGTGTGTTTGTAGCTGTACATGGTTCTGATAATGAAAATATTAATTATATTGCAATTGATATAAAAGATGAAGTTTTAGGTTTAGCTAAAAGAAATATAGAAAAAGCATATAATGATAAAAATAAAGAATTAAATAATATTAAATTGATGGCTCAAGAGATTGGTCTTATTAATGAAATGTTAGATGAAAATGATAATGTAAGTAGAATTTATATTAATTTTTGCAATCCTTGGCCTAAAGAGAAACATAAGAAGAGAAGATTAACACATACTAGACAATTAGCTCAATATAGAAACTTTTTAAAAGAGAATGGAGAGATTTGGTTTAAGACAGATGATGATGAATTATTTGAAGAATCTCTTGAATATTTTAAAGAAAGCAAGTTTAGAATTGAATATATAACTTATGATTTACATACTAGTGGCTTTGAAGGAAATGTTGAAACTGAACATGAAAGAATGTTTACTGAACAAGGAATAAAAACTAAGTTTTTAATAGCAATAAAAGAAGACTAAAAAATTAACATAATATCTATTATATGTTGTGTTTTAAAATTGTATTGATATTATAGTGCAAAGCTATTAGTCAAAGAAAGTTATTTTTACCAGATTGATATTTACTAATATATTAATGATTATTTAAAACATAGCTATTATTAAAATAAGTGTAGGAGTGATTTAACATGAACGGAGTATGGATAGAAGTTAGAGTAATAACAAGTTGCGAAGCAATAGAACCTGTATCAGGAATATTTTATGGACTAAACAGCCAAGGGGTTGCCGTAGAAGACCCAAACGATTTATTAACAAGAGATCAAGGACCATTAACTTGGGATTTCGCAGACATAAACGTATTAGAGCATAAAGGTGAATTTGCAGTAGTTAAAGCTTATTTCTCTGGAGATGATAATTTAGAGGAAATAGTTTCAATTACAAAGAAAAAAGTTAAAGAAATTCAAGATATGGGAATCGATATAGGAAAAGGTATAGTTGAATGTGACAAGATAAAAGAAGAAGATTGGGCAAACAACTGGAAGAAGTACTATAAGCCATCAAATATTACAGAAAGAATAGTTGTAAAACCTATGTGGGAAGAGTATGCACCTAAAGATGAAGAGTTAGTTATTGAATTAGACCCAGGAATGGCATTTGGTACAGGAACACATGAAACTACAAGAATGTGTGTTAAAGCGTTAGAAAAGTATGTAGAACATGATTCAACTGTTTTTGATGTTGGTTGTGGTTCTGGTATTTTAGCTATAGCTGCAGCAAAGCTTGGAGCAAAATTAGCTTTAGGAGTTGATTTAGATCCAGTAGCAGTTGAATCTGCTAAAGAAAATGTAGGATTAAATGATTTAGATAATATTGAAATATTAGAAGGAAATCTTCTTGATGTAATTGATGGAAAAGCTGATATAGTAGTAGCAAATATAATAGCAGAAATTATTTGTATATTAACAGATGATGTTAGTAAAGCTCTAAATAAAGGTGGATTATTTATTACTTCAGGAATAATACATGAAAGAGTAGATATGGTTACTTCAAAGCTTAATGAATGTGGATTTGAAGTTATGGAAGTAAACAAAGATGGGGAATGGAATTGTATAGTTGCTAAATTAAAATAATGTTTTTAACATTTATTAAAATAGAGCAAAGTAATTAAGCTAAAAATAATTTTGAATTTATTTAATGAAGGAGATTTTTATGCATAAGTTTTTTACTTCAGCATGCAATATCACAGAAAAAGAGGGAAAAATACTTGGTGATGATGTAAAACATATATACAAGGTTTTACGTTTAAATCAAGGTGAAAAAGTAGTTTTAAATAACTGTGAAGGTAAAGAATACTTAGGAGAAATTGAATCTGTTGGAAAACAAGAGGTAATAGTAAGCATATTAGAAGAATTAAGTACTAATAATGAAAGTAGAGTAAATATAACTTTATTTCAAGGATTACCTAAAGGACAAAAGATGGATTTGATAGTTCAAAAAGGAACGGAACTTGGTATAAAAGAATTTGTGCCTATAATAACAGATAGAGTAGATGTTAAATTAAAAGGCGAATTTAAAAAACTTGAAAGACTAAATAGAATTGCTTTAGAGGCAGCTAAGCAATCAAAAAGAAGTATTATACCAAACGTAAGAGAAGTTGTTGAATTTGACGAAGCTTTAAATGAACTGCAAAGGTCAGATCTAATTTTAGTCCCTTATGAAAACGCAGAAAATTTTGGTTTCAAAAGTCTTGTGAAAGAACTAAGTGATAAAAATGTAGATTTAAATTCTATAAAAAATATAGGAGTTGTAATAGGACCAGAAGGTGGATTTGAAGAAAGTGAAATTGAAACTTTAAAACACAAAGGTGCTTATATAATAACTTTAGGCAATAGAATTTTACGTACAGAAACAGCAGGATTTGTAGCTACTTCTTTAATACAATATGAATTAGCAGATTTAGGAGGAAATGTTTAATGAAAGTTGCATTTGCTACATTAGGGTGTAGAGTTAATCAATATGAAACTGAAGCAATGACAGAAAAGTTTATAAGAGAGGGTTACAGCGTTACTGACTTTGATGGCTTTGCTGATGTTTATGTTATAAATACATGTACAGTTACAAACATGGGCGATAAAAAATCAAGACAAATAATAAGCAAGGCTAGAAGAATTAATAGTGATGCTATAATTGCAGTGGTTGGATGTTATTCTCAAATAGCTCCAGAAGAAGTTTCTAAAATTGAAGGTGTAGATGTTGTTTTAGGAACAAGAAATAAAGGTGATATAGTATACTTTGTTAATAAAGCTAGAGATGAAAAATCAATACAAGTAAGTGTTAATGAAGTTCTTAGAAATAAAGAATTCGAAGAACTTAATATAGAAGAATATCAAGATAAAACTAGAGCGTTCTTAAAGATACAAGATGGGTGTAATAGATTTTGTACATTTTGTCTAATACCATATGCAAGAGGGGCTACTTGTTCTAAGAAACCAGAAAAGGTTCTTGAAGAAGTAAAGAAGTTAGCAGAGCATGGATTTAAAGAGGTTATTTTATCTGGGATACATACAGCTTCTTATGGCGTGGATTTAGGCACAGGAGTGACGCTAATAAGCTTACTTGAAGATATAGAGAAGATAGACGGAATAGATAGAGTTAGAATTGGTTCTATAGAACCAGCTTTCTTTACTGATGAAGTTATAAATAAAATAAAGAATATGAAAAAATTATGTCCTCATTTTCATTTATCACTTCAAAGTGGTTCTGATGCGACTTTAAAAAGAATGAATAGAAGGTATACAGCAGAGGAATATGCTAAAACAGTTCAAACATTAAGAGATAATATTGAAGATGTATCAATTACAACTGATTTAATAGTAGGTTTCCCAGGTGAAACTGAAGAAGAATTCAATGAAACATATGAATATTTAAAAAAATTGAAATTAACTAAAGTTCACTTATTTAAGTATAGTCCTAGAAAAGGAACTAAAGCAGCAGAAATGCCAAATCAAATAGATGGTACTATTAAAGATAAGAGAAGTAAAATATTATCAGAACTAAACAAAGAAAATGAAACAGAGTTTATTAAAAAATTACTAGGTAGAGATATGGGTGTTTTAATAGAAAGAGAATGTTCAAATAAGCCAGGCTTTTTTGAAGGATATACTAAGAATTATGTAAAAGCTGAAGTTTCTGGTGCAAATGAAGAAATCATAGGTAAAATTATGAATTGTAATATAGAAGATTACGAAGATAATTATATTGTTGGGAAAATAAAGTAGAAATTTGGTATAATAAATGTATGAAAATAAGAAAATATAATTAACTATAAAATTATATTTTTTAATAGGCTATGTTTTAAATATATATTGATATATACAACAGATGAAGTGGAGTTATAATTAGAGTTTTTGAATTCTGACCAGAACTTTATTTATGTATATATCGATATTGTATTAAAGCAGAACCTTTTGATAATATTTTTAGGAGGTGAATTTATGGGAGATTGTATATTTTGTAAAATTATAAAAGGTGATATTCCAAGCAAAAAGTTATACGAAGATGAACTTGTATATGCTTTTTATGATATAAATCCAGAAGCACCAGTTCATTTTTTAATTATTCCTAAAGAACATATAAAAAGTGTAAATGAGTTAAATGAAAAAAATATTAATGTAGTTTCACACCTCTTTAAAGTAATTAATAAACTAGTAGTAGAGCTTGGCATTGCTGAAAGTGGATATAGAATAGTGAATAATTGTGGAGAAGATGGTGGCCAAACGGTAAATCATATGCATTTTCACATTTTAGCTGGTAGAAACTTGCAATGGCCACCAGGTTAAAATTTACAATATAATTAGTCAGACATTTTATTCTAAGTTGTTGACATTAATCAGTGTAATATTGTATAATATACCGTGTGTTATAAAGCCCATAGCTGAGTTAATTAATTTAAGCTAGCGGAGGGAGGGATAGTAAATGTCAGAAATTAAAGTTGGAGAAAACGAGACACTTGAAAGTGCTTTAAGAAGATTTAAAAAGAAGTGTGCTAGAGCTGGGGTTCTTTCAGAAGTAAGAAAGAGAGAACATTATGAAAAGCCAAGCGTTAAGAAAAAGAAAAAATCAGAAGCTGCTAGAAAGAGAAAGTTTAAATAAAATGGTTTCTTTTGAAAGAAGGTATAACAATGCCAACAATTAAGGAAAAACTTCAAGAAGACTGGAAAGCCGCTTTAAAGGCTAAAGATAAATTTAGAGCTAATACAATTAGTACAGCTAAATCTGCTATATTATTAGTTGAAAAAACTGATAATGTTAAGCTTGAGGATGATGAAGTTATCAATATTTTAGCAAAAGAAGTTAAGCAAAGTAGAGAATCTATGCTTGAATTCGAAAAAGGAAATAGACAAGATTTAGTGGATCAGTGTAATGCTGAGCTAGAAATTTTGTTGGAATACCTTCCTCAGCAGTTAAGCGAAGAAGAAATAAAACAAATAGTAAAAGATTCAGCTGAAGAAATGGGTGCAAGTAGCATTAAAGATATGGGTAAAGTTATGTCGGCTATAAGACCTAAAATTGTAGGCAGAGCTGATGGTAAACTTGTAAGTCAGATTGTTAAAGAATATTTAAATAAATAATAAAAGAACTCTTTTTTTGAGTTCTTTTATTATTTATAAACTATACAAAAAATCCTTATGTTTAATATTTTGTTAAACATAAGGATTTTTTTGTTGTCTAAATAATTATGAGAAAATTCTCTAAGAATCTATATTATATTTACAAAACTATTTTACATATAAAGTTCAATTTATAGAAAATTTTAATGAATTAATTTAAATTTTTAATCATAGATTACAATAGCAGAGTATTTGGGTATAGAGGAGGAGAAGATGGAAGATAAGTTTCAAAGAGGAAGAGAAAAAGTACTTGATAAATTAGATTTTCCCACAGATGTTGTTTTAGATTTGCCAAAGATCATTGTTGTAGGAAATAAGGAAATAACCATTGAAAATCATAAGGGTATTATGGTTTTTGACAATAACATGATTAAGATAAACTCTAGAATTGGTGCAGTTATAGTAGAAGGTGAAAAATTTGAAATACTTTTTATAGGGGATAATACCATTACTATAAGTGGAATTTTTAGAGGAATATCTTATGAGGGATAATTATGATATTAGATAAGTTGAAAATAGGAAAAATAAAAATAGAAGTTAACAGTCTAATACCAGAAAAGATGTTGAACATACTTTGGCAAAGAGGAATAAATGTAAGTAAAATAGTTAAACTTAATATAACTACGGTAAGGTTTGAAATACCTTTTGATTCATATAAAGAAGTAGAAGAAGTAGTCAAAAAAACTAAAGGAAAAGTTAGAATTGTTGGGAAAAGTGGTATAATAGTTTTACTGTTATCAATAAAAAGAAAATTATCATTGTGTATTGGAGCAGCAGTATTTTTATTGGTTTTATACGTATTATCTAATTACATTTGGGCCATAGACATACAAACTAGAAATAATTTATCACCATTTGAAGTTAGGAAAGAACTTACATCTATAGGTATAAAACCAGGATTGAAGAAATCTGATATAAATGTATATAATATAGAAAAAAAGATGGAAGATTTAGATTCGGAAGTTATGTGGGTAAGGGCTAGAATAGAGGGGTCTACGTTAAGAGTAATTGTAGCAGAAAAGGTTAATCCACCAATTACAGAAAAAGTATTACCAGAACAAGTACTGGCTAAGATGGATGGAGAAATTAAAAGAGTATTTACTTTTTCAGGAAATCCATCAGTGAAACCTGGAGATATAGTAAAAACGGGTGATGTTTTAATTTTGCCAATACAAGGTAAGGAAGGCTTTGAAAAAGAGGTTAAGCCAAGTGGCAGTGTAATAGCTAACACTTTTTATGAAAAGTCAATGGAAATACAAACAAGTGGAGAAAAAGTCCAAAGAACTGGGGAAACGGATAGGGATATTTATTTGAATTTTGGGGATAAGAAAATTTATCTAAAAAAAGCTATAAATGATTTTAAATATTATGATAAAATAGAGGAAACCGGTGGTTTATTAAATCAAATAATATATTTTAGAAAAGAAGGAAAAAGTGTTAATTTAGATAAGGATAAAGTTGTAGAAGATACAGTAGAAAAATTAAGAAAATCGTTACAAAAGGACTTAACTAATGATGCTAAAATAATAGATAATAAAGTAGATATAGAAAATATTTCTGAAGATACCATATGTATAAAGGTGATTTTTACGGTTGAACAAGATATAGCTGAAAATATATCTTAATACTTTCAATGTTAGCGATGAGAAGGTGATTAACATGAAATCAAAAAATAATAAGAAACTAGAGAAGTTAAAGTTAAAAAAATCAAAGTATTTGGCTTTGTTTGGTACTGTATTTATTGTGTCATATATTTTGCTTTTAACAGCGATAGCACCGAAGCAGTTTAATTTACAAGAAGGGGACATAGCTAGGGTTGATATAAAAGCGCCAAGAGATACAATAGATCAAAAGGCAACAAAAGAAAAAGAAAGTGAAGCTATAGAAAAAGTTGATAAGCAGTACACAGTAAAAAATGAAGTTAAAGTTCAAGCAGAAGATAATATCAAGTCTTTATTTGATGAAGTATTAAACTTAAATGCAACAAATATGGATGAAGCAAGTAAAATAACTGAACTAAGAAAAATAACACAATTTAAATTAACAGATAATGAATATAAGGAGTTAATAAATACACCTAAAGAAACATTAATTGATTTAGAATGGAAAATAGTTAATGTAGTTGATGGTGTTTATAAGAAAGACATTCAAGAAAATAATGAAAGTTCACTTGAAAATGCAAAAAAAGAAGGAATAAATGCTATTGAAGAACTAAATATAGCAAGTCCGTTAAAAGAAATATTAGTTGATATAACGAAATCACAAATAAATCCAAATTTATTTTATGATAGTGAAAAAACTGAAGAAATGCAAAAAGAAGCTCAAAAAAGTACTTCTAAAGTTATAATAAAAAAAAATCAAATTATAATAAAAGAAGGAGAACCTGTAACAGCGGAACAAATCGCAATAATAAATGAATTAGGACTTCTTGATAATGGAATAAAGGGTAAATATATATATGTATATCTATCTTTAGCACTATTTTTATTTGTTATATTGTTTTTACAATATAGCTATATATATTTAAATTATAAGGATATATTTTTTAATGCTAAAAGATTAGTTCTTATTAGTTTAATTAATATACTTTCTCTTATCTTAGCAAGAAGTATTGGTGCTGTTTCAGCTTTTTTAATTCCATTTGCATTTGGATCAATGTTGCTCACACTACTTTTAAATTATAAAATATCAATTGTAATAAGTATTTTCAATTCAGTTATAATGAGTGCATTGGTTGAATTTGATCCACAAGTGATGTTGTTAGTATTTATAAATGCTATTTTAGGTGCTGTTATGTTAAAGAAAATGCAGCAAAGAAATGAGCTTATATATGCAACATTATATATATCAGTTGTTAGTGCCATACTAACATTATCTACAGGTGTAATTATATCTAGTAATTTAAAGGAAATTTTTATGGTAAGCTTATTCTCTATAATCGGAGGAGTATTATCAGGAATTTTTGCATTAGGGGTACTACCATTTTTAGAAGGGACATTTAATGAAGTTACTACGATTAAGTTATTAGAATTATCAAATCCTAATAATCCATTATTAAAAAAGTTACTTATGGAAGCACCAGGGACATATCATCATAGTATGTTAGTTTCAAATCTTGCAGAGATGGCAGCGGAAGAAGTAGGTGCAAATCCGGTAGTAGCTAGAATTGGAGCTTATTATCATGATGTAGGTAAAACTGAAAGACCTTATTTCTTTGGAGAAAATCAAATTGGTAGAGAAAATCCACATGATAAGATAAGTGCTAAACTTAGTACACACATTATAATATCACATGTTAAAGATGGATTAAGGTTAGCCAAAGAACATAATTTACCTCCTATAATTCAAGATATTATAGCAGAGCATCATGGAACTACCTTAGTGAAATATTTTTATTATACTATGAAAAATAATGCTGAAAATCCAGATGATATAAAAGAAAAAGATTATAGGTATTCAGGGCCTATTCCAAGCAGTAAAGAGGCCGGGATAGTAATGCTTGCAGATGGAACAGAAGCAGCAGTTAGATCAATAAAAGATCCTAACAAAGATAAAATAGAGGAAATGGTTAATAACATAATAAAGGATAAGTTAAATTCCAATCAATTAATTAATTGCGATTTAACACTTAAGGATATTGAAAAGATAAGATTATGCTTTTTAAATGCATTAAATGGTATATATCATCAAAGAATTGAATATCCAAAAGAAAAATTATAGGGAGTGTGCAAGATGATTTATGTTGATAATAGACAAGAAAAAATGGAAGTAAGTGATGAATTTACAAATCATCTAGAAAAAGTTATAGAATTTGCTTTGAAAGAAGAAGAAGTCAATATTTCAAGTGAAATATCTTTATTATTTGTTGATAATGAAGAAATCAGAGAAATTAACAATGAAACAAGAAATATAGATAGAGCTACAGACGTTTTATCTTTTCCTATGTTGGATTATCCAGAAAAGAAAGTCTTTAAAGAAGTTTATACAGAAAATGATTTTTCAGAAGCAGACTTTGATGGAGATGATTTAGTACTTGGAGACATTGTACTGTCTTTAGAGAGAACTTTAGAACAAAGTAAAGAGTATAATCATTCTTATGAAAGAGAAGCATCTTATTTAGTAGTACATTCCATATTACATCTTTTAGGATATGATCATATGGAAGAAGAGGATAAGGTGAAAATGAGAAAAAGAGAGGAAGAAATATTAACTGCACTTGATATAAGAAGATAGTAGAAAAGCAGGTGAAAAATAACGATGAAACTTAAAAAGGTTTTAGATAGTTTTAATAATGCTATAAATGGAATCATAGAAACAGTAAGAACAGAGCGTAATATGAAAATACATTTAATAGTAGCGTTGTTAATATTGATAGCATGTTTTTTCTTTGATGTAACAAAATATGAATTTCTTATATTAACCATAACAATTACTATGGTTATAAGTGCAGAAATAATTAATACAGCTATAGAAGCTGTGATAGATCTAAAAGCAAATTATTATCATCCATTAGCTAAGATAGCTAAAAATGCAGCTGCGGGAGCTGTTTTAGTTACTGCAATAAATGCTGTATTAGTAGGATATATAATATTTTGGGATAAATTATCGTATTTTTCATATAACTTAATTAATAAAGTGAAAAAATCAGAACCATACACAATTTTTATTGTGCTCGTAATAGTATGTATAGCTACAATCATAGTAAAAGCTATATTTGGAGAAGGAACGCCACTAAAAGGTGGAATGCCAAGTGGACATAGTGCGTTAGCCTTTTCAATTGCCACAGCAATTTCATTAATTACAGAAGAACCTATATGTGTTATGTTAAGTTATCTCATGGCTCTTATAACTGCTCAAAGTAGAGTTGACTCTGAAGTTCATACGATTATAGAAGTCATTGTAGGAGCGCTCTTTGGAATTTTGTTAACTATGTTTATATTTGTAGTATTTAGAATATAAATAATGAAATTAATGCCTAGAAAAGTATAGGGTTTGTTATAATTAATTATATGTTTATCTTGTTTTTAAGATAAATTTTTTCGAATAAATTAGTAAATGCTCGTAAAATATCATTTGAAAATTTTACGAGCATTTGTAATATAAAAAATATCTATATTTAGTTAAGAAGATTTTATGTTATATAGTATAAAAATTTTAATTATAATCATAGAAATAAGAATTAATGAGTTAGTAGTTGGGAAATATTGATTAATAATTTTTTATATAGAGTCTTATTAGCGAAAGGGTGTTAATTATTAATTATAATATACATAATAGAATAAATAGAGTATACTATTTGTAAACTATATTATGATTAGATAAGATATATTTGTTTTCTATGTAGGGAAATAAACTTTATCTAAAGATGAAATTAAATTTATAATTAACGTATAACTTAATTAGAGTATTTGAGTGTGATTAAGTTATAGAAGGAGGAAAAATGTTTAAATCAGGATTCGTTACAATAGTTGGTAGACCTAATGTAGGTAAATCAACTTTATTAAATTATATAATGGGGGAGAAACTATCAATAGTTTCTAATAAGCCTCAAACCACTAGAAATAATATTCAAACAATATTAACAGGTGAAGATTATCAAATCGTCTTTGTGGATACGCCAGGAATTCATAAGCCAAAACATAAGCTTGGAGAATATATGGTGAATTCTGCGAAGGATTCTACTAATGATGTTGATTTAGTTTTATTTTTAACTAATCCAGACGAAGAAATAGGTAAAGGAGATAAGTTTATCTTAGAGTCTTTAAAAGATAAAAAATGTCCTGTATACCTTGTTTTAAATAAGATAGATGAAAGCACGCCTGAAAGAGTAGCTAAAAGTTTAGAAATGTATTCAAGTGAATTTAACTTTAAAGAAATAGTTCCTATAGCTGCAATAAAAGGAAAAAATGTAGACACATTAGTTGACTTAATGAAAACTGAGTTACCAGAAGGTCCTAAATATTATCCGGAAGATATGATAACAGATGTTCCAGAAAGATTTGTTGTTTCTGAAATTGTAAGAGAAAAAGCTTTAAGATGTTTACGTGATGAAGTGCCTCATGGTATTGCTGTTGACATAATTCAAATGAAGCAAAGTGACAATGGAACATATCATATAGAAGTTGATTTAATTTGTGAAAAAGATTCCCATAAAGGAATAATAATAGGTAAAAACGGACAAATGCTTAAAAAAATAGGTGAAACTTCAAGATATGAGTTAGAAAGATTCTTAAGAACAAAAGTTAATGTTAAAATATGGGTTAAAGTAAGAAAAGAGTGGAGAGATAATCAAAATCTGTTAAAAGAATTAGGATATAAGAAAAAATAGATATATTTATTCTAAAATTAGGAGATGATCTTTCTGGCACTTTTTGAAAGTAAGGCTGTTATTATAAAATCACAGGATTTTAAAGAAAATGATAAATTAGTTTGGCTTTATACAGAAGAGTTGGGTAAGATTGCTGCTATAGCAAAAGGGGCAAAGAAAAGTAAAAATAAGTCTTTTTCTATTACTCTGCCTTTATGCTATGGTGAGTACATGTTATATAAAGGTAAAAATTTGTATACGATTCAAGAAGGGAAAATTATAAACTCTTTTCAAGGATTGTTAGAAAACTTAGATAAGCTTACTTACTCATCTTATTTATGTGAACTCATAGATATATGTACACCTGATGATGAAAAAAATAAACAGATTTTTATAGATTTAGTTACTACTTTTTATCTTTTAGATACAAATGCTTTAGAGTATGAACTATTAGTAAGAGCATTTGAATTGAAATTATTAAAAAACACGGGATATTCTTTAGAATTAGAGAATTGCTGTATGTGTAAAAAGAAAATTCCATCATCTAATTATATAAGTTTATCTAATTATGGTGGGGTATGTGATGAATGTCCTAAAGAATATGGATTATATATTTCAAAAGCTACTTATAATGCTTTGAAATTTTTATTAAAGATGAAAATAGATAAGGTATATAGGCTCAATTTAACTGATAAAATCAAAGAAGAATTAGAAAAAATAACAAGTTATTTAATATGTAATAACTATTCTAAAAAGCCTAAAAGCTTAGAAATGTTAAAATTTATTAAGGAGTGATAAATAATGACTAATATTACATTAGAAAAAGTAGATATGATAATAGAAAGAACAGGGGTTAGCTATGCAATAGCTAAACAAGCGTTAGAAGAATGTAATGGAGATGTTTTAGAAGCATTAATTTATTTAGAAGAAGCAAGTAACGATGAAGAAAATGTAGATTATAACATTTATGATGATAAAGAAGATAAACAAAATATGACTATAGAAGAATTAAAAAATTTTATTAAAGATTTAATTCATAAAGGGAATATAACAAGAATAAAGATTAAGAAGGAGGATACTGAATTAATAGATATTCCTGTAAATGCAGGAATAGCCGCTGGAGTTATTGCAGTATTAATTCCACCAATATTGGTAGCAAGTGTAATTGCAGCAGTTGCAACAAAAATAACAATAGAAATAACTAAAAAAGATGGTTCAGTCGAAGTTATAAATAAATATGTATATAAAGTTTCAAATGATGTGAAAGACAAAGCCGTTGATATTGCAGATAAAATGAAATCTAAAGTAGATGAAGTAAAGAATAAAGTAAAAACAAATAATGGTGAAGATAAATCAAAAGTATATACTGGAAATGAAACAGTTTATACGTATAAAGTTGATTTTGATGACCAAGATTAAAAGCTTAAGTAGTTCTTTTATTTCAGGGAAAGAGGGAGAATTTTGAAGTTATCAAATAGGCAAGAAGAAATAATTAAGTTAGTAAAAGAGCATCAACCAATCACAAGTGAGGCTTTAGCAGAAAAGTTAGGTTTAACAAGAGCTGCAATTAGAGCAGATTTATCAATACTTACAATGATAGGCATTTTAGATGCTAGACCTAAGGTAGGATATATATATTCAGGCAAATCTTCTAGTGGTATGTTACATGACTATATAACTGAAATTAAAGCTAATGCAATTATGTCTAAGCCAATTACAGTTAGTGAAGAAACTATGGTATATGATGCAATTGTATTCTTATTCCTTAATGATGTTGGTACATTATTTGTAGAAAATGAAGGTGTTTTAACTGGAGCTGTTTCAAGAAAGGATTTTCTTAAAATTGCTATAGGAGGAACAGATATTCATAAGGTACCGATTGGAGTAATAATGACTCGTATGCCAAACATTATATGTGGTAATAAAGATGATAATGCATATGATTTAGCTAAAAAAATAATAGAGCATGAAATTGATAGTATCCCCATTGTAGAATCGTTAGAAAAGATAGGTGATAAGGAACAATTTAAGATAATAGGAAAGGTTTCCAAGACTAATATTACAAAATTGTTTGTTAAATTAGGAAAACAATAATAATAAGGTTAATCAGTGCTAGCTACGAGATATTTTTTCTCGATAGTAAATATATGGTATAAAAATTTAAGAATGGGGGAGTATTGATATGACCAAAAAGTATGTTTATCTTTTCAATGAAGGAAATGCTTCAATGAGAAATTTACTAGGAGGTAAAGGTGCAAATTTAGCAGAAATGACTAATTTAGGCATTCCTGTACCTTATGGGTTCACAGTTACAACTGAAGCATGTAACAAGTACTATGAAGATGGTAAAGCCATTTCAGATGAAATTATAAATGAAATTTATAATAGTTTACAAAAACTTGAAAGTGTTAGTGGAAAAGAATTTGGAAGCAATGAAAATCCACTATTAGTATCAGTAAGATCTGGTGCAAGAACATCAATGCCAGGAATGATGGATACTATTTTAAATTTAGGATTAAATGATGAAGTAGTAGAAAGTATGGCTAAATTAACTAATAATCCTAGATTTGCTTATGATTCTTACAGAAGATTTGTTCAAATGTTTTCAGATGTTGTTATGGGTATAGAGAACAGATTATTTGAAAATAAAATTGAAGAAATTAAAGATAAAAAAGGGGTAGAATTTGATACTGATTTAGATGAGAATGATTTAAAAGTATTGGTATCTGAATTTAAAGCAATATATAAAAAGGAAAAAGGGGAAAATTTCCCACAAAATCCCAAAACTCAACTAATTGAAGCTATAACTGCAGTATTTAGATCATGGAATAATCCTAGAGCTATTGTTTATAGAAGACTTAATGATATTCCAGGTGAATGGGGTACAGCAGTAAATGTACAAGAAATGGTTTTTGGAAATAAGGGTGAAACATCTGGAACTGGTGTTGTTTTCTCAAGAAATCCAGCAACAGGTGAAAATGTTATATATGGTGAATACTTAATGAATGCGCAAGGCGAAGATGTTGTAGCAGGTATAAGAACACCACTTCCAATATCAAAATTAAAAGAACAAGATCCTAAAATTTATGATGAATTTGTTAATATTGTAAGTAAATTAGAAAATCATTATAAAGATATGCAAGATATGGAAATAACTATAGAAGAAGGAAAGTTATATTTCTTACAAACTAGAAATGGTAAGAGAACAGCTCAAGCAGCATTAAAAATAGCTGTTGATTTGTTTAATGATGGAATGATAACTAAAGAAGAGGCTGTATTAAAAGTTGAACCAAAACAATTAGACACGTTGCTTCATCCTACATTCTATACTGAGGCATTAAAACAAGCAAATCCTATTGCTAAAGGTTTACCAGCATCTCCAGGAGCAGCTTGTGGTAAGATTGCATTTACAGCTGAAGAAGCTAAGGATAGAGCAGCTTTAGATGAAGATGTTATTTTAGTAAGACTTGAAACATCTCCAGAAGATATAGAGGGCATGGTTGCAGCAAAAGGTATTCTAACAGTAAGAGGTGGAATGACTTCTCATGCAGCAGTAGTTGCTAGAGGAATGGGAACTTGCTGTGTAGCAGGTTGTGGAACTCTTAAAGTAGATGAAGTTAAGAGAACTCTTAAAGTTGGAGATAAAGTATATACAGCTGATGATTTTATTTCAATAGATGGTACATCAGGAAATGTATATGGAGAAAAAATTAAAACTGTTATACCTGAAATATCAGGTTATTTCGCAATATTTATGCGTTGGGCTGATGAAATAAGAAAATTAAAAATCAGAGCTAATGCAGATACTCCAAAGGATGCTAAACAAGCAGTTGAATTTGGTGCAGAAGGAATAGGACTTTGTAGAACTGAGCATATGTTCTTTGCAGAAGATAGAATAATGGCAGTAAGACAAATGATTACAGCTAAAGATGAAGAACAAAGAAGAGTTGCACTTGACAAGATATTGCCAATGCAAAGAGGAGATTTTATAGGTATATATGAAGCTTTAGAAGAAAGACCTGTTACTATAAGATTATTAGATCCACCTCTACATGAATTTTTGCCGAGTACAGATCAAGATATAAGAACGCTATCTAATGAAATTGGATTAACTTTTGAAGAGTTAAAGCTTACAGTTGATAATTTACATGAATTTAATCCAATGATGGGTCATAGAGGTTGTCGTCTTGCTGTATCATATCCAGAAATAGCAGAGATGCAAACAAGAGCTATTATAGAAGCTGCTATAGCGGTTAAAGCTAATAAAGGATATAATATTGTTCCAGAAATAATGATACCTTTAATAGGTGATTTGAAGGAATTAAAATATGTAAAAGACGTAATAAAAAATACAGCAGAATCAGTATTAAAAGAAAAGAATATTGATTTAGAATATAAAATAGGAACAATGATAGAAATACCAAGAGCAGCATTGACAGCTGATGAAATTGCTAAAGAAGCTGAATTCTTCTCATTTGGTACTAATGATTTAACTCAAATGACATTTGGATTCTCAAGAGATGATGCTTCTAAATTCCTAACAGATTATTATGATAAGAAGATATATGAGCAAGATCCATTTGCTAAGTTAGATAGAAGTGGTGTTGGAGCTTTAATTAAAATTGCAGTAGAAAAAGGTAGAGAAACAAGACCTGATATTAAATTAGGTATATGTGGAGAACATGGTGGAGATCCATCATCAATTGAATTCTGTCATGATATGGGAATTAATTATGTTTCTTGTTCACCTTTTAGAGTGCCACTTGCTAGACTTGCAGCAGCGCAAGCTCAAGTAAGAAATAGTAGGTAATAGCAGAAAATAAATTATATGTTAAATTAAAAGATAAAAAAGCACGTAATGGTAAATTCCATTGCGTGTTTTTTATTTTTTAAGAAATTATAAAATTTTTTAGTTTAAAGAGCTGATTAGATATAAGAAAATGATAGATTACTTTAATAATTTAAAACGTAAAGTATTCATTTTTTTATATCAAAAGTATATTAAATTCATTTTTTATATTCATAAGTAACTCTAATGCGAAGTTATACTGAGCAATACTCTTTGAAGTTGTGTTTTTTAAAAGTGTTAAAAAAGCCGTTTTGTTGCATTTGGATATATTCCTATAATAATCCCTTGAAATTCTCCAATATTTTTGAGGAAAACAAATATAAGCTAATAAATATCTTAAATCAGAAGGAGTTAATTTGAAAATTTCATTATAGGTTTTTATTATAGATAAAGCTAAATTAACATTCCAATTTGTATTTTCACGTTTAAGAAGTCTACGCATAAAATAAGCTAAATCTTTAGCACAATAATCTACCTTACATTTATCAAAATCTATTATGCAAGTTTCTAAATCTTTAGTGAAAATTATATTCTTATTTACATAATCACCATGACATAATGAAGTGCTTAGCTCTTTATTATCAATATTATAAGCTATATCTAAAGAGAGTTTTGCAAGATACAAATTAACATCAAAATTAGATATAAATTCTTTAGAAAAATCATCTTTATATTTGAAAGCTTGATTAGATATAGTTAATAATTGTTCAAAATGTTTTAAGGTTGATATGTAGTAATCATCAAGACCTACCTTATATGAACTTCCTAAAATTGGTTGGAAATCTTTTGAAATAAGATGCATATTAGCAAGCTTTTTTATAGAAAGTATAACGTGGTTTAGATCATCAAAATTACATTTCACACCATCTATCCAAGGTGTTAGTATAAATAGCATGTCTGAATAATATACAAATCTATTATTATCAATGGTAGGAATAAATTTTGAAACTTGTATACCATATCTGTAAACCCATTCATTAGCAGAATATACATATAGTAAATCAGGCAAATCATAATAAACTTTTTTTAAGCAATAGCATTTATTATTATCATTTACTTTATATACAGCTCTTTGTTTAGCCGTGTCTTTAAATTTAACTATGTCTACCTTAGCATTTTGTAAATTATAATGTTTTAAAACAGTGTTTTTTATTATATCAGGTGATAGATTTGATTTTTCTAATAAATTTAATTCTGGTTCCATAAAATACTTCTCCTTATAAATTTATTTATTATTATGATATTAATGGAAAACTATAAATATACATAAATAAAGGAAATAAAAAATTAAAGTATAACAATAATTAGTGAGGTTTTGGTAAATAATAATTTTATGAATTTATAAAGGATTTTAATGATATATATAGAATAGATAAGAAGAGGTGAAGTATATGAAGATAAGGGAAAAAATTGAGTATTTTGAAAACTTGACATTTATTAAAGAAGCCTCTTTTTCCTCTTGTTCTTTAGGAAGAGATAAAAAAGAAGAAGAGGATGATATTAGAACTTGTTATATGCTTGACAGAGATAGAATTATTCATAGTAAATCATTTAGAAGATTAAAACATAAAACTCAGGTATATATAAAAACATTTGGTGATCATTATAGAACCAGATTAACTCATACCTTAGAAGTTGCACAAGTAGCTAGGAACATAGGCGTTGGTATTGGCTTAAATGAAAATTTAATTGAAGCCATAGCGTTAGGACATGATTTAGGTCATGTTGCATTTGCACATAATGGAGAAGAGGTTCTGAATGAATATTTAAAAGAAGGTTTTAGGCATAATGAGCAAAGTGTTAGAGTTGTAAAAAAGTTAGAAAATAATGGAGAAGGACTTAATTTAAGTATAGAAGTTATTGATGGAATTTTAAATCATAGTGGATTTGGTGGTAAAAGTAATAAGTCATTAACATTAGAAGGAACTGTAGTAAAGTATAGTGATAAAATTGCTTACTTAAATCATGATATAGATGATTCTATAAGAGCTGGATTATTAAAAGAAAGTGATATTCCAAGTGACATAAAAAGATTACTAGGTAATTCTTCAAATGAGAGAATGGAAACATTAATTAAAAATTTTATAAAAACATCAAATAATAATATTGAAAATGGAATTAAAAAAGTTTCTTTAGATGAAGAAATTGAAGAAATTATGATTAAACTTAGAAAATTTATGTTTGAAAATATATATTTAGGAAATACATTAAAGAGAGAAAGAGATAAGGCGAAATTTATATTAAGGCAACTTTTAAATTATTATAGTAATAAACCAGAAGAAATGCCTGAATTATATAAGAATATAGTAGAAAAAGAAGGTCTAAAAAGAGGTGTTGCAGATTATATAGCTGGAATGAGTGATGATTATTGTTTATCTTTGTTTAATAGATTGTATGTTCCTAAATTAGTAATATATTAGCTGTTTAAATAAAGTTATAATGGTAAAGCTAGAACCAAGAATATTTAATGTATTCTTAGAGTATAAAATACCAATAAATTGGGCAAATAAATTTTGTAATGAAAAAAGAGGATTATAAGGTAAAAAAAAGAATTAGTAATTCAGTGGCATGATAAAAAAATTTTTTTGGATAAATAAGAAGGAAAAGTGATTATGATGTCGAATATTATATAATTGTTGAAAAATTAAGTAAGGAGGGAGATGTCTCCTTGCAAATTCCACAAGAAATTATCGAAAAAGTAAAAGAACAAACTGATATAGTGGATATTATATCAGAAAGTGTAAGATTAAAGAGAACTGGAAAAAATTATATAGGATTATGTCCGTTTCATAGTGATAAAACACCATCATTTAGTGTTTCACAAGAAAAACAAATATATAAGTGTTTTGCATGTGGAGAAGCTGGTAATGTTTTAACTTTTATTATGAAACAAAAAAATCTTACATTTGTAGAGGCTGTAAAGTATTTAGCTAATAAAGCTAATATTCCTATAAATCTACATTCTAATGAAACGCCTCAGTTTATTAAAAAGAGGGAGATATTATATAAAATTAATGTAGAAACTGGAAGATATTACTTTACTAATTTGCAAAAAATACATTTAGCAAAAGATTATTTTCTTAATAGAGGAATAAAGGAAGCAACTATAAAGAAGTTTGGTCTTGGATATTCTAAGAATAGTTGGAGAGATCTAATTACTTACTTAAGAGCCAGGGGATATAAAGATGACTTTTTAATAGAAGCAGGATTAGTTTCAAAAAATCAAGAAAAAGGAAATATATATGACAGATTTAGAAATCGAGTTATGTTTCCTGTTTTTGATGTAAAAGGTAGGGTCATTGGGTTTGGAGGAAGAGTATTAGATGATTCAAAACCTAAGTATTTAAATTCACCTGAAACTACAGTATTTCAAAAAGGAATTAATCTTTATGGGTTAAATTTTGCAGTGAAAAATAAGCTTAAAGAGGATTACATGATAATTGTTGAAGGGTATATGGATTTAATAACGCTTCATCAGTATGGGGTAACAAATGTTGTTGCGTCATTAGGAACTGCTCTAACTACCAATCAAGCTAAACTCTTAAAGCGATATACAAACAATGTTATTATATCATATGATGCAGATATTGCAGGGCAAACAGCTACTTTAAGAGGTCTTGAGATACTTAGAAATTCTGGATTTGAAGTTAAGGTACTTATAATTCCACAAGGAAAAGACCCAGACGAGTTTGTGAGAAGTAATGGAAAAGATGCTTTTTTAAAACTAGCAAGGGAAGCACTACCTTTAATTGAATACAGAATTAAAAGAATAGGAGAAGGCATAAATTTAAAGGATAGAAACAATTTAATTAAGTATGGAGAAAAAGTAGCGAAAATTTTAGCAGACTTAAATCCAGTAGAAAAAGATGTCTATATAAAGAAAATTTCAGAAGATACTGGTATAAAAGAACAGGCACTATATGATTTGCTTTCACAAGTAATGTCAAAAAACCAAAAAGAAGGCAATTATGTGAATAAAAAGGAAGATTTTGGAACAAAATTATATGTAGAGCCTGCATATTTAAAAGCAGAGAGAGCTTTACTTAAATTAATGTTAAACGAAGAAATTTATGACCAAATTAAAGATGGTATGAGCTCAGAGGATTTTATATTAGATTCTCATAAAAGAATATATTCTTTAATATTAGAATCTAAAAATAAAAGTTCTAATAACATAGAATCATATGTGGAAAATAGATGTGATGAAATTGAAAGTTCAAAAGAATGGATTGCAATAAAAGAACTTGAAATTCTAGACTTAAATAACAAAGATAAGTTAATTAATGATTATTTAAATGAAGTAAAATGTTTTAAACTACAGTTAGAAATCAATGATTTAAAAAATGAACAAAAAAGATTGGAAGATAAGGGAATGATTGAGGAGTCTATAAAGCTTGCAGTTAAGTTAACAAACTTAGAAATATTGAAAAAAAGAAAGAGAGGTTAATGGTCATGGCAGAAGGAGGTAAGGAAAGTATGGATCAAAAAGTTAAAAAGAAGGCCGAAAAAGGAAAAGAAGACAAAAATGCTAAAATGGCCATGGTAAAAGGTCTGATTGATAAAGGTAAGAAAAGTGGTTCTTTGACTTATAAGGAAATTATGGATGAAATAGATCATATAGATTTAAATCCAGAACAAATAGAAAAAATTTATGAAGTACTTGAAATGATGGGAATTGAAGTAATAGGTGGAGCAACTGATGCACCAGAAGTTGAAGAAGAGATAGATTTAACAGTCTTAGAAGGAATTGCAATAGATGATCCTGTTAGAATGTACTTGAAAGAAATAGGTAAGGTGCCTTTATTATCATCAGAACAAGAAATAGATTATGCTAAGAGAATTGAAGAGGGCGATCCAGTAGCTAAGAAGAAGCTTGCAGAAGCTAATCTAAGATTGGTAGTAAGTATAGCTAAAAGATATGTTGGTAGAGGTATGCTATTTTTAGACTTAATTCAAGAAGGAAATTTAGGTCTTATAAAAGCAGTAGAGAAATTTGACTATAGAAAGGGTTTTAAATTTTCTACTTATGCAACATGGTGGATTAGACAGGCAATAACTAGAGCTATTGCGGATCAAGCTAGAACTATTAGAATACCAGTTCATATGGTAGAAACTATCAACAAGTTAATAAGAGTTCAAAGACAATTATTACAAGAATTGGGTAGAGATCCTTTCCCAGAAGAAATTTCAAAGGTAATGGAATTGCCAGTAGATAAAGTACGTGAAATTCAAAAAATTGCGCAAGAACCAGTATCATTAGAAACACCTATTGGTGAAGAAGAAGATTCTCACTTAGGTGACTTTATACCAGATGATGAAGCTCCAGCTCCAGCAGAAGCAGCAGCATTTACAATGTTAAAAGAGCAATTAATAAATGTATTAGATACTTTAACTCCAAGAGAAGAAAAAGTTCTAAGATTAAGATTTGGATTAGATGATGGAAGAGCTAGAACACTTGAAGAAGTAGGAAAAGAGTTTAATGTAACAAGAGAAAGAATTAGACAAATTGAAGCTAAAGCATTAAGAAAGCTTAGACATCCATCAAGAAGCAAGAAATTAAAAGATTATCTAGATTAAAAAGCACCTTTACAGGTGCTCTTTTTTATAGTATAAAAAATTATAGAATTTTTTGAAATTAAAAAAATGATAAATAGAAGAGGAGATAAATTATGGATTTAAGCAAAAGATTAAATTGGATATTAGAATATGTTGATAAATGTGATGCTGTAATGGACGTAGGAACTGATCATGGATATATACCAATTTACTTAGTAAAAAATAAAATAGTAGAAAAAGCAATTGCTAGTGATATAAATAAAGATCCACTTAAAAAAGCAAAAATTAATGCTTCATTAGATGGAGTTATAGATAAAATAGATTTACGTTTAGGGGCAGGTCTTTCACCTTTAAAGAGGGATGAAGTACAAGGTGTGATAATAGCTGGAATGGGTGGAAATCTAATAAGGGATATGTTGGAAAAAGATATTAATAAAGTTAAAAAAATAGATTATTTAATTCTTCAACCAGCACAAAACCCTGAGGTTTTAAGAGAATACTTATATAACAGTAATTATGAGATTTTAAACGAAGACTTATGTTTTGATGAAGGACAATTTTATGAATTGTTTAAGGTAAGATATAAGATGGGAGAAAACACTAAATTAGATTCTATATTTTACGAGATAAGTCCAATAATGTTAAAAGACAATAATAAGTTAATAAAGGATTATATAAAGAGTAAAATTGAAAAATACAATAAAATTTTATGCTTTATAAAAGAAGAAACTGAATCTGCTAAATTAAGAAAAGAAGAATTACATAATAAAATAAAGATGTTAGAAGATTTTATTATGTAATGATAAAACATAAAAAAATAGCTACATGTTTTAATTAAAAGTTAATATTACAGTATAAATGAAGTTTCAAAGCTTCTCAAGTTGCTTTGAAAGAAAAAAATATTGGAGTATGTTATTAATAACGCATTGGTTAGAAATATAGGTGGCTCCAACTAGAGGACAAAGCTTATGGAAATAGGACGTTACTTTAAAAACTCTAAAATATGAATAATAAATTAAAAGATAAACTATAAATATAAGGAGGATTATATGGTTACGGTAAAAGAAATTTCAAATGTCATTGAGGAAAAAGCTCCTAAATTTTTAAAAGAAGATTTTGATAATGTAGGTTTAATGGTTGGTGATAAAAATAAAGAAGTAAAAATAGTGTTATTAGCTTTAGATTGTACCAAAAAAGTTATAAAAGAAGCTATAGAAAATAGAGTGGATTTAATAATAACTCATCATCCATTAATATTTAAGAAGCCTAAAAGTATAGTTAATGGAGATTTACTAGGCGATAAAGTTATAGAATTAATAAAAAATGATATAAGTTTATATTCATGTCATACAAATTTAGATTCTGCTAAGGATGGAATTAATGATATGTTACTTGAATTGTTAGATTTGAAATATAGTAGAATAATTGAGAGTTCTAATGTTAAAGGATTTGAAGAATGTGGACTAGGTAGAATTGTTGAATTAGAAAAAAACACTAATCTTGAAGAACTAGTAAATGTTCTTAAAGATAAATTAAGTATGAAAAATATGAGAGTTGTAAAAGGTAATAATGATATAAATAAATTAGCAATAATTAATGGTAGTGGTCAAGATTTTTTCTATATGTCTAAGGAACTAGGTGTAAATTGTATAATAACTGGTGATACCACATATCATTTTGCATCTGATTTTAAAGAATATGGAATTAATATAATAGATGCAGGACATTTTTCAACTGAATGGCTAGCATTTATAAAGAGTTTAGATTTTTTAAGAGACAAATTTAAAGAAATAAAATTCATAGTTTCAGAAAAATGTGAAGATCCATATGATTTTATTTAACTAAATCAAACAACATATGCATATATTATTGTGAAAGCAATTTATAGGTGGATATTATGGGAGATGAGAATAATAAAAGTTTTAAACATATGTGCAAAAATATGAGGAGATGTTTTAGGGGTGGTAGAAGAAGAGGCGGATGGTTTCCATTCTTTTCAGGTCCTTGTCCTTGGTACTTTTGTCCTAAATCTGTAGTAGGATGCCTGATACTTGTATCACTACTTTTATGTGGGGTTAATATTTATGGTGTATTAATAATAATTTTATTAATATTATTATTTATTTTGGTATAAAATAATAATATTTAGTAACTTTATCACTTATTTTAATAATTACCAAAAAAAATATTAAATTTTTATTTGTAAAGTTATAAGATGTGTGATAATATAAATCTTGCGAGCAAAACGTGCAATCGCTGCTGGGCTTGACCCAGGAGAGGAAAGTCGGGGCTCCATAGGGCAGGGTGCTGGATAACGTCCAGTCAAGGCGACTTGAAGGATAGTGCAACAGAGATATACCGCCTAAGTTTACTTAGGTAAGGGTGGAAAGGCGAGGTAAGAGCTCACCAGCGTGATGGTGACATCACGGCTATGTAAACCCCACTTGGAGCAAGACCGAATAGAGAGGCATTAAGGGATTGCCCGTCCCGCCTCCGGGTGCGTCGCTTGAGCTCATTGGCAACAATGAGCCTAGATAGATGATTGCTTAATACAGAACCCCGCTTACGGCTTGTCTCGTACAAATATGAAGAACACTAGGTTAACGTCTAGTGTTCTTTTTATTCTTTAGAAAATTATATTATTGAATAATTTGTAGATAACTCAAATTATAATTTTGTTTTAAGGCTAAGAATTAAAATCTAAAGAATAAAAAATAATCATATGCCGCACCATTATTCCTGAACTATGTTTGGAAAGGGTGAATGGCTAAAAAAAATCGACGGCTCTACAGTCGCCTTGGCGATTTTTTTATTTAAACTAATTTCAATATTCCTAAGTTTGGTTCAAAATATATTAAATAAGAATCTATCTGATAACAAATACCATATTTTTTTCTGTAGTTAATAATGGTATCATTTAAGAATTCTTCAGTTACCCCAAAAAAATCAGCTAATTCATATTTATTTTTTACACCATAATTATAAGCACAAATTAGATCTTTTATTTCAATAAGTTTTTCATTTGCCCATCTACGAGCTCTCAGTTCTTGTTTTTTACTGTTAAGATTATTATAGTCAATTATATTTCCAAAGGATGTTTCATGATGTCCTATCTCTTCAATTAGAATACATTTACGTTCGATATCTGTGTCAATATCAGCATTAATAAGTATTCGGTTATTTTTATATAATCCCTTAAAATTAAATTTTAATTTCTTTTCTTTAATATTTAACCCCTTATTTTGAGCATATATAAGCAAATCTTCATATGTCATTAAATTACTCATATAAGTTACCAATTTTCATCATCAAATAAAGCATCTATGTAATCTTTTAGTAATTTGACTTTTTTTGGAGTTAAATGTTTATCTTCTAAATGTGCTGCAACTGTATCAATTTGTTTTTGTTTTTCAATATCTACATTTTTTATTAAATTTTCATCTATAATATCAATTTTTGTTTCTTCAAAAAAATCATTTACGGATATATCAAGAGAAGAAGCTAGTTTTTGAAGTGTTATCATTCTAGGATTTAAGGCCTTACCAGTTTCTATATCTGAAATTGTACTTGGTCCAACACCACTCAAATCTGATAAGTCTTTTAATGTGAGTTTTTTTTCAATTCTTTTATTTTTTAAAAAGTTACCTATATAACTCATAGAAATCACTCCTTTATGTTTATTCCGGTTTACAGGAATATAATATCACTTAATATGGAAAAAGTAAACAATGGTATACAGAAAACCGAATAAATAAGAGGAAATGTATAAAAATCAAACTTAAATACCGGAAAAACGTAATAAAATAGATTTGCATAAACGGTAAACCGAATATAAGATATATTTATAGATTAATTAGAGTTTTAATTTTTGACATGTTTTAAAGCAAAATTTAAATTTTATTGAGGGGGAACAAAAAAATGATGGAATTACAAGAAATGAATATAGAAGGAATTATAGAACTGGCGGTTAAAACAGCAATAAAAGAATATGATAAGGAGCAAAAAGTACTAGATAAGAAAAAAGTTTTTCATAATACTAAGTTATTAATGAAACATTATAATGATTTAAAAGCGCATATAATTTATTCAATATGTGATATAAATGATATAACAAATACTGATAAGATTGAATTAGAAAAAGAAGAATATGATGAATTATATATATTAAGTATAAAGCAAAGTAAAGTAAAAACATTAATAATGATGTCACATATAGATTCTTCATTAGAAGTATTAAAAAAAGAACAAAGAAAAAAAAGTGTTATAGAGAAGTATTTAGCATTAGAAAAGATTTTTATAGACGAAAAAACATATGAAGAAGTAGCTGAAGAACTTAATTGCGGTGTTATTACAGTTAGAAGATGGGTTAAAGAAATGTTAGAAGAACTAGGAATATACTTATTTGGAATAGAAGGAATAAAGGTATGTTAAAATACAATGACAAATACATGAAAAAAAGATGCTATTTTAATGAAATAATGAACGTGAGATAATGGTATTGTGGAAAAGTAAAAAAACACAAAGATAACAATTTAAATATAGTTATATTAAAAAAGTACTTGTATGAAGATATAGGTGCTTTTAATTATAATAAAGTTAAATTGCATAGATGAAATATTGTCTTGATAAATAGATGAAAAAAAGATGTTATTTTAATGAAATAATAACCATGAGATAATGATATTGTGGAAAAGTAAACCATGACATATGATTTTAGGTACCTAAAATATATATAAATTTAAAAATCTTATATTATTAAGGCTTTGTTTTAAATATGTGTTGATATATGCAATAGGAAAAGTTCAATTACTCAGTCCATTTTGCTTATACATGTATCAAAACATAACCTTAAATCAAAACAAAGCACTACTTGAAGGGAGGTGATAATTTGAATGATAAGTAAATTAAAGCTTGAAATTAATAAAATGTTATCTCAAAATTTTCATGAGATAAATATATATGATGATGTTATGGAACAAGGTTTTATGAAGCCTTGTTTTTTTGTGCAAGTATTATCTTCAAAACAAGTAAAAGAACTAAATAGACGATATAAAGAAGTCATATATTTTGATGTAAATTATTTAAGTAATAAAGAAAGTATTAATTTAGATTATTTTAATATGGCTGATACTTTATATAAAACACTTGAATATATAGAAGTTGATAATAAAAAGTACAGAGTATCTAATAAAGAGCATGAAATATCAGAAGGAATATTACATTTTAAGTTTCAAGTAAAGTTTAATATATTAAAAACAATTGAAGAAGTAAATATGAAAAAGATGGGGGTAGATATTGTTGGAAAGTAAATTTTCAAAAGAGCAATTAGTACAATCTAAACATTTTACAAGAAATGAAAAGGACATTTTAAATGCATTATTAACAAAAGAAGAATATAGCATAAATGATGCAAGAGATGTAATAAACAAATTTTATAATATGGAGGTCAAATAAATGGCAGGTGGAACATGGGAAAAACAAGACAAAATAAGAGCAGGGGCTTATGTTAATTTTAAAAGTAGAAAAAATAATGATAGTAGTAATAATGAAAGAGGGGTAATGGCATTACCGTTAGTATTACCTTTTGGACCAGAAAAAACAATAGTAAAAATAGATAATGAAACAGATTTGTTAGGAGCTATAGGTATAGAAATAAATGAAGAAAGCATTCTAATGTTGAAAGAAGCCTTAAAGAAAGCGAAAACAGTTTTATTATACAGACTTAATGAAGGTGTTAAAGCTACGAAGACACTAGGAGAATTAACAGTAACATCAAAATGGAGTGGAAGTAAAGGAAATGATATAAGAATTCAAATTCAAACGAATGTAAATGATGAAACTAAATTTGATGTAATCACATTCTTAGAATATACAAAATTAGATACACAAACTGTAAAAAATATTGATGAGTTAGTATCTAATACACTTGTAGACTTTAAAGGATCAGGTGCACTTACTTTATCTGCTGGAGCAAAACTAGAAGGTGGAGAAGATAAACCTATTACAGGAAAGGATTATGTAGACTTTTTAGCAGAATTAGAATTATTTGATTTCAATACAGTAGCAATACCGTATGATGAGTCAGATACTAAGTTGGTTGTAAAAGAGTTTATTAAAAGATTAAGAGAATCAGAAGGAAGAAAAGTTCAAGCTGTTTTACCAAACTTTGCAGAAGCAGACTATGAAGGAATTATATCTATAAAGAATGGTGTGTATCTTAAAGATAATGTACATGTAACTAATGTACAAGCAACAGCATATGTAGCAGCGTTAACAGCAAGCTCAGGTTATGCTAATTCTAATACTTATGCTTTATATGAAGGTGCAAGCAATGTTGATGTTAGATATGCAGATAGCGAAATAAAAGAGATAATCAAAAAAGGTGAAATAATCTTCATTAATAATAATCAACAAGTTTTAATTGAACAAGATATTAACACATTAAAGACTTTTACAGAGGATAAAAAATCTGACTTTAGAAAGAACAGAGTTATAAGAGTTTTAGATGGAATAAATGACAAGATTAAATATAAGTGGGAAGAATCTTATATTGGCAAAGTAAGCAATAATGATGATGGAAGAAACTTATTTAAGAAAGATATATTAAATATTTTAGAAATATTACAAGGACAAGGAGCATTAGAAAATGTAATTGTAGATGATATTGAGGTACTTAAAGGAAATTCTAATGATTCTATTGTTGTAAATGTTAATGCACAACCAGTGGATAGTATGGAAAAAATATATATGACTGTATTTATATAATGATTGGAGGAAGATTAAATGAGTAATTTTTTAAATTTTAGTGATACTTTAAGTGGAACAGAAGCAAAGGGGTTCATAACTGTAAATGGTAGAAATGAGGAATTGTTTTATGCTAAAAAGTTAGAATCAGATGCAGAAAAAACTAAAACAACTGGTAAAACTTTAGGAAGTAGAGTTGAACAAAATAAAGCTACAGGTTGGAAAGGAACAGGAACACTTACAATTTATTATGTAACATCTTTATTTAGAGAAATGATGATAAAGTATATTAAAACAGGAAAAGATGTATATTTTGATATGACAGTTACTAATGAAGATGCAACTTCTACAGTTGGAAAGCAAACAATTGTATTAAAAAAATGCAACTTTGATAAAGTAAGCATGGCTATGTTTGATGTAGAAAGTGAAGTTTTAGAAGAAGAAATGGCCTTTACTTATGAGGATGTTGATTTATTAGATAAATTCGGTAAACCAGTAATTGGTTAATAGATAGTTAATATTATAAATCTACTTTGTTTTAGATATGTGTTGATATATGCAATAGGTAAAGCGGCATTGTAATTGGACTTTGAGAATCGTTAAGTGAGATTCAAAATTTTACATTTTGTTTCTCGAACTTACTCAGCGACTATGCAGGAGTCGAGTTTCCTCTTTTAATTCACATTTACTGCTTGTCTCAATTTTATATTGGGAGCAAGCTGAAATGGGACTATAATCATTTTAGTATTCCTAAGTTCAATTGCTAAGTCCACTTTATTTATGCATATATCAAATATTTTGCTAAAACAGAGTCTTATTTATGCTTTGAGTATTAAATATTAGTGTAAAAACAAAGAAATGATTAGTGAAGGAGTATAGAATAATGAATAATTTTGAAGATTTTTTAATGGATAGTTTTGAGGACACACAAGAAATTGAAAGAGAAGTAACAATAGGTGGTAAGAAAAAGCTTATGAAATTTAGACCTATTTCTGCTGAAATGGGAGATATGATAAGAAAGAGAAATAGAAAAACTAAATTAATAAAAGGTCAAAGAATAATGGAAACAGATCAAGATAAATATGTATCTGATTTAATAATTGAAACTACAACTTGTCCTGATTTAAAAAATTCAGAACTACAAGCTTCATGGGGAGTTCTTGGTGCTGAAGAGCTACTAAGTGCAATGAAATCTAAGATGAGAGATGGAGAATTTTCAGATTGGTCATCAATAGTAGGAGAGGTTAATGGCTATGATAAAAGCGTTAATGATTTAATTGAAGAAGCAAAAAACTAATTAAGGAGGGAGATGGTGAAGCATCATATGCTCACTATGCCCTCCATAAATTAAAAATACTACCTCATGAATTAATGAATTTATCTAGACAAGAAAAGGCGTTTATATATGCTTCAATAGATTTACATGTAGAAAAGGAAAAGAAAGAAGCAAATAGGATGAAGAGAAAAAGATAAAAAGAGAGGAGGTAATATTATGGCATCAATGGAAACAGGATTAATGGTAATGGATGGTATGGTGAATCAGCCCATGAGGCAACCAGTAATCCAAATGCAACAAATACAATTAATACAGCAACAAATATCATTAACGAATGTTTTACAAATAAATGTTCAAAAAGCAGCAGATGAACAAGATAAATTAAATCAAAATGTAAACAAAAGTACATCTAGTATGTCTGCTTTGGCAGCAAAGGCATCAGAGACATTTAAAAGCTTTTTTAATACGGAATCATTGAAAAAAGGGATAGAGACAGTTATAGGCGAAGCAAGTAAAATGCAAGATAAAATGATTTCAGTACAAGGAATGCTTGGAGATAAAGGAGCTGGAACAGCATACTTTAATCATCTTCAAAAACAAGCTAATGAATCAGGATTTTCATTTGATGAGCTTAAAAATAATGCACAATCATTTATGGGAGTAACTAAAAATACAGAAAGCTTAGATAAACTAGCTAATTTATCAGAACGTTTATCACTTGGTAATTCAGGAGCAGGAATGTCAGGGGCAGGCGATGCTATTAAAAGTATGCTATCTGGAGATGGAGATTCACTTCAAAGTGATTTTGGATTCAATAGTGAAGACATAGGTATCTTACAAGCAAGTAAAGATTTAGATGATTTTTCATCAAAATTTGATCAATTATTAAATGACAAAGGTTTGGATGCATCAATGTTAGATGGGTTTAATAATTCAGCTTCAGCTCAATTTGATAATCTTAAAGAAAATTTTAATAGTAGTTTAGGAGACATGGGTGGAGGCTTGTTAGAGGCATTCACTCCTGTTATGCAAATGTTAAATGAAATGTTTTCAAATGGATCATTTCAAGTATTTTTTGATGCAATATCAATAGGAATACAAGGAATAATTAATTTAATATTTTGGATAGGAAATGCAATTCAAACATCATTACCAATAGTTTTACCTATAATTTTGGGGATAATTGGAGCATTAGCTATATGGAGAGGATGTCTGTTAGCTATAGCATTATATCAAGGAGCAGTTAACTTAGTACAAGGAATTTTTTCAGTAGTCACAGGACAAGCAACATTAGCACAATTAGGATTAAATACAGCTATGTATGGATGTCCGTTAGTGTGGATAATTGCATTAATATTAGGTGTTATTATAGCTATAGGTGCACTTATTGCTTTTTGTGAACCATTTCGAAAAGCATTTGCTGGAGCCTTTCAAGGTATAGCTGATGCATGTTCAAAAGCGTTTGGAATAGTAGTTGACTGTATACAAGGTGTTTTAAACTGGATTATAGATAAGATTAATGATTTATTACATGGAATTAATAATATAACTGGAACAGCAGCAAGTTTATGGGGAGGTTCAGGAACCGATCTTCATATAGATAAAGTAGATTTTAGTGGTTTTAAGCAAAATTGGCAAGATAAGATACAATCTATTGGTAATACTGGAGCGAATGCAATAGAAAATTTTAGTATTGAAAATATTAAAGCTAAAATTAAAGGGGCTATGAATTTAGATGGAATGAAAAATGATAATACTATTTTAAATTCATATAATGAAGATAACATGGGAAATAATTTTAATAATTCTCTATTAAATCAAGGTGGAAATAATTCAGGTGGCATTCCGAGTCCCATGGGGGGAGGAAGTGATGCTTTAACCTCTGCAATAGACAATACTAATATGGGACAAAATGTAGAATGTGGATCAGAATCACTTAAGGGTATAAATGATAGTGTAGAGGTTTCAAATGAAAATTTAGACTTAATGAATGATTTAGCAGAACTTGAAAGTATCCAAAATTTCATAACATTAACTCCAACTGTACAAGTAACCACAGGAGATATAAAAGAAGAAGCAGATATAGATACAATTATATCTAGAATAGAATCCTATATGGAAAATGAAATGACTAATAGTGCAGAGGGGCTGTATGCGTAATGAGTAAAAGATATAAAATGAGATTAAGTGTAAATGAAGGCAGAGAAGGATTTGTTTTACCAGTTCTTCCACAAGAGATTGAAATAAGTGATAGTGGAGATAACAAAACTCATAATGTAATAAATATAGGTGAAGTTAATGTAATAAATATACCTAAGTTAACAAAAATATCATTTAAAAGCTATTTCCCAAGAAATAATGGCCCTTATGTGACTGATAAGCATTTTTTTAGACCATATGAATATATGAATAGACTAAATGAATGGCGTCAAAATGCAGAAAAAATAAGATTTATATTTATAGGTTCAGAATTTGAAATAAATGATTTATTTTCTATTGAAAATCTTAAATTTACTGAAAAAGGCGGAGAAGTAGGAGATATATATTATTCAATAGAGTTAAAAAGATATAAACCTTATTATGCTAATAGGGCAGTTGTAATAGAAACAAAAAATGGTGTAATTGTTGAAAACTATAATACGACAATTAGACCTAATGATAATGTAAAAGTTAATACCCATAGAGTAGTTGAAGGTGAAACTTTATGGCACATTGCAAAAAAATATTTAGGCGATGGAAATAGATATAAAGAAATAGCAGAACTAAATAATATATCAAATCCAGATTTAATATATCCTGGACAAGTATTTAATATTCCATAAAGGAGGTTAACGTGAATATAGAATTATTAATTGATGATAAAAAAAGTAATATCTATAATCTTAGCAATCTTATAAAGCAAGTAACATGGAAAACAAAAAGAAAAGGAAGTCCTTCAAGCTTAGAAGTAACATTGTTAACAGATGAAACATTAGGTGTATCAAATGGTGATATCATAAGGTTTAAAGTTGATGGGGTCAATATTTTTTATGGCTATGTATTCAAACATAGTGGTAATGAAGGGGAAGAAATAAAACTAACAGCTTATGATCAAATTAAATATTTAATGTATAATGACACTTTCTCAGATGTTAACCTAAAAGCAAGTGAAATAGTTGAAAGGATACTTTATAACCTAGGGCTGAAAAAAGGTGTTATTGAAGATACTGGCTATGTAATTCCTAGATTTAACGAAAAAGATAAAAAATTATTAGATATTATTTATAAAGCATTAGAAAAAACATTAGGTTCAACTAAAAGAACTTTTGTTTTATATGATGATTTTGGAAGTATTAATCTTAAAGATATAAATAATATGAGAGAAGAATTAATAATATCTGAAAATACTAATTTGGGAAAATACGATTGGAGTAATTCAATTGAGGATAGTTACAATGCTATAAAGCTTGTTAGAAAAAGTGAAGATTCAGGAGAAGAAAAAGTATATACCAAAGAAGACAAGGACAACATTTATAAATGGGGTAAGCTTCAATTTTTTAAAAGCATTGATGATAAAGTAAATGAAGCTAAAATGGAAGAAATACTTAAAGCTCATTTAATATTGAAGAACAAAGAGAAGAAGTCATTAAAACTTAAAGATGTTTTAGGAACTGATATTGAATTAGAGGCAAAACTTAGAGGGGGATCTGGTGTGCGGGTTGATATAAAGCGATATGGGATAAATCAAGTATATTTGATAGAAGAAGCTACACATAAGTTTTCTAAGGATGGACACATAATGGATTTTGATTTAAAGGTGGTGTAGAGTTTGGCTAGTATGATAGAAATTATAAAACAAGCAAGTGTAAATGCAATTAATGCTGGAAATCCTTTAGATATAGAATTTGGAACTATAATAGATGATAATTTAACTGTTAGGATAGATCAGAAAAGAATATTACCAAAAGATTTTTTTGTTGTTCCAGAAAGCTTAAAAAGATATGAAATAGATTTAAAACATTCTCATTCAGAAATATCATCTGCTCTTGGTATAATAGTTATTAGAGAAGGATTAAAAAAAGGAGATATTCTTGCATTGTTAATGATTGAAAAGGGAAGTAGATTTTTAATTCTTGATAAGGTGGGAAAGTATGAATAATTTTAGTATATTGCCTCAGGGAGGAATAATAAAAGATATTGATACTATAAAAGAGAAAAAGCATTCTAGTAAAACTTATAAGATCAAAGAAAATAGAATAATTGGATTTTGTGATGAGATAGAAGCACTTAAGCAAACAATTTATTTTATATTAAATACAGAAAGATATGATTATTTAATATATCCTGATGGTTATGGAAGTGAATTTAGAAAAACTATAGAAATGGACAGAGATATTGCAGAGAGTGAACTAAAGCGTAGAATTAAAGAAGCATTAACGCAAGATGATAGGATTGAAAATGTAGATGAATTTATATTTGAATATGAAAAAGACAGTGTATTAGTAAAATTCACTGTCTTTTCTATTTACTCAAAATTATATGAAAGTGTGGTGATTTAAATTTGTTTGAAGTAAAGGAAGAAGCATTATTAAAAGAGATGCTAGATAAAATACCTAATGATTTGGATAAAAGAGAAGGCAGTAGTTTAATTTACAATGCCTTAGCTCCAGCAGCACAAGAAATATCAAGACTAAGATCTGACATGGATAGATTTTTAGAATATACTTTTGCATCGCCTAATATACCTGACGAATATTTAGATAAAAGATGTGTTGAACATGGAATTGAAAGAAAGCCAGCAACATATGCAATAAAGTTAGGAACATTTTATGATACAGAAGAGAATTTAATTGATATTCCATTGAAATCTAGATTCTCTATAGATAAGACTAATTACATTGCAACAGAAAGAATTGAAAAAGGAAAATATAAAATGCAATGTGAACTTATAGGGACTAAAGGAAATTATCCAAGTGGGAATTTACTTCCTATTGAATATGTTGAAGGATTAGGAAAAGGAATTTTAGGAGAAACAATACTAGATGGTGTGGATGTAGAAAGTAATGAAAGCTTATTTAATAGATTAATGGTAAAAGTAAGAACACCATCAACATCTGGGAATAAATATGATTACTTAAATTGGGCTTTAAGTGTTAATGGAGTTGGAGATGCATTAGTAAAACCATTGTGGAATGGAAATGGAACTGTAAAAGTATTAATAACAGATACTGATGGTAGAGCACCTGTGGAAGATTTAATAAGAAAAGTAAGTGATGTTATAGAAGAAAAAAGGCCTATAGGGGCAACCGTTACAGTTGCAGGAATAAAAGAAGTTAATATTAAAATTTCTACAAAAGTTATTTTACAAGAGGGTAGTGTTTTAGAAGCAATAAAGGATATGATTATTTGTAATATTAACTCTTATTTTAAAAAGATAAGTTTAAAAACTAACATAATAAGATTTAATAGAATAGTAAACTGCATTCTAGACGTAGATGGAATTGAAGATTACAAGGAAATCACTGTAAATGGAGAACAAAATGATATAAGCTTAAGTGAAGATAGCATTCCAATATTGGAAAGTGTGGTGGTAGATAGTGTCAATTAAGAGCTATGTACCTTTTTTTATATCACAAATTAAAGAATTCGCTGAAATATATAATCTTGAGCAAGATGAAATCAAAAAAATAACTTTAAATATAAAAGATTTATTAAATCAATGTTTTGTAGAAACATCAACATGGGGGATAAAATATTGGGAAAACTTTCTTAACATTATTCCAGATGATTCTAAATCAATAGAAAATAGAAGATCAAATGTATTAGCAAGGTTAAGAGGAGAAGGAACAACATCAAAAGAGGTAATAAAACAAATTGCTAAAAGTTTTATAAGTGATGTTGAGGTAAAAGAAAAAAATGATGATTATAGCTTTGAAGTATATCTAAAATCAAGAGATGGATTTTCAAAAATGCTAGAGCTGTTATATTCAGCTATAGAAGAAGTAAAACCAGCACATTTAAAAGCAAAATATAAACTTATAGCTATAAATGAAAGTTCTGTATACTTCGGAATAGCACTTATGGATGGAGAAATCTTAACTAGTTATCCATGGAGCTCTAGTGATGTTAAATCAAATGGCAAAGCTAATATTCAAATTATACAAAATAGAAGTTTAGAAAGTTTAATGATATATCCAAAGGGGTGAATATAAATGGAAGAAAAATTTTATACAATATTAATGAATATAGGGAAAGCAAAGATAGCTAATAGCAGTGTACTAGGAAGTAAGGTTAATTTTACAAAAATAAAAGCTGGAGATGGAAATGGAAAATACTATGAGCCAACAGAAGATCAAACAAAGCTAGCAAACACTATTTGGGAAGGTAATATAAGAAACACTGAAGTGTCTAAAGAAAATCCTAATTGGATAGAGATAGAAGCCATAATTCTATCAGATGAAGGCGGATTTACAATTAGAGAATTTGGAGTATTCGATGAAGAAGACAATTTATTAGCAATATCAAAATGTGCTGAAACTTATAAACCAATAATATCGGATGGAGGCGTAAAGGAATTATTAATAAAAATGGTGCTATCAGTAAGCAATACAGAAAATGTTTCATTAAAAGTAGATCCAACAATAGTGGTTGCAAAGAAAAGTGATGTTGAGAAAGTTAATGTTAGAGTTGATGAAATTAGTTCACAAATGAAAGAAAATAAGAAGCACATATAATATAGAAAGGAGAATTAATATATGTCTGAAAAGTTTTACACTATATTAACTAAAATAGGAAAAAGTAAAATTGCTAACTTTGGAATAAATGGAGAAAAGGTAAAGTTTATTAAATTAAAAATTGGAGATGGTAATGGAAAGTACTATAATCCAACAGAAGAACAAAAAGATTTAGTAAATGTAGTTTGGGAAGGAGATATAGGAAATATTGAATTAGATAAAGATAATCCTAACTGGATAGTTCTAGAAACCATAATTCCACCAGAAATCGGCGACTTTACAATTAGAGAGTATGGGGCATTTGATGATGAAAATAATTTATTGGCAATCGCAAAATGTCCAGAAACCTATAAACCATTAATATCTAATGGAAGTATAAAGGAATTAATAATAAAAATGATACTCTCAGTTAGTAATACTGAGAGTATTTCTTTTGAAGTTGATCCTAATATAATGTTAGCAAAGAAGAAAGAAGTAGATGAGGTAAATAAAAAAGTTGATGATGTTACTTCACAATTGAAAGAAATTGTGAATAAAGTAGATAATATTAAAATTGCAGATGGAACTACAACAACTAAAGGAATAGTTAAATTAAATAATGCTGTTAATAGTACAAGTCAAACAGAAGCCACAACACCAAGTGCAACTAAACAAGCATATGACAAAGGGATTGAGGCATTAAATAAGGCAAATGAAGCTTTTCAATATGCCAATAACGGTAAAACACTTATAGCCAACGTTATTGGTAATATAGGGGCTAGTAGTACATTTGCACAGCTAAAAGATCATGTACAATTGTGTAAAGATAACTTAAGAAACAACTTAGTTAATAAGGGTGTTAATGCAACTAATACTGAGGGTCTAAGTAATTTAGTAGATAAAGTAGGAAACATTAGTATTACATCTATGGGTGGTATTCAGTTTTCAACCGGAACATTCAATTTAACTAATTTGGGAGAATCATTTACAGTTAATTTCCCATTTGTACCCGACATGGTAGTTTGTATGAGTTCAAGAGCGGACGTATATGGGGTTTATACACCGACAACTTTTGCTAGGGGATATTATCAAGTTAGATATATAGGTGGTAGCCCTAGAATAATATTAGATATAGTTCCAAATGGTTCAAAATTTACTTATGCAGTTGCTACTACAGGATATGCAACATCATTTACTTATTATGCACTTAAATTTTAAGGAGGTTTTTAAATGAAAACATTGATAATTTATGATAATGAAGGATATATAATATTTCAACAAACAGGTTCTTATAGAGTACCAGAAGGCGGCATACAATATTTAGAAGCAGATTTAGAGTTATACAAAAATAAGATATTAAAATCTGTAAATGTAGAAACAAAAGAACTTGTTTTAGAAGATATACCAAAAACACAAGTAGAATTACTGCAAGAAGAACTCGCACAAAATACGAAAGAAATGGCTAAGAAGGATTTAGCTATAGAGCAACTACAAAAAGACTTAGCAGATTTAACAAAACAAATAGCAGGAGGTAAATAGAGTATGAATTGGTTTGAAAAAGTACAAAGATATTTTTGTTGGGGATGTTATAGCAATACTGATGTATGGGATTTTGTAAGTTATAAGAAAATAACAACAGAGCAATATACAGAAATAACTAAAGTAGAATATACAGAGGTAAGACCAGAAGCTTAGTTCGCAATAGGAATAAATTGTGAATTATAAATAAAAGCATAAAGGCAATACCAATCACCTAAAGTGGTGATTTTTTTATTACCTTTTATAATAATTCAATTCAGAGATGAGGTGTTTAATATTTGGATGAAATAATGAAAATGGCTTTAAGTCAGGGGTTAGGATATGCATTATTCGTTTTTTTATTATTATATGTTTTAAAAACAACTGGGGAACGAGAAAATAAATATCAAACTTTGTTGGATGCATTAGCAGAAAAGTTTAATGTTGTTGAGGATATAAAGGAAGATGTAAAAGAAATTAAAAATAAAATTGAGAGTTAGAAATAAAAATAGATTAGATTTTATAAATAAGTTGATATATGTAATGATATTTTACTTATGAATATATATCAATATATATTTAAAATAGAGTATTGATGAAACTAAAAATTATTTATTAATTATGAAAGGTGAGGTTGTATGAGAGGTATAGATGTAAGTAATCATAATGGAGATATAGATTTTAATAAAGTAAAAGAAGATAATATAGAACTTATATATATAAAAGCAACTGAGGGGACAACGTATGAAGATCCTTACTTAAATAAAAATTATAATGAAGCTAAAAAAGCTGGTCTTAAGACTGGCTTTTATCATTTTTTAGTTGGCTCTTCTGAGCCAGAAACTCAGGCAGAAAATTTTTATAATAATATAAAGGATAAAGATAATGATTTAAAACCATGCTTAGATATAGAAGTAGATAACTTTAATGTGATGGATTATGCATTAAGATTTATAAATAAATTCGAAAATTTATGTGAATTAAAGTTGTGCATATACACTTCACCTTATTTTGCAAATGAAAATTTAGATTCTAGATTATCTAAATATAAATGTTGGATGGCTCATTACGATGTTGAAAGGCCTATGAAAACAACTATATGGGGAGAGAGTTATGCAGGACATCAATTCACTGAAAGTGGTAAGATAAAAGGAATTAATACTAATGTAGATATAAATAATTTCACAGAAGCTATATTAGTAGAACATAAGAAAATAGGATATATAGTTACTAATTATTTGCCAGATGGGTATAGGGGAAATAACGAATTTAAGGGTGTTGATCTAGAATATGTGTTAAGTTATTTCAATGATATTAGATGCTATGTTAGAGGAGATGGCAAAGGCATTTGGGTAGAAACTCAAATTTTATCTATGAGTAAATGTCAAGAATTAAAAGGTAAATTAGGTAATTGGTTTTATACAATAAAATAAATTAAGTATAGATTTTAAATAAGGGATAGTATATGTTACAATAATCTATCCTTTATTTAAAAATTTAATTAAAATATGGTAAAATAATATATGCTTATAAAGTTGAAAAAACTATGTAAAGTAAAATTTAAGTTAGGAGAAATATTATATGAAAGAACAATGGTATGAGAAAGCTTGGGCTACAGTTTTATTTTTATTTGTTTTTTGGCCAGCAGGATTATACTTGATGTGGAAATATAGAAGCATCAATAAAATTGCTAAAATATTAATTACAATAGCAATAGTTACAATAATGTCATCAGTTGCTAACTACAATTAATATTTTTCACTAAATTGAAAGTATAAATTCATTTCTCAAAATACTATAAATATAATCATCATAAAACACTTCATTTAATTCATGATGTTCACGTAGAACACCATCTAATTTGAAATTGTTTAGTTTTAATAATGCATTAGAATCATTATTAAAACTTGCAGTTTGAGCATATACTTTATTTATATCTATTTTTGAAAATAATAAATTAAGTATCATTTTAATGGCCTCATTCATATAACCTTTCTTTCTAAATTCAGGCAATAGATAATAACCAATCTCTAAACTTTTATTTCTACTATTATAATCAAACAAGGTTATCTTACCTAATAATTCTTTATTATTTAAATTGTATAAGCCAAATATATAAACAGTATCAGAATTTAACAGTGCATTATATAGTTTTATTGACTCATTTCTATTTCTATTTATAATAGGTCTACAAGTCATCTTTTCTTGAACTTCTTTACTGCTCCAATTGTATATATAAAGTAATTTATTTAAATCAATTTTATCAATAAAAATTTGTGAACTATTTACAGGTATATGGTTATTTGTTAAATTTTTTAAATTAACATCAGTCAATTTAATTTACTCCTTTACTATCATATAATCAAGTTCTTATTTTTAAGTAAACTATATTTTATTAGATAATTCACTAAATATAAATTATAACATATTTTGTAAAATTATTATCAAACAACTATATACTTATAAAAATGTAATAATAATATTAATTACGGTATAGTTAAGAATTTATTGGACATATTGTTAAATGAAAGAACATTATTCAAAAATATGAGGGTAATTTAACTATTTTGTAATATTTATGCAAAGATATATATGGTAAAATTTTATGTAGAACATTAGCGCCTTAAAAGTAAGGAGAAATTATGAATAAAAAAGTTAAAAAGAAACCAACAAGAAAAAAAAAGAGAAAGGAAATTAAAAAGAAGAAATCTCTTTCAATATTTATGGGATTAATATATGTTATTACTTTTTTAGTAATAACAACACCTTTAGTATTAATTTATGGTCCATATGACAAGACGAAGAAAGTTTTAATTTCAACAGTTATAGCTACTAGACATTCTTATTTAGTTTATGATTTTATACCACAAAAAACATTAGATAGTATATTAGGAAAAAGTGAAATTGAAGAAGAAGCTGTTGAGGCTAATACTTCAATAGATCTTAATAAAATAGATGTTAAATATGATTCTGGAAATAAGGTAACTAAATATGATATACATACAGAAAGATATGATGGCTATATGTTAGAAATAGAAAACCCACATAAAGTAAAAGCAACAATGACCAAACATCTTGGAAAATTAGGTCAGAAGACAAGTGAGATGGCAGAAGAACATAATGCAATAGCTGCTATTAATGGTGGGACTTTTTTAGATAAGTCTTCTGATGGAGTAACATATGCAGGCACTGGTGGTCAGCCAGGAGGTTTTGTTATTTCTAATGGAAAGGTTATATATCCTACATCAGGATATGATGAGCATTCTTTTGAAAATGTAATTGCTTTTACTAAAAAATGACAATTAATAGTTGGAGATCATACTCTTGCAGAATTAAAAAAATTAGATGTACAAGAAGCTATGTGTTTTAGAAAACCTAACATTATAATAAATGGAATTAAACAAATTAAAGATAGGTTTGAAGATGGGGTAAATCCTAGAACTGCTGTAGGACAAAAAGAAGATGGAACAGTACTATTTTTAGTTTTAGACGGAAGAAAATTATCTAAACCTGGAGCTAGTTTATATGATGTTCAAGAAATTATGAAAAATCGTGGAGCTATAAATGCAGGTATGCTTGATGGAGGATATTCAACAACCATGTATTATAAAGGTGATGTAATTAATTCTCCTAATGCTTGGGATGGAGAGAGAACTGTTGCAACAGCATTTTATGTTGAACAGTAGATTAGGAGATGAAACATTATGAAAGTTTTAAATAAATTATTAATTTTTACATTTGTAGCATTTATAATTCAACAAGGAATATTTTTATATATTGAAAACATATACTTATCATCAAATATGGATATTAAAATAGAAAAATCTGATGATAGTGAAGTTCGTAAAAATGAGCAAAAAGAAGTTGAATTAAAAGAAGATGTAGATGATTTAAAAGTATCTTCTAATGGTAGATATGTTGCAGGACTTCAAAATGGAAGATTAAAAGTATTAGATAGTGATGAAAATAAATATAAAGATATTAAAAATAATGTTAATAGTAATATTGTATTTTACAAATGGGTTACAAATTCCGATCGTATAATTGCTATACAAAAAATAAAAGAAAAAGGAAGAAGTTATTTTGAACCAGTAGCATTTAATGCTAAAAATGGGGAACAAATTGAACTTGCAGACTTCGATTTAAATAAATTAAGAGTAAGAGTTGAAAATAGTGAAGATAAAGTAGAAGATATTCCGTTTTCAATAGGTACCCATAGTTTATATATTAAGATTAAAAAAAGTAATGAAAAAAGTGATTTATATTATGCAAACACTATGAATCAATTAGAGAAGAAGAGAAGTAATAAAGAAATAGGTAATATTGTTATCCCAACTACAGGTGCTAATGCAATAATGGAGATGGGAACTCAAGTAACAATATTAGATAAACCAGATAACTTATTGATACCTAATACAAAAAATCCAAAGTTACTAGGAACAGATATAAATGATAATGTTTATTTTGCATCAGAAGTGGATAACAAAGTTACAAAAATATATTATGCAGTTTCATCTGATAATTATAAAGATTGGAAAGAAATTAAATTAAATAATCCTGTAAATAAAGAAGATGTATTAGTAGATTATAGTGGAAAAATTTATATTAATGATAATGAAAAGAAATGTGTAACAGAACTTACAAGTAAAAAAGTAATTAAGTATAAAGGTGATTTAATCCAAACTTACTCTAAAGGTGTGATATCTAAGAGTGGAGATAAATTAATAAAAAACAGTATATAAGAAAGTAACAATGCTACTAAATTTAACTTTAGTAGCATTTCACAAAAAAAATAATATAGTTTTGTGAGTTTTTCATATAGAGTTTAAAGGATTACAATTGTACAATATAATCAAGATAAACAATTAATTTGACTTAAATGGGAGGGGTTAACATGGCAGAATTGTCATTAAGACACATTTATAAAATATATTCAGGTGATGTAACAGCAGTAAACGATTTTAATTTAGAAATAGAAGATAAAGAATTTATAGTATTTGTTGGACCATCTGGTTGTGGTAAATCAACAACTTTAAGAATGATAGCAGGTTTAGAAGAAATATCTAAAGGTGAATTATATATAGGTGGAAAATTAGTAAATGATGTTGAGCCAAAAGAAAGAGATATAGCAATGGTATTCCAAAACTATGCATTATATCCTCACATGAGTGTTTACGATAACATGGCTTTTGCATTAAAACTTAGAAAAGTACCTAAAGAAGAAATTGATGAAAAGGTAACTGAAGCAGCAAAGGTATTAGGTATAGAACATTTATTAACAAGGAAGCCAAAAGCTTTATCTGGAGGTCAAAGACAAAGAGTTGCATTAGGAAGAGCCATAGTTAGAGAACCTAAAGTGTTCTTGATGGACGAACCTTTATCAAATCTTGATGCAAAACTAAGAGTTCAAATGAGAACAGAAATATCTAAACTTTATAATAAATTACAAACAACGTTCATATATGTTACTCATGACCAAGTTGAAGCAATGACTATGGGAACTAGAATAGTTGTAATGAAAGATGGTATAATACAACAAGTAGATACGCCACAAAACATATATAATAACCCAGTAAATATTTTCGTAGCTGGATTTATAGGAAGTCCTCAAATGAACTTCATAGATGGTAAGATAGTGGAAAAAGAAGGCGAGTTATATTGTAGCTTCGAAGAAAATAATATATTATTACCAGAACAACAAGCTAAGGAATTAAAAACTAAGGGTTATGTGAATAAAGAAGTTACATTTGGAATAAGACCAGAACATTTAGATGATGATATGGAAGTTGTAAAAGAAAATCCATCATCAATTATAAATGGAAAAGTAGAAGTAGTTGAGCTTATGGGAGCTGAAAGTTATATTTACTTTGTGGCATCTAACAATAACATGACTGCAAGAGTAAATGGAACTACTAATGTAAAAACTGGAGATTCAATAAAATTATATGTTGAAAGCGAAAAGATCCATGTATTTGATAAAGAAAATGAATTAAGAATAATATAATTTTTATTTTGGGGTGAAGAGATGTACGGATTAGTTGAATATTTAAATGAATTATATAAAAAATGTGAAATACCTTTTGAATTATGTATTGATAATAAAATGGTTTTCAAAACTAATCCCTTTCTTTACACTGATAAAGAAATAATAGAAGCCAGATTTAATATAAATAATAAAATATTTATATTAAGAACTTATAGCAATTTTAAAGATTCGCTAAAGCTTATTAAATTTTGTATTGAAAATAGATGCAAAGATGAGCATGATGTTAGGGAAAATATAATAATTTCTTTATTAAAAGATGAGTATGTATCAAGTGACAAATTAAATGATATTATGTTTGAGTTAAATGAGGTCTATTTAATATCTATTAATTTAGAAGAAAAAATAAGTGAAACTATAGAGATTTTAAAGACAATATATATAGATACTGAAGTGTCTATATTAGAATATAATGAATATATTATTTTATTAGGAACATTTGAGGATATTGAAGACCATATATCAAGCATAACTGAAACTATACACAATAACTTATATAAAAGATGTTATATAAGTTACTATAAAGTAGAAGATTATAATAATGTAAGTTCATTATATAAAGAGGGGATATATAAAATTAACTTAGCTAAAAAATATAATATTTCAAATAGAATATTTAATGAAAAGAGTTTATTATTTGAAAGTATTGTAGAGAGTTTAAGTGAAGAAAAGAAGGTAAAAATATTATCTAAATTTAATGATGGATTTAATAAATTAGATGATGATACAATAAATACAATAGAAGTATTTTTAAATTGTGATTTAAATTTAAGTGAATCAGCTAAAAATTTATATGTGCATAGAAATACTTTGATTTATAGGTTAGATAAGATTAAGAAATGCACATCTTATGATATTAGAAACTTTAATGAAGCAATACTATTTAAAATAGCATTTTTTGTATGGAAAGAAAATAAGGTATAAGTTTATATTCGATATTCCGGTAACGATACCGTGTAGTGAATTCAGTATGATAAAATTATTAGTTTATTGATATAATAATTGAAATGGGTGTATAATAAAATCATTGCGGAAACGTTACCACTATTTTAATTAGATTTTACATATATATTAGGAGGAATATCATGAATATAGGAGATATAGCAAGACTTGCAGGTGTAGGAGTAAGTACTGTTTCAAGAGTTATAAATAATCATCCAGATGTAAAAGAGAGTACAAGAGAGAGAGTTTGGGAAATTATAAAACAAAATAATTACATACCTAATAATAGTGCACGAATATTAAAGCAAAACAATACTAAAAATATAGGTGTACTAGTAAAGGGAGTGTTTAATCCATTTTTTTCACAGATGATAAATGTTATAGGTAACATTATAGATAGATCAGGATATACAATGATATTAGAGCAGAATGATTATAACTTCTATCAGGATGTAGAAAATCTTATGGGATTTATAAAAGAAAAGAAGTTACAAGGGGTTATTTGTCTAGGTGGAAACTTCATTGATATAAAAGAAGATAGTTTTTCAGACATAGGAACTCCAATAGTTTTAACATCTGTTAATACTATATCTAAAAAAGGAAAGAAACACTATTCTTCAATAGGAATAGATAATATTAAAGCTTCTTATGATGCAACTAAATATTTAATTGAAAAAGGCCATAAAAAAATAGCACTTATTTTAGGCGATGAAAATGATTTAGGAATTAGTTGGTGGAGACTTAAGGGATATAGAAATGCTTTAGAAGAGAATAATATTGAAATTGATGATGAACTTGAATTAATTGGAGATTATTCTTGTGAAAAAGCATATAAAGAAACTATAAATCTTATAAAAAATAGAAAAGATGTAAGTGCTATTTTTGCACTTTCAGATATTATGGCTACAGGAGTAGCAAAGGCAGTTGTAGATAGTGGTTTGAAAATTGGTGATGATATTTCAATCATTGGTTTTGATGGAATGGATGAAAGTAAGTATTACAATCCAGGGCTAACTACAGTAAATCAACCAAAAAGATTAATGGCTGAAACGAGTATATCATTATTATTTTCATTAATTAATGGAACACAGGAAAATAAGCAAATACTGCTAGATACTAAATTAATAGAAAGAGAGTCATGTAAGGATTTATTAAAGAAATAATAGACTATGTTTAAATAGGGGTTGATATATGCAATAGGAAAAGTGGCATTGTAATTGGACTTTGAGAATAGTTAATGAGTATTGTCACATTTACTGCTTGTCTCAATTTTATATTGGGAGCAAGCTAAAATTGG
>NZ_CAURTC010000017.1:0-68359 GCF_963527835.1 uncultured Clostridium sp. | reverse complement strand
TATATATATATATAATTTTTTATATATTTATACTGAAAATAAAAAAATAAGTCACTTAAAATAATAGTAACTTATTTCTCTTAATTTTTATTCATTATTATAAATTTATTAAGCTTCATTTACTGCATTTTCTATATATTTAGAAAATAACTCCCTGTTTGATATTAATCCTTTTTGATTAGAAATCTCTAAATTTCTAAATCCAAGCTCAACATTTCTCAAAAGCATTTCCATTTTTCCACTATGCTTTTCTTGCAAATCATCAAAGTTATCTACCATATAATCTATTGTTTCTATCATATCATTAATAGAATATTTGTCAGAGTAAATTTTTCCTTTTAACTCTATAAAATATTTATCTTTGAAGTCTCTTAAATTCGCCAATAAATAGCCTTTATTTTCCTTTTGCCATATTTCATAATCTTTAATATAAACCTCTTCTTTTAGTATGTTCCTTGGTATACCAATAAGTTTTTTAAATTCTCTTTGATTCATATCCCAAATAGTATTTCTAACTTCGCTAATTACCCATCTTATAGTAGATAAATCATAATCACTTTTTATAAATTTATCTCCTATCTTATTAAACCTTTTTTTTGTTGATATATGCATAATATCACCTCATAATTTTATTAATTCATTATTTATGATATTCATAAATACTTACATATGATAATAAATTTAATGCTATAAGTTACTTGAAAATAGAACACCCCATTACTTTTTCAAATATTAATGTAATTATAAGTAAAATTTTATATAAAAAATATTTAGGTATTGTACGTTCTTCTTGCTTTAGCATATATATTATATCTAGTATTAAAGAGAAGAAAATAATTATTAGCAAAGAGATATATATAATTTTGTTCATATTACTTTTCCTAAAATAATATTCTTTAATATAATATATGCAATTTTTCATTATAAAATAATTAAATTTATAAAAAAGACATAAAAAAAGATTTATTTTCTCTTTTTCATGTCTTTTATTAACTAATTTTATTTAAATATCTTGTACTAAAATTAATTTTTTATATTTATGTTGTACTAATTTAAGTATTGGTAATCCTATCAAAGTTACAACAACAAATTCACCTATTGCTATTTCTCCCATAGATAATATAAGTGGAATTTTAAATAAATAATTAAGCATCCACCCTATAATTAAAGCGTTAAATATTGTTGGCCATAATGATGCTATAAATAATGCTTTTTTATTATTTTTAATATATTTCGCTGTGAATGATATTGCTGTAACACTAATCAATGTAGCTAATGTTCCTAAAAATATATCTAACATGCCATTAGGCCCAAGCATATTTGCTATAAAACATCCTAATGTAAGTCCCCCAATATAAAATGGATCTACAAAAGCTAATAATACCATTATTTCTGAAATCCTAAATTGAATATTTCCATAACTTATAGGTGCTAATATAAGTGTTATCACTGCATAAATAGCAGCTATAAGTGCTGTTCTAACTAATCGTCTTGTTGTTTTACTACTTTTCATTAAATATCCTCCTAAAAAATTAGTTTAACAACCTCCTAAACTTTACACTAAGTTTTAATTTATATTTGTATAAACATTTCACTAAAACCTATGTAAAATTTAAACAAAACGAGTAACTATAAGTATGATTAAATCCAGAACAAAATCGCTAAGGCGATGATCAGCCCTTGATTTATTTAAAGAATAAAAAAAATCGTAGGACATTAAATCCTACGATAAAAATTCAATAATCTAATAAACCTTCATAAATATATAAAAGTTTATTATTACTAAAAGTTAACCATAGTTTTATTTAAAGTCAGGAGGCTTCCGAACTGACTATATTAAATTATAACAAACTTTTAGAATTATTACAATGTGAAATTATTTGTTATATCCATTCTTATTATTTGCATGCCATACCCAAGCATCTTCTATAATCTTAGTTATATTTGTTCTACTTGGATTCCATCCTAATATTTCTCTTGCTTTATCTGAAGACGCAACTAACTTACTTGGATCTCCTGCTCTTCTTTCACCTATTTGTGCTGGAATTGGATGCTTAGTAACTTTTCTTGCAGATTCAATTATCTCTTTAACTGAAAATCCTTGACTGCTTCCAAGATTAAATATATTACTATCTCCTCCATTTAATAGATATTTCATTGCTAAAATATGTGCTTCTATTAAATCTTCAACATGAATATAATCTCTTACACAAGTACCATCTTCAGTATCATAATCTTCACCATATATTGTTATAAAATCTCTTTTTCCAAGAGCTACTTGAAGTACTATTGGAATTAGATGTGTTTCTGGATTATGATCTTCTCCAATAATTCCACCTTCTCTTGCTCCAGCAACATTAAAATAACGAAGTGATACATATTTTATTCCATAAGCTCTATCACACCATTTCATTATTTTTTCCATAGTAAGCTTTGTTTCACCATATGGATTTGTAGGACAAGTTTCCATTTCTTCAGTTATTGGAATTTGTTTTGGTTCACCATAAGTTGCTGCTGTTGAAGAAAACACTATGTTCTTCACATTAAATTCATTCATAACTTCTAATAATGTTTGTGTTCCTTGAACATTATTATTAAAGTATTTAAGAGGATCCACCATAGATTCTCCTACTAAAGAATTTGCTGCAAAATGAATTACAGCTTCAAAAGATTCTTTTTCAAAAACACCTTTTAAAAATTCCTTATTTCTTATATCACCTTTATAAAATTTAGCTTTTTTATTTATTGCATCTTCATGTCCAGTTAGCAAATTATCTACAACTACAACATCATAATCATTATCTATTAATTGGCTTACTGCATGAGAACCAATATAGCCTGCTCCGCCTAAAACTAAAATACTCATTATTAACCTCACTTCTATAAATCATTAAATATATTTGTTTTTAAATTATATATAAGAGTACTTAACTCTTATACATAATATGTTAAATCCATAATTTATATTATATTACTTTTTAGTTGTAAAATCATCCTCTAAAACATAATATTTTATTAAGTATTTTACAACTTTTCAACTTCTTCTTGGATTTTTTGCATTTTTAAATCTGTTGCTGAGATTATATCAGCACATTCCTTTAAATCTGCTCTTATATGTTTTGGCGTATCTTCTCCTTTTTTATAATAAAGTTTATGTTCTAAGCTTGCCCAAAAATCCATGGCAATAGTTCTTATCTGAACTTCTACCTTTACATTTTCTATATGATCTGAAAAATAAATTGGAACTTCTAATACCATATGTAAACTTCTATATCCATTTTCCTTTGGATTTTTTATATAATCTTTTTCTTCTACTAATCTTATGTCATTTTGACTCTTTAACATATTAGCAATTTCATATATGTCACTTACAAATGAGCATACAACTCTTACTCCAGCTATATCATTTAAATTTTCTCTTGCTGATTTAATGCTTACATCGAATCCCCTACGTTTAAGCTTTTCTAATATGCTCCTAGGTGATTTAACTCTTGATTTCATATATTCTATAGGATTTCTTTTTCTTCTTATTTTAAATTCAAAATCTAAAATATCTAATTTAGTTTTAATTTCTTTTATAGCAGAGCTATATATCATTAAAACCTCTTGAACTTCATCTAGTTTTTCCTCTACATTTTCAGTTGATATTGTCACATTTCCACAATCAAAAAATATTTTATCATTTTCTCTCAAGTCATTCATAATTATGTCATCCCCCTTTAGTATACTAAATAAACCTACAATAAATATGTTAACATATTCATTATAAAAATCAATCTCTTAAAATCATTATAACTTTTAAGTAATTAAATTTATATATAATTTAATAAAATACAGCATATTAATACATACTATATTAAAATAAAAAATTTAATCTTATTTCATTAACTTGGAGGTTATATATTTATGAATAATAAATACTTAGATTTATTTGATACATTAGTCAAGTCATATTATAATGGTAATTTTGATGAAACTCTTAATCGCATTATGGTATGCCATGAAGTATCTCCGCAAGAAACATTTGAAATAATAACATCTCTTTGTGGAGTAAAACTTAAATTTGATAATAATTATGTATACAATATAAAAAAAGCAATTACAGAATATACTGTAAATAAAAGAATAGTTGAAAAACTTGAATGTTGTAGTGCTAATTGCATACCTAATAAAGAAAAAAAATACCCTTGTGAATTATCATGTCCTTTTAATGCTATATATTATGATAGTGAAAAAAACTCTACTGCTATAAACAAAGATATGTGTATTAATTGTGGTATTTGTGTTGATTCATGCAAGAATGGACGAATATTAGATAAGGTTGAATTCTTACCTATAATTAATCTAATAAAAGAAAATAAAACTGTTATTGCTGCTGTAGCACCTGCAATTGCTGGACAATTTGGAGAAAATGTAACAATGGATCAATTAAGAGAGGCTTTCATAAAAGCAGGTTTTACCGATATGGTTGAAGTTGCATTTGCTGCTGATATATTAACAATAAAAGAAGCTGTTGAATTTAATAAACATGTTAATAAACCTGATGATTTAATGATAACTTCTTGCTGCTGTCCAATGTGGGTTGGGATGTTAAAAAAAATTTATAAAGACCTTGTCCCAGATTTATCTCCATCTGTTTCTCCTATGATAGCAGCTGGCAGAATATTAAAAAAGTTAAATAAAGATACCAAAGTTGTTTTCATAGGTCCATGTATTGCAAAAAAAGCCGAAGCAACAGAAAAGGATTTAGCTGGTACTATTGATTTTGTATTAACATTCCAAGAGGTAGAACAAATTTTTAGAGCTTTAGAGATAAATCCAATGAAATTAAATGGAGTTCCATCTGTTGAATACGCCTCAAGAGCCGGGCGTTTATATGCTAGAACTGGTGGTGTTTCAATTGCTGTTTCTGAAACAATAGAAGAACTTTATCCAGAAAAATTCAAGCATTTTAAAAGTGTTAAAGTTGATGGAATCAAAGATTGTAAAGCAATACTTGATAAAGCTCTAAAAAAAGAAGTCGCTGCTAATTTTATAGAAGGTATGGGGTGTCCTGGTGGGTGTGTTGGAGGTCCAAAAGCTATTGTGCCACCAACTAAATCCAGAATTGCAGTTGATGAATTTGCTTACGATTCACCTATAAAAGTTCCTGTTCACAGTAGAATTTTAGATGAAGTATTATCAAAAATTGATATAAATTCAATCGATGATTTTAAAGATCCTAAAAAAATAGAAATATTAGAACGTGATTTTTCAAACTAATCTTCATTTTGATTAAATTGTAATTATAAGTTTCTAATTAAGGTATCTTCTATTTTAAAATATATAAAAAATTTATAATCTAATCTTTTTATAAGACTATATTTTAAGTATATGTTACTATATGAAATAAGTAAAATGCTCTCTAATAGACTTTTAATTTTTCACCATCTTAGCTTATTCATATATCAAGCATTACAAAAAAATATAGTCTTTTTTATATAAATAATTCTTTCTTAAATTAAGCTTAATAAATACATTATATAGTAGATAGAAAATATATTTAGTGTTACCATATAGTTATATTGAATTTTCTGTTACTCATTAGTTTTTTATAATTTAATTGGAGGGATATATTAATGAAAAAGAATTACTTTTTAAGTATTTTGCTATTCTTTTCGCTTATTCTAAGTATTCAATATCCAGTATTTGCAGATGAAAATTATAGTAAATCATTAGAAAATGCTATTACAAAAACCAAAAATATAATAACAATTCCTGATACTTATACTGATTTTACTCATTCTGGTAGAGAGCAAAAAACAATCCTTGGACAAGTAAATTTATTTGAACTTAATTGGTCAGAAGTGCAAGGAAAATATGGCAACATATCAGTATCGATGGATGAAGATGGAAATATATATGATTTTTATAAGTATAGTAATGAAAATACTTCAAAGTTACTTGCATCTGTCACTAAGGATGAAGCAAGACAAGCTTGTGAAGATTTTATAAAAAAAGCACTTGTAAATCATTATAGTTCTTTAAAGGAAATAAATTCTTATAATGATCCAACAGATAGTGTTTATACATTTAAATATAAATGTTATTTTAATAATATTCCATTAAACTTTTTATATGTAAATATTTCTGTAGATAAACATACTGGTGAAATAATTACTTTTAATACAAATAACTTAAATACAAACTCTCTTTCATATCCTTCTAATGATAATATAATTGAAAAATCAAAAGCCAAAAAATCATATATTGATAAAATTGGTTTAAAGCTAAATTATTATTCTTATTATGACTATAAAAATAATAAGCTAAATATTTTTCCAGCATATTGCATAAATAGTACTCCTAATGTAGCTATAGATGCACATTCTGGAGAAAAGATTTCTATAAATAATGAAAATATATATTTAGGTAAAGATGGATATAAAAATGCTAATGAAAGCTTAGATTCCTTAAAAAATTTAACAAAAGAAGAAGATGATGCAATAAAAAATGCCTCTGGACTTATAACTAAAGACACAGCTACCGATATAATTAAAAAATATAGTGATTTAGACTCTTTTGAAGATAAAATTTCAAATTCTCATATAAATAAAGATTTAATATCAAATAATTATATTTGGACAATTAATTTTGAAAATGCTTCTGCAGAAGTGGATGCTAAATCAAGTGAACTATTATCTTTTTATCATTATTCAAATATTGATGATAAAACCAATGTGATACCTATTGATGATGCTAAAAATATAGTAAATAAATTTCTAAATGAAGTTTCTCCTAATAAGTTTGTAGAAACAAAATTAGAAGCCTTAGATACAGATATAAATGAAAATGATAGCTTTTATAATTTTAAATTTATCCGTCAAGTAAACGGAATTAACTTTATAAACAACTATCTTATGGTTTCTATTAATAAATTTAGTGGAAAAGTTTGTGAATATACTAGTCAATGGTATGATAATGTTAATTTTCCAGATATAGATTCAGCCTTAACACCCGAATTAATTTTCGATAAAATTAGCGATAAATTTGGATTAGAATATACAATGTCTAATGACAAAAATATTTCTTTAATATATAACTTTATAGATTTAGGTGAAAATTATCTTGTTAATCCTTTTAATGGGACAAGAATTAAGTTTAATGGAGAAGAATATAAAGAAAACGATCTTCCTAAATATTCTGATATAAATGGGCATTGGTGTGAGAAAACAGTTAAAGAGCTATTAGAAAATGGTTATTATTTAAAAGGTGACAAATTTAATCCTGATAATAACATAACTCAAATTAATTTTTTAAGATACCTTTATTCTCAAGTTTGGAATTTTAATAATTCTGATGATGATAATAAATTTTATGATATGCTTATAGAAAAAGGAATTTTAAAAGCAGAAGAAAAATCACCTGATTTATTGCTTACAAATAAAGATATAAGTAAGTTAATAGTTAGATATTTAGGATATGATAAAATCGCTAAAAATTATTACATCTTTAATAATCCATTTAGTGATTCTATTGAAGATGACATTAAAGGTTATGCAGCAATTTGTAATTCCTTAGGAATAATTACAGGTGATGGAAATAATAATTTTAACCCAAATAACAATGTAACAAATGCTGAAGCTGCAAAAATAATATATAACCTATTAACTAAAGCAAACAATAAATAGACATATAAATAAGACTGTATTTTAGGAAAATGTCTGATATATGCATAAGCAAAGTGGACTGAGTAATTGAACTTAGGAATACTAAAATGATTATAGTCCCATTTTAGCTTGCTCCCAATATAAAATTGAGACAATCAGTAAATGTGACAATACTCATTGAGAATTCTCAAAGTCCAATTACAATGCCACTTTACCTATTGCATATATCAAACATATTTAAAACACAGTCTTATTAGTTGAACATTCCAAATATAAAAGCTTTTCTTTTATATCTAAACCACCTGAATACCCAACTAGCTTACCATTTTTGCCAATAACTCTATGGCATGGTATAAATATAGGAATTGGATTTTTGTTATTAGCAAGACCTACAGCTCTTGCAGCTTTAGGATTTCCTATTTTTTCAGCAATCTCTCCATAAGCACAAGTTTTTCCATATTGAATATTTTTCAATTCATTCCATACAGATTTCATAAACTGTGTACCACAAGGAGATAATGGAATTTCAAAATGCGTTCTATTTTTGCATAGATATTCTTCTAACTGAGTGAAAGCTTTTTTTATAAGTTCAGTTTCAATTAAAATCATATCTTTATCAACACTATCTATATTAAAATATAAATTTGTGATAGCGCTTCCATTGTCCGCTATTCCTACTTTTCCAAGAATTGTGTCATAGAAAAATATATTTCTCACTAAATATCACTCTCCTATCTTTTAACCTTTAAATTACATAACTTCTATAACTTTTGATACCCATTTACATAGGTTTGTTGATGCTTTTTGAGCTGTTTCTACTACTCTTTCATGTGAGTGTTTAACTTTTTGTATTCCTGTTGCCATATTAGTTATACAAGCTATTCCTAATACATCCATTCCTAAATAGTTAGCAACTATTGTTTCTGGTACCGTTGACATACCTACTGCATCTGCGCCATGTCTACCTATCATTCTAACTTCGGCAGCTGTTTCATAGTATGGTCCCATAAATCCAGCATAAATACCTTCATCATATTTTATTCTTAATTCGTCAGCTACTTTTTTAGCCTTATTAATAAGCTCTATCTTATATGGTTCTGACATATCTGGGAATCTAGTTCCTAATCTTTCATCATTAACTCCAATTAATGGGTTTGTTCCAAATAAATTGATAAAGTCATTTATAATCATTAATGTTCCTGGTTCAAAGTTTGTATTTATTCCACCACAAGCATTTGTTACTATTATTTTTTCTATTCCTAATTTTTTCATTACATATATTGGGTATGTAACTTCTTTCATATTATAGCCTTCATAATAGTGAAATCTGCCTTGCATTAATAATACTTCAACACCATTAATTTTTCCAAAAGCTAATTTTCCTTCATGTCCTTTAACTGTAGAAACTGGGAAATTAGGTATTTCTTCATAAGATATACTTTCCATATCTTCTACAACATTAACTAAATCTCCTAGTCCTGATCCAAGTATTATTGCAATTTTAGGATTTCTTTTTACTTTTTCATTAATGTAACTTACTGATTCCATTATTTTATCGTACATATCATTTCCTCCATTGTTAAATTTATTGTATATTACTATATTAACCGTAAATGTTGATATTGTAAAATACTTATATCATTTTTATCTTAATAAATTTCTTTTTTCCTATTTTTAATATATCATTATCATTAATTTTAGCATTATCAAAATCTAATACCTTTTCAGTATTTATTTGTACTCCACCTTGCTCTACTAGTCTTCTAAATTCCTTATTAGAAGGTACTACCCCTTCATCTACAAGAATTTTTCTTATTTCTTTTAACTTCGTAAATTCTTTTGGTATGTTTATTTCTGGCACTTCACTAGGTAAACTTCCATTTTTAAATACTTGTTCGTAGTATTTAATAGCAGAATTTGTTTCCTCTTCTGAATGATATAAGCCTGTAATAATCTTAGCAAGTTCTAATTTTACATCTCTAGGATTTTTTCCATTCTCAATGTCTCTTTTTATTTCATCTATTCTATCTGGATGTTCATCAGTTGCTAATTCAAAATATTTTATAATAAGATTATCTGGAACTTCCATAACCTTTTTAAACATTACTTCTGCCTTTTCATCTACTCCTATATAGTTACCAAGACTCTTACTCATCTTTTCAATGCCATCTAAGCCTTCTAAAATCGGCATAAATATTGCTATTTGTTGTTCCATCCCAATACCTTTTTGTAAAGTTCTTCCCATAAGAATATTAAAAGTTTGATCTGTTCCTCCAAGTTCAATATCAGCTTTTAATACAATTGAATCATATCCTTGAATTAAAGGATAGAAAAATTCATGAATACCAATAGGTGCATTATTACTATAACGATTTCTAAAGTCATCTCTTTCAAGCATTCTTGCAACTGTAGTAGTTGCTGCTAATTTTAATACTTCTTCAAATGTTAATTTAGATAACCATTCACTATTAAATCTAATTTTTGTTTTTTCTTTATCTAAAACTTTTAAAATTTGTTTTTGATATGTCATTGCATTTTCTATAACTTGTTCTTGTGCCAATGGCTTTCTTGTTTTTGATTTTCCTGTTGGATCTCCAATTTTTCCTGTAAAATCTCCAATTACAATAACAGCCCTATGCCCTAAATCTTGCAATTGTTTTATTTTTCTTAAAACAACTGCGTGACCTAAATGTATATCTGGTGCACTAGGATCTAATCCTAACTTAATTGTTAAAGGTTTGTTTTCTTTTTCAGATTTAATAAGTTTTTCTTTTAATTCTTCTATACTTATAATATCTGCTACTCCCTTTGCTATAATTTTAATTTGTTCATCAATTGTTTTTTTCATATACCATAACTCCTTATATTTAAAATTTTAATATAAGCAAGTTCTATAAGATTTATAAAAGCTAATGCCACCTTTTATAAGTTGAAAATTACTCCAAATTTTTTCAGCTTTCTAAGTTTGAAAATTTGTGTAATAAAAAAATCGCCAAACGACTTTGGAGTGTCGATTTTTTAGCCATGCACCTTTCCAAAAGCAGTGAAGAAATAATGGTGCGACATATGATTATTTTTATTCTTTAGGACTAATTTCTTAATCTTTAAATAAGATGGCAATTTGGGTTATCCTCCATTTTTTAAAAATATAATTTCCTGAAGAATAAAAAAACTCCCATCCTTTATTTTACAAAGGACGAGAGTATATCTCGTGCTACCACCTTAATTTATTAATTACTCACATAATTAACCTCTTCAAGTACGCCATATTTTATGGATATACTTTAGCACTATAACGTGTGCAAGGATACGTCATCACCTAATTAGAAACATTTAATTCTGTTCAGCTTGAAGCTCTAAGATGTATTCAAAATTAGAATTCCAAGTGCCTCTCATTATCCGGCAACTTTCTGTTTGGCCTAACTAATTTCTACTTGTTCTTTTCACAGCTTTTCTTTAAATCTCATACTCCGAAATATAATTAATATAAATCTTCGTTATGCTATGTATATATTAAATTATTTACAATTATAGATAAATAATTTTTATTTGTCAAGTAATATAAACTTTATTTTTTGTAAGCACTTTCCTTTTGAAAATAAAACATTTATACGAGAAATTACTATATTTTATCAATCTATACTATTTTTATGTACAAAAAAACCAACATTCATAAAATTTGAATATAGTAATCCCGCAAAAGGATTAACTTATAATCAACTATTATGGTAGTTGGTAGAAACGTTCAACCTATTATGAACTTATATAAGTTAAAATATTATTTAATTAATGATTGTTTATTATTTAATTAAAATGCAAATTATAAATTTCGCTACCGTATTATTATATTGAATAATATCATAGTAAAAATACAAAGTCAATAAAAAAATGGCTTAACACTTTTATTAGTATTAAACCATTTTGTTTACTTCTATTTTAACTTAGAGAGCTTTTCATTTTTAATTCTATTAACATTGTAATAAACTTTTTCTATATCTATAGTTGTAAATACTCCATTTTTATATACAACTTTTCCATCTATCATTGATAAGCAAATATCACTTGCTTGTGAAGAATAGAATATATTAGCTAGCGCATCAAATACAGGTTGCATATGAGGCTTGTTAAAATCATAAACAACTATATCTGCTCTATTTCCTACGTTAATATATCCGCAATCGTCTCTCCCTTGTGACACAGCTCCGTTTAAACATGACATTTTTAATATATCTTTTGAACTTAAAAATAAAGGATCTTTATTGGCTCCTTTGTGTAATAAAGCTGCAAGATTAACTTCTTCAAGCATATTAAGGTTATTATTACTTGCTGCACCATCAGTTCCTATACTTACATTAATTCCATGTTCTAGCATAGTCTTTAATGGGGCTACTCCACTTCCAAGTTTTAAATTACTAGTTGGGCAGTGTGATACCGTAACATTATTTTCCTTAAGAATATTAAAATCATCACCTTCAAGAAAAACGCAATGAGCTGCTGTTGTTTTACTGTTAAAAGTTCCACATTTATAAAAATATTCAGCAGGAGTTAATCCACCATGTCTTTCCTTACAAGCTTCTTGTTCAAGTGTTGTCTCTGAAAGATGTATATGCATATTCATTTCTGTAGAATTACAGTAATCAGAAATTTGCTTTACTAATTCTTCTGAAGATGTATATTCTGCATGTACAGACACATCACCTTTGATAGATCCATTTTTAGAATTTTTAGCATAATTACGAATATATTCTGTTTCTTTATATGAATTATGTTTAAAATAATCATTATTTTCATCATTTTTCAAATATGAGCTTGAAATATTTGCCTTCATTCCTGTTTCTTCAATAGCTTGTACTAAAGATTCAAGATGAGAATACATGTCAGTAAAAGATACTACTCCACTTTTTATCATTTCAGATATTCCAAGTAAAGTACCCCAATAACAATCTTCATCTGTAAGCAAAGCTTCAAATGGAAAAATTCTTTCAGTTAACCACCTTTGTAAAGGTAGACCTTCACCATATCCTCTAAGTAGAGTCATTGGTACATGACAATGTGTGTTAAAAAATCCTGGCATTGCGACCTTATTTTTACCATCATACACTTCACCAGCATAGTTTTCCGGAATATTTTCTCCAATATATACTATTTTATTGTCCTCTACTAAAATATTAGTTCCTTCAATAGTATCAAAATTTTCATCAATCATTGTAATATTTTTAAATAACATAATAAGCATCCCCATTTCTTTTTTTGTTTACGGTAGCGGGTGTTATAAATTTGCTTATTATAATTTATGATAATATCAAAAATAATTAAAACATTCAATAATTATTTTTATGCAAAAGCATTATTTTTTTAACCACATCATACCTATTTAATATTTTTATCTATAATAATTTAAAAAACAATCAGTTAAACCTTATGCATATTCACTAATTGAAAAAATTACAGTAAATCTAAATTTAATTTTAATTTGTGCCATATTTATATTTTTTAAATAGTAATAATAAAAATTAATTATTATTGCTGGCATAGTAAAAAGAGAGAAACTTTTAAAGCTTCTCTCTCTTTATAAAATTATAAATATAATTATTATTTATAATTTTTTTCATAACTAGCTGTATCAGCAAGAACATAAGATGTATTACCTGGAATAGTAACTTTATTGCCTTCAATTTTACCTAAACTCTCTATACCAGCTTTATCTTTATTCACTACAATAGTCCAGTTGTCTTCTGGTAAAGTAACTTCAATAGATTCCTTATTAGAATTAAATATTACAGCTATATTTCCCCACTCATCTCCAATTTCTTTACCATTTATTGTATATGCAATTAAATTATCTTTATTATTAACACTTTGTAAAAATTTAAGATTATTTTTAATATCAATTGCTTTAGTCATTCTAAACGCCTTATGAGAACTTCTTAAATTAATTAATCCTTGATAATATTTATATAAATCCTCATACTTTTCAACTCTATCCCACTCCAATTTATTTACACTATCAGAAGAGTTATAACTATTTTCATTAAATGTACCATCTTTATTAACTTTACTTCTTGCAAATTCTTCTCCTGCTTGAATAAATGGAATTCCTTGAGAAGTAAATACAACTGCGGATGCCATTTTGTTCATGTCTTTTAGCTCTTCATCAGTTTTATTAGGATTAACAGTTTTAATTCTATCCCATAAAGTTAAATTATCATGACATGATACATAATTAATGGTTTGATACGGTTCATTTGCCCATGGTTTTTTGGAATATCTTACTTTATCATAATCTATATCATCATGCTTAGTAGAACCCACAATTCCAAATTTAACCCAATCTTCAAAACCAGGTGTTCCATTAATAAAAGCTGGAGCAGTGTTATTAAAAACATCACCTTTTAATCCATCTCTTATATCGTCACTAAATACACCTATTTGTTTATCTCCAAACTTAGAAACATTAATTTTTAATGATTGATTTTCACTAGGTAATGCACAAGAACCACCAGCCCATCCCTCACCATAAATTAATATGCTGCTATCTATTTTATCTAGTTCTTCTCTTATTAATTTCATTGTTTCAATATCATGATTTGCCATTAAATCAAATCTAAATCCATCAATATGATATTCTTCTACCCAGTACTTAACTGAGTCTATAATAAACTTTCTAACCATTTCTCTATCTGACGCTGTTTCATTGCCACAACCTGATCCATTAGAATAATTTCCATCTGCATCTTGACGGTAATAATAATCTGGTACAGCTAAATCAAAGCATGAATTTTTTGTTGTATATGTGTGATTATAAACAACATCCATAACAACTCTTATTCCTTGTTTGTGAAGTTCATTTATCATTTCTTTAAATTCTTTTATTCTTATTTTTCCATCATATGGATTAGATGAATATGACCCCTCTGGAACATTATAATTTTTAGGATCATAACCCCAGTTAAATTGAGGCATATCTAATCTACTTTCATCTACAGAACCATAATCAAAGCTTGGTAATAATTGAATTGTATTTACTCCTAACTCTTTTAAATGAGCAACTCCTGTTTTTATATTTCCATTTAAATTAGTTGTATTCTCTTGCCATACCCCTTTAAATTTTCCTCTATACTCTAAATTAACACCCGAATTAGAATCTATTGAAAAATCTCTAATATGCATTTCATAAATAACTGCATCTGTTGGATTCTTAAGTTCTGGTCTTTTATCATTTTCCCAATTTGCTGGATTAGTAGATTTTAAATTTATTACCATTCCTCTATTACCATTGACTCCAACTGCTTTTGCATATGGATCTATAACTTCATTTTCTTTTCCATTAACAGTTACTAAGTAATTATAATAAACTCCATCTAAATCTCCAGATTCTTTAACAGTCCAAACACCACTTTTTTCTTTTACCATATCTAGTTGTTTTTCAGCAGCTGAAGAATATAATTTACCATCTTTTCCGTAAAGAACTACTTTTACATCAGTTGCAGTTGGTGCCCATAAATTAAATTGTGTTTTATCCTTACTATAAATCACTCCTAATTTGCCATCATATGAATATAAATCTTCAAATTCCTTACTTTCATATACTTTTCTAAACTCAGCATTTTTTACTCCATGTTTAGGAATTTCCAAAGAGTAAGTGTTTTTTAAATTCAATTTTTTATTAAATTTAATGCACCCTTTAAGTCCATTATCTTCAAGTTTAATGCTATATAAATCCTTTCCGATAACGTTTCCATTTTCTTTCAAAATAAATTCATCAGTATTATCAATTTTAGAACTAACCTCAAAATTAATCTCATCAATGGAATCTATTTTTAAAGATGATATCCTTTCCCCTATTGGTTTACTGTTATCCATATAAACCTTTTCATTTCCTTCAACAATATATGCATTTATTTCACCATTATTATTTGCATATGACAAATCTATATTCCTATCTTTATCTATATCTTTTTCTGTCCACTTCTCCTTGTCTTTTCTTATTATAAAAGATATTTCTTTATTGTTTTTTGTATTTAATTTATTAATTTCAGCAATCTTACCAAATTCATCTTCCTTGTTAAAATCATATCTTTTTCCATCATTTTCATCAAACCAAGACCAAACATCCCATGAATCATAATTGCTGTCAGATCTATAATAATGTAAATTCAATTTTACTTCTTTAAAATCTCTATTTAAATTTTTATCTTCTCTATTTATTTCTTTGTTATTCTCATGTATTATAACTTCCTTGTCACCATTTGTTAAATCTACACATTGATCTTCTGTTGCTTTTTCACTCCAATTTGATTTTCTAATAATAAAAAATAACTTTTTTTCATTTTTATTGGATTTTATAACTGCAAATTTTCCTTCGTTATCTTCTCCAATAAAGTTTATCGACTTTCCATCTCTTCCTTTCTCCCATGTCCATATGTCCCAATCATTATAATTTTTATCTGATCGATCATATCTTATTTTTACATATACCTCATCATTTTTTTCAGTAGCTTGGACATTTATAGCTGGCATTTGTACCATAGTAAAAATAAATGTAACCATAAATATTATTGCCCATACTCTTTTAAATTTTTTCATTGTATTCCCTCCCGTTAAATGTTTACATTTAATACTATATCATACTTTTTTATCTTTAGAAATACTTGTAAAAAAAATAAGCATTTTAAGTTATACTTAATTAAACTTAAAATGCTTATTTAAATTAATTTACAATTAAATTTTATTCTATTATTTTAATTTTACTAATAATTGACCTGTTTTTACTTGTTCTCCTTCTTGAGCAAAAATAGATTCTACAATTCCATCACAGCTAGCAACTATATTTGTTTCCATTTTCATTGCTTCTATTACGACTAAACTTTCTCCTTCTTTAACTTCTCTCCCTTCTTTAACAAGTACATTTATTATATTTCCTGGAATACTTGCACCAATTTCAAGCTTATTTGATGAATCCGCCATTTTAGTTGGATTGTCTAAACTTAACATGCTTGTAGCTCTTTCAGTTCTATCTTTTATTTTTATCTCTCTCCTATTACCATTTATTTCAAATTCAATAGTTCTATAACCTTCTTTATCTAATTTTCCAATTTCAATCAGTTGAACTATCATTGTCTTACCTTCAGCAACTTCGATTTCGCTTGTTTCACCTTCAGATAAACCGTGGAAGAATACATCACTTCCCATAAGACTTACATCCCCATATTTTAATACTGACTTTATAAAGTCTTCAAATACATCTGGATATAAAGCATAACTTAGTATATCTCTTTTACATGGTTTAAATTTATATTTTTCTTTTAAGTATTTTTCGATTTTATCAAAATCTTCTGGTGGTAATAGTTCTCCAGGTCTAACTGTAATAGGCTCTTCTCCCTTTAAAACGAGTTTTTGTAGTTCTTTAGGAAATCCGCCTTCTGGTTGACCCATCATTCCTTTAAAATATGAAACAACAGAATCTGGGAAAGCCATATTCTTTGCCTTTTCATATATATTCTCAGTAGTTAAATTGTTTTGTACCATAAATATAGCCATATCTCCAACCATTTTTGAAGATGGTGTAACTTTTATTATGTCTCCAAGTAAATCATTTACTTTTTTGTACATCTTCTTCACTTCACTAAATCTATGTCCAAGTCCAAAGCTTTCAACTTGTGGTTTTAAATTTGAATATTGTCCTCCTGGAATTTCAAATTTATAAATTTCTGCACTACCTGATTTTAAATCAGATTCAAATTGATTATATACAGGTCTTACTGCATCCCAGTAATCAGATAATTTTTGAATTCCACGTATATCAATTCCTGTATCTCTATCAGTATTATTAAGAGCTGCAACTATTGAATTTAAAGCTGGTTGACTTGTAAGTCCTGACATACTATTAAAAGTTGTATCAATAATATCAACTCCTGCATCAGCAGCCATTAATACAGTTGCAACACCATTACCTGTAGTATCATGTGTATGAAGGTGAATTGGAATTGAAACTTCATTTTTTAATGCAGTTATAAGTTTCTTAGCTGCATAAGGTTTAAGCAATGCAGACATATCTTTTATTGCAAGTATATGTGCACCCATTTTTTCAATTTCTTTAGCTTTATCTACATAATATTTTAGACTATACTTATCTCTATTCTCATCTAAAATATCACCTGTATAACATAGTGCAACTTCTGCCATTTTATTAGCCTTAAGTACTTCTTCTAAAGATACCTCTATTCCTTTTAACCAATTTAGTGAATCAAATATTCTAAATATATCTATTCCGCTATTAGCTGATTCTTTTATGAATTCTCTTATCACATTATCTGGATAGTTTTTATATCCAACTCCATTAGCACCTCTAATAAGCATTTGGAACATAACATTCGGAATTCTTTTTCTTAATGAATCAAGTCTTCTCCATGGAGATTCTTTTAAAAATCTATATGCAGTATCAAAAGTAGCTCCACCCCACATTTCAAGTGAGAATAAGTCATTTCCATATACGGCTGTTGCCTTAGCTATGTTTTTCATATCCTTACTTCTAACACGAGTAGCCATTAGTGATTGTTGAGCATCTCTCATTGTAGTATCAGTAAGCAATAATTTCTTTTGATTTTTTATCCATTTAACTACTCCCTCAGGACCTTCTGCATCTAATATTTGCTTAGTTCCTGACAAACCCTCTAAAGAATTTACTATAGGAATTACAGGAACATCATATTCTTTCTTAATTCCTTTGGTTTCATTTACTAACTTTTCACCAATAAAACTAAGTAATTTATATTCACTATCGCTTTGTGGTGATATGTCAAACAATTGTGGATTTTCTGATATAAAGTTAGTATCACACTCACCTTTTTGGAATGTTTTATTATTTAATACATTTATTAAAAAGTCTACATTTGTTTTTATACCTGTAATAGTTGACTCTTTTATTGCACGTATTGATTTTCTAACAGCATCTTCAAAAGTTCTTGAATATGCTGTTGTTTTAACTAATAAACTATCATAATAAGGACTTATGACTGCCCCACCAAAGCCATTTCCCCCATCTAGTCTTATACCAAATCCTGAACTAGTTCTGTAAACATCTATCTTTCCTGTATCAGGTGCAAAATTGTTTGATGGATCTTCAGTAGTTATTCTACATTGAATAGCATAACCCCTTGGTTTTATATCTTCTTGAGAATATATCCCGATTTCTTTAGAATTTAACGGATAACCTTGAGCTACTAAAATTTGACTTTGAACTAGATCTATTCCTGTAGTCATTTCTGTTATGGTATGTTCTACTTGAATTCTTGGATTCATTTCTATAAAATAATGATTTCCGTGCATATCTACTAAAAATTCTAAAGTTCCTACATTTCTATAATCAACAGCTTTAGCTATTTTTAATGCATCAGCACATATTTCTTCTCTCTTTTCTTGTGTTAAGGATAAAGCTGGACTGATTTCAATAACTTTTTGATGTCTTCTTTGAATAGAGCAGTCTCTTTCATAAAGATGAACTACATTTCCATATTTATCACCTAAAATTTGAATTTCTATATGTTTTGGTCCTTCTATGTATTTTTCAATGAACATATCATCTATACCAAAGGCCTTTTTAGCTTCATTTTTTGCACTTAAAAATGCATCAACAAGCTCATTTTCATGTCTTACTATTCTCATTCCTCTTCCACCGCCACCGGCAGCAGCTTTTATCATAACTGGATAACCACACATACCAGCAATTTCAATTGCCTCTTTTTCACAAATTATTGGTTTTTCTACTCCCGGTATTACAGGAACTCCAACATTTTTAGCAACTATTTTTGATTTTATCTTATCGCCTAATTGATCCATCATTTCAGATTTTGGACCTATAAATTCTATACCTACTTCTTCACATCTTCTTGCAAACTCAGGATTTTCAGATAAGAATCCATAACCTGGATGTATAGCATCTACATTCTTCTTTAATGCAAGCTTTATAATCTCATCAATATTTAAATATGCTTCTACTGGCCCCTTGTTTTTGCCTATTTGGTATGCTTCATACGCTTTAGTTCTGAAAAGAGCACGTTTATCTTCTTCTGAGTATATAGCAACAGTCCTTATTCCAAGTTCATGACATGCTCTAAATATTCTTATTGCAATTTCCCCTCTATTTGCAACTAATACTCTTTTAAATTTCTTCCCCAATTAATACACTCCTTTATTCTTTTCTTATACTTTAATTAAAGTACATTTGATTGATTTAATTAATTCAATTGATAATATTATAAAAATTATAGCACATTTCCCTAAAATTTTCACTTAATATTCGTTATTATTTTTCTTTTAACTATACTCTTACTAATTTCGCTTATAAAAACAATTTAAATCTAAAACTCTACAATTCATCTGTATTTTTATTAAAATAATTTAGTTTAAAAAGCTAAGAAATCATACAATTGTTTATTTAATTTTACAAATGATTTTTAATTTGTAAAGTTCGTATTATTATATAAAATCATAATGTCATTAATATTTGCAACATGTAAATATTCACTTGTTCCTAGGTCTAAAAATCTTACTAAATTTATTATTTCTTCTTCTTAAAAATTATCTTACTAATATTATTTTCTTTCTATAATGAAAAAATATTCTTATTTATATATTTTAATTATGTCATCAGACATTCTACTAATAATATATTGAAAATATTGTTTTTTACTCATTAATAAAATTCCTCTAAAACTACCAATTTAACTTATGATATTTTAAATAAAAAAATAGCTGAGTATAACAAAATACTTTCAGCTATTTTTTAATTGGCTATGTTTAAATATGTGCTAGTCAAGGTAGTATGTTACTCTATCCATTTTGCTTATGCATATATCAATACATAATTTTTAAAACTTAAATTTAATAAGTAATATTTAACTAAATTATACTTCAACAATATTCTTTAGCCATCTCTTTTGTTTATATCTTTTAAATCCTAAAACAAATTTATAAATTTCTTCTGCTAATACTAGTACATAAACCCAATAAATAGGTAATGATAAAAGTATTCCTCCTAAATAAGCTAAAGGAATTCCAATTAACCATACTCCCGTAGCATCTAAAATAAGTCCTGCTTTAGTATCGCCTCCACTTCTAAGAACTCCTGTAATATTAACTAAATTAAACATTTTAAAAGGTAAATATAATACAAATACTATTAGACATTTACTTATATCTACTGCTACTGATTCTGTTACAGTAAACAAACGTATTAATGGCCATCTCGTTAAAACGCATATAATTCCTACAACTAAAGTAGCTATAAATTGCAATATAAGAAGATATTTTGCATGTTCATCAGCTTTTTTAAGTTTATTTGCTCCTAATTCATTTCCCAAAATAACAGCTGTTGCTGCACTAATACCTTGAAACATTACCACTGCTATTTGTTCAACTGTTTGAGTTATAGTAATAGCCGCAACTGCTCCATCACCCATTCTTCCATATACAAGTGAATATATAGTTACTCCGAGTCCCCACATAAACTCATTTGCAATAACTGGAGATACTGTAATAAAGAACATTTTTATAAACTCTTTATCAAAATCAACTAATTCCTTTAGCCTTGCAGCAGCTGGTCCATTCTTTAAGTAAACTATACTCAATACACTAATACATTCAACTATCCTAGCAATTAAAGTTCCAATAGCAGCTCCTTGCACACCTAATGCTGGAAAACCAAAGTGTCCAAATATTAATGTGTAATTTAAAATTGCATTAATTAAAATTGAAAATAAGCTTATTACAACTGGTGCTTTTACTTCATTTACAGCTCTTAATAAAGAAATATAGGCATTGGTAATTGCTGTTAATGGATAACTTAATGCAACAATTGATAAATACATAACACCAATACTTATTGTTGATTCATTTGGTGTAAAAATCCTCATAACTAAATTAGGACATATCAAACTTGGAATAACAAATATTATTGCTCCAAGTAAACCTATAATTAAAGATATTCCCAGTACTTTTCTTATATTTTTAATATCTTTTTTACCCCAATATTGAGCAGTTAATATTGATGATCCACTTACAATTCCAAATAATAATAATGTAAATACAAAGAAAACTTTATTAGCAAGTCCTACAGCTGCAATGGTAGTTTCGCCCAATTGGCCTATCATCATAGTGTCTATTAAATTTAAAGATGTATTAAGCAGAGCTTGTATTGTTACTGGAACAGCAATTGCTATTGTTTTACGAAGAAATACTTTATCTTCTACTATGTTTATTAACTGTTTTGTTATTGTCACTATTTCTCCCCCTTTTATCTATATAAATAACTATAAATACCTGAAAAACTCCACGTACAATATTAACATAAAATATACAATTTTACCAAGCATTCTATAACAACGTAAGTATTTTATTACTTGTAAGTGGAAATTTACGAGTTTTACTTCAAAAACTTAGGTTTTATCAGCTCTTTAAGTTTAAAAATTATAAATTTCCTTTACAATTGTATAGTATTGTTATGGAATTTAATATATAAAACAATAATAAAAACTAGAATTCATAATTAATAGTAATTTAACTATGATTCTAGTTTTAGTTACGCATATATAATTTTAGTTAATTATATATATTTTCTTATAAGAGCGTAGTGACATTGAAATTTGCTTTTTAGAATTCTTAATGGATATTTGTTGAATTAATTGCTTGTCCCAATGTTTCATTGGGAGCATGCATTAATTAGACTAATATACATTCTAGAATCCTTAAAGCTAATTTCTCAGTCCACGAGCTTTATACGAAAATATATATATTATTTCTAAAATACAATTTTAAAAGCATTATTTTGCAATTTTTATAATTCCTTTTTCAAGCTTTTCTATTCTAGCTAAAGAATATACATCATATCCTTTTTCTTCCAAAAGTTTTGGACCTGGTTGAAATGATTTTTCTATTACAATCCCAATTCCAGCAACTTTAGCTCCAGCACCTTCTACTAATCTTGCTGCCCCAAGAGCTGCTTCTCCATTAGCTAAAAAATCATCTATAATTAATATATTATCATCTTCATTTATATACTTCTTTTGAAGTGTAAGTTCATAATCTGTACCTTTTGTAAATGAATGTACTGTTGTTTGATACACATCACCCTTTAATATTTTAGATCCTTGTTTTTTTAATATTACCATTGGTAAATTCATTTGCATAGCTGTCATAACAGTTGGTGCAATTCCTGAGCTTTCAATTGTAAATATCTTAGTTATCTTATGATCTTTAAAGTAGTTTTTAAAATATGTACCCATTTCATACATTAAATCAGCATCTACTTGATGATTTAAGAACGAATCTACTTTTAACACATCATTTGAAAGTGCCTGTCCTTCTTCTAATATACGCTTATGTAAATTTTCCATTTTATTTTACCTCACTTTTTTCATCTTTTAATATTAAGTTTAAAACTAAAGCTACAATAGTTCCAGTTGAAATACCAGATGAAAATATCATTTTTAATCCTTCTGGTAATTGACTTATAAAATCTGGGCGGAATGTGATTCCAACTCCAAGACCTATTGATGTTGCTATTATTAATAAATTTCTATTGTTTAACTTTACTCTACTCAAAGTCTTAATTCCAGATGCTGCAACAGTACCAAACATTACTATTCCTACACCACCTAAAACTGGTGAAGGTATTATATTTATTAAAGCTGCAAACTTAGGGAAAAATCCTAATATAATTAATATAATTCCAGCCATCATTGCAACACATTTACTAGCTACTTTTGTTAATGGAATTAATCCTACATTTTGACTAAAAGAAGTATTAGGAAATGTTCCAACGACTCCTGCTAACATACTTCCAATTCCGTCAGCCAATACCCCTGCTCCAACTCTTTTATCGTCCATATCTACTTTAGAAACCTCTCCTATCGCTTTTAAGCACCCAACGGTTTCTATTGTAGTAACAAAATATGCAGGAATAAAAGGTAATACTACTTTCCAATCAAAAGTTACACCATATGAGAATATTTTAGGAAATGATAAAAAATTTGCTTCTCTTACAGTAGTAAAATCAATCACTCCAAGTGGTATACATATTATATATCCCATTACCATACCAATTAAAATTGAAGCACTGCTAACTAACCCTTTTCCATATCTATTTAAAAGCAATGTAACAATCATTACTAACATAGCAATTGAAATGTTCATTATACTACCATAGCTTGGTGAACCTACACCACCAGCTGCCCAATCCATAGATACTGGAAGTAATGTAAGACCTATTAAACATACAACTGTTCCTGTAACTAATGGTGGAAATAATTTCATTAATGGTCTGATTATAAAACTTAAAATTATTTCTACAAATGAACCTAAGATTGTTGCACCTATAATACCTGGAATTCCAAAAACACTTCCAACAGCTATAGATGGTGAAACAAAAGTAAAATCTGTTCCCATTATACATGCTACTCTTGATCCTACTGGTCCAACTCCTCTAGATTGAATAACGGTAGCTATCCCAGCTGCTAAAATTGTTGCACTCATAAGAGCAGTTGATGTTGCAGTGTCAAACCCCAATGCACTTGAAATAACTAATGGAACCACTATAATTCCTCCAAATGCTGCAAATATATTTTGAAATGCCAATAATATTTGAGTAGTTAAGCTAGGTTTATCATCAATACCATAAAGCAATTGTAAATCATCTTGATTTTCTAATAAATCATCTTCTCTCATTTTAAGCATTTTCTTTTGCTCTAATTGCATGTTATTTATCCCCCTCCTAGTAAAAATGATCATACCTAAAGACACGTAAATAACTAATATGTGCTTAAATAAATCTAATAAAAAAACACCTCAAATATAAAATTTGAGGTGTTGCATTTCTAGATAATAAATCAAGAATCTTAACAATACCTCGTAGTCTGCTAATTTACGGATAGCAGGTAGAAACTTTCCAACCATTATATCGGAAATATACGAGTCTTTCGTATGAATGTTGAAATTATAACATATAACAATTATTTATTCAAACACATTACAATTTATTAAGATGTTCTCAATATATACTTAATATTTTATAAAATTCATTATTTCTCATTAGAAATTCTTACAATTTGAAAATTCATCATCTTTAAAATTTTTTGTATAAATTAACATAAAGTATGTAATTACTAATATAACTCCTGCAATTATAAAAGGTAACTTGCTACCAAAATTAAATATAAAACCAGAAAATAGCGACCCAATCACCATTCCCAATGCTTTTGACGAATTCTGTACTCCCATTATCATCCCATAATTTTTACTAGATTCTTTTGATATTATACTTTGTTGTATTGGTGTTGTTAACGAAATAAATGATAAGAAAATTATTATAAATATTATTGCAATACTCAAATTTTCTATTAATGATGCTGTTATAAGAGAAACTCCTGAAAGCAATACCACTGATTTAAAAAGCTTCTTTTCATTAAATTTCCCAGCTAAATAAGGGTTTACAAAAAAATTCATTATAAGTCCAATTATTCCTGAAGCAAACATTACTATACCAATTATGCTTGGTGGTAAATTTAAAACTGCTTCCAAGTAATAGTTTATTGTTGAATTATAACTTGTTGTTGCAAAAGAAACCAATGCAACTGCTATTATCATAATGCCTAATATAGACTTAAAATTTATCTTAATCTTCTCTCCTTCACATATCTTTAATTTTTTATTTACATTTAAAGAAGGGGGCCTTATACTCTCTCCTATAAATAAATTTATTAATATAGTTATTATTAAACATACAGCAAATTGAAATAAAAATGTTACTTTATATTTACCACTACCTATTATCCCTCCCATAAGTGATCCTAAAGAACTTCCTATTGAACCAAAAGCCGAATAGTATGACAAATACTTTATTCTATTTTTCTTACTTGTTATGTCTGTTATATACGCCATAGAAACTGTTATATAGCTAGCTGCAAATGCACCTGCTAAAGATCTAAAAATTAATATTAATATTATGTTCTTTGAAAATCCAAATCCTATTTGACTTATTCCATATCCACAAACACCATATATTAAATATCTCTTTCTACCATTTTCATCTGATAACTTACCCCATATTGGAGATGAAATAAATGTAGCAACAGACATAAATGCAAAAAAAACGCCAAACATAAAAGAAGGTAAGGATAATTCTGTAATTAACCTTGGAGTAACAGGATGCGCCATACTGAACGCAAACATAGCAATTAGATTTAACACAAGTAAATATCTCTTGGATACTTTTTTCATATTTATTTACACCTAGCTTTCTTTTCCTTATGTACGTTTATTTTGTCAATTTTGCTTTGTTACTATTCCTTAAAAATCAAAATGATTATACTATATTTAAAGTGAAAATATTGAGGAATACTTTTTTCAATATTTATTTTCATCATACCTTATTATCTATAATTTAGCCTTTAAATTGAAATCTATGTTACGAAAATAACTTTGATTATCTTTAGTTCCTAAAATTTCCCAAAAGATCTTGTGTTTTTTCGCCTCATTATTAAATTCACTTTCAATGTTTTTATTTTTCTTCCTCATATCTCTTAACAAAATATTTAAGTTATACTTTTTCCAAAACTTATAGTCATAATCCATTTTATCTAATACTCTATCTGAATTAAGAATTTCAATTTCTGGACCGCTAAGATCTCTTTCTATATTTCTTATTGTATTAGAATTCTTCCCTGGATCTAATATAATAAAATATCCATAATCTAAATCGCTTCTAATCAATCTTCCATATATCTGCTTCATTTTTATACATAGTTGAGGATAATTAACTTCTTGGTATCTCTTATTTTGATATGTCGTTATAGCTTTTAATATTGGGTAATCTATACTGTAATTAGGTAATTTATCTAACATTACACATGTAAGTCCTTCTCCAGCTATGTCTATTCCTTCAAAGAATCCTTTTCCACCCAATACTATAACACTTCTATTTTTATCATTTAGAGATGAAATAGCTTTTCTATTTACATGGACTTCTATCTTTGTTCCACTAGCTAATAATTGTAATTCATCAAAAACTTCTTGTTTTCTATTATTGCTATTAAATAAAACAAGTATATGTCCATTTAACTTTTTAGCAGTATTAAATATAAAATATGCCATATTCTTAGTGTAATTTGGACTATCATAAGAACCTATATCATTTAAAGCAAATATTTTTGTTCTCTGTTTTAAATTAAAGGTAGATGGAATTATAAATTCATTAGAATTTTCTTGACCTAAATGATTTTTTATCTTTTCAAAAGAATTTTCTATTCTTAAAGTTGCTGATAAGAAAGTTGTACTTTTTACTTCTTTAAGCATATGTTCATTTACTAATTCACCAACATTTAAAGGTATATTTCTAAATGTGAATCCCCTGTATTCCATATCTATTTCTAGTTCTTTTGCATAAAATCTACTTTCTTCTAAAAATTTATCTATTATATTAAAGTTATCTTTTAATTTGCCCACATAATCATTTAAGCTTCTAAATTCTTTATCTCCATTTGTTTCATCTTCTAATGTAATACTTCTTATATAATCATTTAAGACTTTATATAATCCATATATACTTTCTTTTATATTGGATATTGGCAACCTTAGTTCATTCATTATATCTTTTAACTCATCTTTAGGTAAAAAGAACTCTGTAGTAAAATTATACTTACCATTTACTAATTCTATATTTCTAAATTCATTTAGTAATATAATAATGTTACTATTAATTTCTTCAATTAAAAATCGTAATTTATTTAAATCTATATTCTCTCTATAACCATACTCTGCATTTAACGTCCTAAGTTGAGCATAAATACTAGGATGTCCTTTTTCCACTTGAGTTAATAATTCTATAAATTCATTAGAAATAAACTCTTCACAAAAGAAATCATAACATTTATCCATCAAATTATGAGCCTCATCAATTATTAAATGATTTATTTTTTTCTTTTCACAATATGGATAACATGATAATAAGGAATGGTTAATTACTGTTATATTTTCACTTGGAAGTTCATTATATCTATTTTTTAAATAGCATGGTTTAATACATCTATCCAAATCACAAGATTCGTTATCACAGTTTATTGCTTTTAAATATTTATCAATCTCAAAATGAATGTATGCCCAATAACTTATATTTTCTATATCTCCATGTTTACCACCATCACATAATCTTCTTAAAAACAATTGGGTTAAACTACTTTCTTTGCTTTCATTAAGTGCATCGCATTTATTTAATCTATCTATGCAAATATAATTTGCTTTCCCTTTCATGGCTCCATAATTTAATTTTTTCTCTAATCCAAGTTTTTTTAGTATCATTGGTATATCTTTTTCAATAAGCTGATTTTGAAGTTCTTTAGTATTTGTAGATATAAAATAGCTTGCATCTTCTATTTTCTTATTCTTTTTGTTTAAATAGGCTTTAGTTGCTGCTATAAGAAGATATGCAAATGTTTTTCCACTTCCAGTTGGTGCTTCTATAAATATTCTTTTTTCTTTCTCTATATTTTCTCTTATCTTATTTGAAAAGTGCTTTTGATCTTCCCTATATTGGTAGCCAAAATCACCGCCATTATTCCATATTTCTTCATTAACTAATAAATCTTCATATTTTTCATAATCTATTAGTATTCTTTTTAGCTTAATATCTTCTCTTTTATTTTCTTCATAACTTACATAAGGGTAATCCCCTATATCAAATAATATTGGCTTCAATAAATATTCTTTCCATTCCCAATGTTTTAAAAATTCATAGTCTTTATCTATAATATTATATAGCGATTTATTTTTCTTCTTACTTTCTTCTCTAATCCACTCTCTACATAAAAGTGAATTTACCACCTTTAAAGTATCAATTGAATCTTCAAGACCTCTATGAAATTCATCTTTATCTAAAATAGTAATACTCTTTATTAAAGAATCTAAATTATACTCTTTTCTCCAAGGTTCAAGTATTGCTGCAAGTTCCATAGAATCAAATATTTCATTTTTTATCTCAGGAATATGATGAGAAAGAAATTTCCTTTCAAAACCTCCATTATGACAGATAAGTGGTAAATCTTCTAAAAAAACTAATAACTCATTCTTTATATCCTCTAAGCACTTTGAGTTCATCAATTCTTCTTCTTTTAGCCCATGACAAAGTTTATAAATGTTTACGGGTACATTCCCCTTAGGTTTTATTAGTACCTCATATGTAGTTACACTTGAATTTTTTATTTTAACTGCACCAATTTCGATTATTTCACAGTTTTTTTCATCTAATCCCGTTGTTTCAATATCTAGATATATAACATTGTCTAAAATGCTTTCTAATTTTTCCATAATATACTATTAACTCCTAGTATTTAAATAATTTAAATATGTTTTTCTGATAAATCTAATAAAATTATATCATAATACAATTTTTCACTAAATCTATTTCTAATCCTAAATATTATTAGCTTTATAAGCTTTAATAATTCTATACTTTTCTTATACAATTAAAAAGTTCCAGATATAATAAATTTATTATATCTGGAACTCTCCAAATAATTTACCAAATCACTTTTTGCATCAAATATTATAAATAAATATTTATAATTATTATACTCACATATAACTATATTATTGATATTTAATGTGATTTAACTTCATTATTTTTGAAAGGAATAAGTTTAAAACTTATGTTTGTAATATAGATGTTTTTTCATTACTTTGAACAAGATTACCATTGATTATTTGTAGCAGTTTTTTTATGTCTTCTACTTGCTTCTTCAATGTCATAATTTTGAGGCACTGATGTCCAGTTATTATTAGTGGCGCTTTTTCCTGATGTATCATTCACTTTCTCTGTTTTATCTTCGTGAATCAATGGTGCTTCCTTTTCATGGCATGAACATCCACAAGTCTTAAGGTCATTGTCACCATGATAACCCCAATATTCTTTTTCATTACTCATAACAAACACGTCCTTTCTACACATATAGATTGTGTAAAAGTTAAGTTTTTATGCTTTTTCATTCTAGAAATTCACACCACTTACTACTTAATTTTACTTGGTATGTGTACACTTTTCTCCTGTACTATCATTAAATCCTTTAACATGATAATGTTCAGTTAAAGGATTAGATGCTATATTTGACATTTGATTTTCTGTAACCATTCCAAGGTCGTGATAACCTTCTCCATTATAACGCTTAACATTTTTCTCTTCTTCACTACAAGATCTTTTAGGTGCATACATCTTAAACACTTCCCTTCTACACTAATATATTGTGTAGAAAAAAAAATTTTTATTCACCATTTTTTTCTAATTCATTTAGTACTTCTAAAAACAAATTGTACATTTCTACTTCGTCATCTTCTTTGCTTAGTACAATAAGTCCATAAAAAGATATAATTAACATATAGCATAATATTGATATAGTTCCTAACTTTTTTATATACAAACTAGTATATGCAAAAACAGCACTTGCAGTTAAATTAGTCAAAAGAGATGCCTCTATTCCACATCCGCCACTTAAATAAGAGCCTAGTTTTGTTTTAACATATATCTTTTCCATACTCATGTTTATATTTTCTACTTCATACCATTTTTTAACCTTATCATACATTATATATAAAGTCTTATCTCTATTTTTAGTAAGTTTAAGTAAAATTTTAAAAGCCTTCTTATATTTTTTTGCAATTTTAGGAGCATAAATTTTATATTCATCAGTATATCTATTTTTAAACCCTTTACTAGTATTAGAATGCAAATATCTTATTTTTATATTACTCTTATCTTCCAATATATTTTCCTCCAAAATTTTTCAAGAAGATTGTTAAACATTAATCCTAATAATATAAAATATTCTTATATACTTAAAATATTGCAAACGGATTTTTAATTATTATAAGTCTTACTTTATAAATATATTATTTCAGCATGTTTATTATTAAAAATTTAATCTTGTAATCCCGCATTTTACAATCAAATTCTTAAGTTCTTAAATTCTTAAATTTAAATATTCTTTTATTTTTTAGAATTTCCTAGACAAAAAAGAGCCTACTATATTTAAATATAATAAACTCTTTCTCCTATTTAAATCTCTATTTTAAATATGTGTTGATATATACAATAGGTAAAGTGGCATTGTAATTGGACTATACTCATTTTAGCATTCCTAAGTTCAATTACTCAGTCCACTTTGCTTATGTATATATCAACACACTACTAAAGCAGAACCTTTATTTAAAATCTTTTAAAAGTGCAGCAAATGGATTATCATTAAATTCTTCTGCTTCCTTTTTCATTTTTTTCATATAATTATTAACTTCTCTTTTATCTACTTTACCTTTTTTATCAAATCTCTTTTTAAATTGTGATGCTTTTTCTCTAAAGTTACAATTTGTATTTGGACAAACGTATATTTGACCTTCACCATGTCCTCTAAGTTCTAATTTTTTCTTACATTCAGGACATCTAGCATTTGTTATTTTAGATACACCTTCTCTATGACCACATTCTCTGTCTTGACATACATTCATTACGCCATTCTTGCCTTTAACTTCTAGCATGTATTTTCCACATACAGGACATTTTTTACCAGTCATATTATCATGAATGTATTTATCATTACTGAATTTAACATCTTGAACTAAAGCTGTTGTATAGTTTCTCATGTTAGAAATAAAATTATGAACATCTTCTTTTCCCTTACTTATATCATCTAGTGTCTTTTCCCACTTAGCTGTAAGAAGAGGTGATTTTAAATCTTTTGGTACTAAATCAATAAGTTGCTTTCCTTTTGATGTTGGATATAAGTCTTTACCTTTCTTTTCTATAACAAAAGAGTTAAATAACTTTTCTATGATGTCTGCTCTTGTAGCAACAGTACCTAATCCTCCAGTTTGACCTAAAGTCTTTGCTGACTCTTTATCTAGCTGGATGTATTTTTGAGGATTTTCCATAGCTGATAAAAGTGTACCTTCATTAAATCTTGCTGGTGGTTTAGTTTGATGATTCTTTATTTCTATAGAATTTATCTTTAACTTATCGCCTTTTGATAAATTAGGAAGTACTTGTTCTTTTAATGCTCCGTCTTCACTTGTCTCTTCAAGATCATCGTTTTTATCATAAACCATCTTCCAACCTTTAGATTTTATAACTTTACCTTTAGCTTTAAAATTTTCATTTCCAATCTTAACTTTAATTGAAGTCTGAATATATTCAAAAGGTGGTAATAACACACTTAAAAATCTCTTTATAACTAAATCATAAATATTTTTTTCTTCCTTACTAAGCATTCCAAGTGATACCTTTTGCTCTGTTGGAATTATAGCATGGTGATCACTTACCTTTGAATCATCAACAAAACTCTTATTACCATGTATAGTTCCTTTTAATATTTGATTAACAGCTGATGAATAATTTCCAACAGATATAGCTTTTAATCTTTCTTTCAATGTTGGAACTATGTCTCTTGTTATATATCTTGAATCTGTTCTTGGGTAAGTTAATATTTTATAATTTTCATAAAGTCTTTGCATTATAGATAAAGTTTGTTTAGCTGAATATCCAAATATTCTATTTGCATCTCTTTGAAGCTCAGTTAAATCATATAAAGCAGGTGAATATTGCTTCTTATTACTTTCGCTTATTTCTGAAACTTCTCCTTCTTTACCCTTTAATCCTGATATTAGTTTCTTTACTAACTCATTATCATATATTCTATTATTGTTATCATTAGCTGACCACTCCATAGCTAAATTATTATTTTTAGCTATTATAGTATAATAGTCCTTAGGTTTAAAGTTTTTGATATCCTCTTCTCTTTGAACTATCATCGCAAGTGTTGGTGATTGAACTCTTCCAGCTGATAATTGAGCATTATATTTGCAAGTTAAAGCTCTAGTAACATTAAGTCCTACAATCCAGTCTGCTTCTGCTCTTCCTTGAGCGGCTCTATATAAATTTTCATAAGCAGAACCTGGCTTTAAATTTCTAAAACCATCTAAAATTGCTTTATCAGTTTGAGATGAAATCCATAGTCTTTTTATTGGCTTTTTAACTCCAACCTTGTCTATAATCCATCTAGCAACTAATTCTCCTTCTCTTCCTGAATCTGTTGCAATTACTATCTCAGTTATATCATTTCTAAGCATTTGTTTTTTCACTTCATAAAATTGCTTAGAAGTTTTCTTTATAACACATAACTTCATATTTTTAGGAAGCATTGGAAGGGTTTCCATACTCCATTTTTTATACTTATCTCCATATCCTTCTGGATCTAGTAGTGTAACCAAATGACCTAATGCCCAAGTTACTACATAATTATTTCCTTCTATATAAGAACCTTTATTTTGATTACATTTTAATACTTTAGCTAAATCTCTTCCTACTGATGGTTTTTCAGCTAATACAAGAATTTTACTCATTATTTTCTTCCTCTCTCAAAAGAACTCTATTAAAATCCAATTTATAATATAAATTTCAATAGAGCTCTATTTTTACGTCGTATAATTTAATTATATCATAAAATTATATGTGAGATTATAATCTATAAACTTTATAGACTGTAAGCTTTATACGATAATATCCGAACTCACTCAAAGCTACTTAATTTAAAGAATTTTTTGAACTCTTCCGACTACATTATCTTCAAGCATAACTTTAATTCCTCTATGATGATTAGAAGAATTAGTAAGAATTCTCTTAACTATACCCTCAGTTAACTTTCCTGTACGTTGATCCTCTTTCTTAACAACTAATACCTTAGAACCTATTTTTATATCACATCTATTTGTTCCATTCATAACAACATTCTCCTCCAAAATTCTTAATATCTACTGCAAGCTCTAACAGTCTTTTACTATCATTTTCATTTATTAATTCCATACTATCTGCTATCAACTCAATAAACACTTTATTTAATTGTTTATTTATTAATATACTATTTTATTTCTCATTATTTTTACACGAGATGTCGCACTTAACTTAACAATTCATCATACATTAACACCATGATAAACATATCCCCTTAACTTAATGTTGTGTAAATGTAAATATTGATGTTATTCTTAATAAATCTAATAATATTACTATATTGATAAATATTATTATTCCACAAAAAGTGAATTCTAATTGACTATTAGTTTTGATTTTACCTAAGGATATTTTCTTTTTACTTAAGGGATAAAACCAAGGTAATCCCCCAATTGTACAACTATCTAAAATTAAATGAGAAACTATTCCCAAAAATAACCCATTAATAAAAATCAGTTGAAGTGCATCTTTAACTGGATATGTCACTATTAAATATAATATTAAGTATAATAATGGTGAATGAAAAAGCTTTCTATGACCTGCTAATTTATTTATAACTCTAGATACCGGTTTTGCTTTTTTTCCAATATAACTACTTTTATGATCAATATCCGGTAAAAGACTTCCTAATATAGAACCGCCAACAAATATAGTTACTGGTAATAATTCAATATTGTGCATTTGTGAAGTTATATAAAAACTCGCTAGAATACCTCCATTTATATGAGTTTTATAATTCATTTCTCTTCTCCTAATTTTTCTTTGGTTTCTATTAGTATATTGGCTATTATACTACATATTCGCCATATTTCCAAAAAATTAGATATAAAATTCATATTTATTTGCAAACCAAATTAGAATTTACTAAAAAGCAACCTAAAAAAGCACCTAAAAATATAAGTTATTTTAGATGCTTCTTAGCTTAACCTTTAACAATTTAAAATTATAATTGAATAAATTTAATCAGCTTAAATTATAATTAATATTTTAATTACTATAAATCTATTAATTTTCTATCATTGATAATAAATCCTGAACTGATTTTTTAACCTTACTAGGTAATTTGTCTAATGCTTTTTCTCTTTTTCTTTCATCTTGTATTTGAGCAATTCTAAGTACTTCTTGTTGAAGTCCAGGCACTCCCTTAAGATCTCCCACTGCTTGATAAAATCTTTGAGCAAATACTGGATCCTGCATTTTTTGTTGGACTTTCATTATTAACTGATAACCATTCATTTAAAATCCTCCTACTTAAGCGCTATCATTCCATACTCTTATAGTATTCAGATTTAATATAAATGGTACGAATATTATAAACTTCTTAAATTTCTGTTAAATTCAAACTTTAATCTCATTTCGTCGTAATTTTCAAGTATTATATCTAATCTTTTAATAAATTCTTCTTTATCTCTTGATAATTTCCCTGACATTTGTGTAAAGTTTGATTCATGTTTTGAACTAAATAATGTATTTTCATTAACATTTAAGTTTTTTATTAAAGTTCTTAATTCTACTAATCTTTCTAATTCTGTTGCTTCTTCGAATTTTCCAAGTAAGCAATCTGAATTTAACTTTGTTCCTGGCATTAATATTAAAGATAATGGGAAAATTCCCTTACTGTTTACTTTATTTAATAATTTTGCTGTATCAACAGCATTTTTAATTCCTTTACCAGCGCCAGCAATACCAGTCATAACCATACAATAGTATCCTATTCCCGCTTCATCTAATTTTCTTAATTCATCTAAAGCTTCTTTTGAAGTATTTCCTTTATTAATATTTAAAAGAACTTCATCATTTCCACTTTCTAATCCAATATATAAATCGTTAATTCCAAGATTACGTAATTCTTTTAATTCATTTATATTTTTTAATTTGATGCTTTTTATTGAAGCATACATAGCTATTGTTTTACATTTAGGTAAATGTTTCTTTATTAAAATAGCTATATTTTTTAATTCTTCTGTAGTTAAAATAAATGGATCTCCATTTAATAAATAAATTCTTGAATCATCTTTATGTAATTTACTTGCTTCTTTTAAATCCTTTTCTATTTGATCCAAGTTCTCTTTTTGAAACCTTATATTTTTATACATATTACAGTATGCACAACTATTATGTGAACATCCTGATGTTACTTGTAATAATAAAGTATTTGATTCAATTGGTGGTCTATAAATAATTTTATCGTAATTCATAAAAATACCTCTACTATTATAATATTGTTGTAATTTAAACTAAATAAACATTATTATTAACGATAATGTTTAATCAATTATTAAACATTTTACCCATAATTTATATAATCTAAACACTTTATTTATAATATTAGTAGAGGTTATTTTTATTAGCTTACTAGCTTTTTATCGCATATGCTTATAAAACCAGATGCATAAAAAAACCTTAACCAACAATCACCTTATAGTTTTTATTAAATATATTTTTCAATAAAATTCTTTATAGTATTCCAATATAAATCTGGATTAACTTTATGAGCCTTACAATGCCCCGCTTCTTTTACTATTAATATTTGTTTTTCACATTTCGCTGCATTATATACCTTATCTAGCATAAAATACGGTACAAATTTATCTTCCTCTCCATGAATAAATAACATAGGAGTCTTGGATTTACTTACTTGCCTTACAGCTGAAGCTTCTTTCAAAAAATATCCTGATTTAATTTTAGTAATAATACTTGCTGCATACAGTATTGGAAATTTAGGTAATTTAAACATATTATTTAATTGATATGAAAATTCATCCCAAGCTGATGTATAACCACAATCTTCTATGATAGCCTTAATATTAGTAGGAAGTTCTTCACCTGATGTCATCATAACAGTACTTGCCCCCATAGAAATACCATATAATAAAATTTCAGATTCTTTATCTTCATTTACTATATAATTAATCCATTCAATAATATCTTTTCTATCGTGCCATCCCATACCAATATAATTACCCTCACTTTTACCATGACCTCTCAAATCTGGTATTACAACATTATATCCCATTTCATAAAATGCCCTTGCTCTACTTCCCATTCTTAATCCTTCACCAGTATATCCATGAACAATTATAGCCCATTTTTGTGAATTATCGGTATTTAATATTTGATACCCATGAAGATTTAAATTATCAAATGACTTTATATATACGTCATTATACTTTGATGTATTTAAAATCCATTCTCTATCTTCTTCTCCATCCTCTCCGCTAGTTTCATCTTTCTTTACTACTTCACTTACAGAGTTTTTATTGCTATCAAATACTTTATCTTTTGATATCTTAGGATTAAGTGAAAAATTATAAAAATAGTTTCCTGCAAATATAAGTAAAATTATAATTATTAATAATGCGATACATATTATTAGTATTATCTTATCTTCCATTATTATCTTTATCTCCTACTGTTTAATTTATATAAATTCTATATAATATACTCTTAAAACCTCGTTTATTGCTTGCTTTTTTCATTAATATAGTTATATATTATATTATCATATTTTTAGCAGGCTGTCTTAAAATAAAGATTATAAAAATCAAATTCTAATTCCACTTCGCCCTTGCATTACAATATCAATATCCCATTAAAATATAATATAAGAAGAAAAGGCCATCTCAAATACACAAAGATATTTTTTGAGATAGTCTTTTTCTATAGCAAATTTCTAAATCTACACACCTATATAAAATTAATATTTAAAATAATATTAATCTTATAGGTTTTAAGCTTTTTTCAAATTAACTACTACCTTAAATAAATCTCCATCAATACTAATAATAAACTGTCCTCCTTGTAATTCAACTAAACTTTTTGCTATTGATAATCCAAGCCCTGATCCTTCTGTTGTTCTCGAACTGTCACCCCTTTTAAACCTCTCTAGTATTTCTTCTTCAGTAAAATCAACTTGATATTCTGATATATTTTTAAATACTATTGATATATACTCATCTTCTTCACATACTTCAATATATACCCTAGAGTTCTTCATAGAATACTTAAGTATATTAGATATTAAATTTTGAAATACTCTAAAAGTCTTTTTTCCATCAGCGTATATAGAAAGTTTTCCTTCAGGTATATTCTTTATAAATTGTAGATTAGATTTTTCTATTTCATTCTCAAATTCCCCTATAGTTTGTCTAATAAGGGCTACTGGATCTAAGTTCTCCATATCTAACTCTAAAGTTCCAGATGATGCTTTTGAAGCTTCAAATAAATCTTCAATTAAAACCTTTAGTCTTAATGATCTTTCCTTCAGAATTTCTAAATACCTTTTTTTATCTTCTTCTGAAATATTCTCTCTATCTAATAAATCTATATAATTAATTATAGAAGTTAGTGGAGTCTTTAAATCATGGGATACATTCGTAATCAATTCTCCCTTCATTTTTTCACTCTTAACTGCCTTATCTATAGCTTTGTCTAACCCATCTTCTATATTCATAACATTATTTGCTATATCCTTAAGGATTATTGCTCCTTTTACATCAATTTTATTATTATAATTTCCCTTTAAGATATTATCTGTACCAATTTTTATTCTATTAACGTTCCTTGCAACGGAAAGAAAATATATTATTATACATATAGTAAATGTAATGCTAGGTATTAATTTCATTACCTCATATGGCCACTCCCAGTAAATCCATATACTATCCCCCATTAAATATGCTTGTGTAAATACTACGATAACATAAGTAATAAATACTATTATTGATATAACAAGCCTTGAGGAAGTTGACTTTATTAAGAAACTTTCTTTTATTAATTCTTTAATTTTAAAAAATATTTTATAAAGTAATGATTTTTTATAAATATAATTTTTTATATTTATTTCTTTATTTAATAAATATAAATTTCTTATGTCTGATGCCACTAAATATATTGATATAATCGCTACTATAATAAGGGTATATAAATTACTCCAATATACTGTATTACTCCAACATACTACATTATACAAAAATCTTAAACATATTATAGATAATATAAAAACTAAACACCTTATTTCAATAAATAAATTCTTATAAATTTTTATTATAAAATTATCCTTTAATATTAAATATAATGTTTTTTTACACTTCAACATTAAAATAATAATCATAAGAATATCTAATAAGCTTAAAATTAAAAAAGTATATGCCTTAAAATTTTCCTCATTTTTTTCATTAATTTTATTGACTATTTCATCACCACTTTTTAATGGATTCGATATCCTAACAATAACTTGTTTATTATTATAAAGATTCTGTATTCTATAATAATTATGTGTTTTATTAAAGAATTTTTTTAAACTAGTCGAAACATTAACTTCTTCTGGCACTTTATTATAATTAATGTCTAAAACCATCATATAATACTTATAATTGCTTTGAGTTTCATTTATAATATCATCTTTTGATTTACCTTTGATATTTGTTATAGGCTCTTCACCATCATTTTTTTCTATATAATACTCCACATTTCCACTTTTTGCGAAATACTGATATTTGTCCTCTAAATAACCTTGTATGCTTTTTATTCCTTCTTCTCTATATGCTTCATCACCTTGCTTAAGTTTTTCTTCTAATTTATTGCGTCTATCTATTAATTCCTTATAATTTTCATTGTATCCTTCAATTGAATCATGATTTTCCTCATTGTTAATCAAATATTCATTTGGAATTTCATCTACAACTTCTTTTAAACTATCTCTATCAACATTCTCTAAATATTTTATTTGATTTTGTATAGCTTCTTCTTTTAGACTTCCATCTGATTCATTAACATAATAATTCATATCCCTTGCTAAAAGACATACATCATTCATAGAATTTATTAAAAATTCTTCAACATCCATCTTCCTTTGGTATCTAATGAATTTATGGGATGAGCTCATAAAAATAGGTAAAATCATAATACATAAGAGTAAAATTAATAAATTAGCATGTCTAATTTTTTTGTTATTTTTCAATTTTATATCCAATTCCCCACACCACCTTTAAATATCTTGGTTCTTTAGGATTTATTTCTATCTTTTCTCTTATCCTTCTTATATGAACTGTAACTGTATCCACATTATTAAAGACCGGTTCATTCCAAACTCTTTCATAAATTTCTTCAATGGAAAAAACCCTGTTGGGATTATCCATAAGAAGGGTTAAAATCTTAAATTCCAATGGAGTTAATCTTATATTTTCACCATCTACAAATACTTCTTTACTCTCCTTGTTTAGTTCTATCCCTCCTACTGTAATCACACTGTTATTTTCTTTTAAAGGCGAAAACTTAGTATACCTTCTTATTTGAGAGTTAACTCTTGCTATAAGTTCTAGTGGATTAAATGGCTTAGTTATATAATCATCTGCCCCTAAGTTTAAACCTAATATCTTATCAGTATCTTCTGATTTAGCTGAAAGCATTATTATTGGAATCTGTTTTTCTTCTCTTATCTTAATAGTAGTTCTAGTCCCATTCATATTAGGCATCATTATATCCAATATAACAAGGTGTATATCTTGCTGATCTATAACTTCTAATGCTTGTATACCATCATAAGCTTTGAAAATTTTATACCCTTCGTTAACTAAATATACCTCTATTGCTTCAGTTATTGTCTTATCATCATCAACAACTAAAATATTGTAATTTTTCATTTTATCCTCCTTAATAATTTAAAATTCATGTTAATTTTACCATATTTTATTAGTTGATAGAAAATTTAATCCCTTTAGACATTTGAATATGCCTTACCTTTATAATAAAAGTAAAATATTACAAAACTCTAATTGAAATTCTTAAGAATCTCGAAAGAAAAAACTGACTTAAAATTATATCTAAATAATTTCAAGTCAGTTTATAGGATTTTTAATTAGCAATGCAATTATATTTCTATTTTCACGCTGAGCTTTACTTTTTTATAAGGATCTGTTTTAAATGCGTGTTTATATATGCAATAAGTTCAATTACCTGCCCAGCTTTACTTATGCATATATCAACACCCTGCTAAAACAGAGCCTTTTATAAAATCCTCTTTAATTAGTTATATATCACTCTAAAATGTTTCATCTGCGTGTTTAGGATATTTTTTCACTGTTTCTATTGCTTTAGAAACTTCTATTACTATATCAGTCTCAAATTGCTGATACATTCCACTTATTTTAGCCATTATTTCACCTTTATTTGTTGATACATAATATGGTTTTAAATTATTAAGTGCAAGTGCAAAAATATCTTTTTTACATTTATCACATTTGCACATATCATTTTCCATTAATAACTTCTCCATGCACTCTTTTACCCATATTTCCATATAATTTATTGCTTTATCCATAATACTCTCACATCTTCCTTATAAATTTATTTTTTCTTTTACAATATTTATAAGGATTTCTTTATCATTTAAGTCCGGATTATTCATTACTAATTCTAATAATTCATTTAGCATTTCACCAATATTCTTTCCTTTTTCAAGACCTAAACTTATCAAATCCTTACCACTTATATTTAAATTACTTAAGCTAAAACATTCGTTGTTTAAAATCACATCTTTAAGATTTTCTCTAATATATAACAAATGTGATAACCTTTCTTCCTTATATAATGGATTTTGAGATAATATTTCAGATTCTTTTACCTTTAACAAATCTTCAAACAAGTCTAAGTTAATTAAATTTAGCATTTGCTTTATCTCTAATTTTGTATTTAAAGAATTATGCATATACCTTGTCAAATCTGTAACTTTATTTACTGTGTCATTATCATATTTGAATTCTTTTAAAAACTTTTTAATCTGTAAGATAGTGTACTCCATATCTTCATTATTCATTTTAAGCAAATTATGAAATAACATAGTTAATTTCAAGTGTAGTTTATTTTCTATTTCTTCAGTAGCTCTAATTGTATGAGTATATAAATTATCATTGTAATACATATTATCAATTTTAAAATCATAAAACTTAATTATTTCTGGGAAAATATACTCCATTAAGCCTGTTTCTCTTAAAATATCAATACCTTTTGTATTGCTCATAAGTATCTTATTAAATTCTTCTCTAATTCTTTCTTTTGATATATTTTTTATATTTTCTCTTAAGTTTTTTATTGAATTTAATGTCTCATTTGAAATGCTAAAATCTAATTGTGATGAAAATCTTATAGCTCTTAGCATTCTTAAAGCATCTTCTGAAAATCTTTTTTCAGAATTACCTACTGTTTTTATAACTTTTTTCTTTAAATCACTTACTCCCTCAAAATAATCTATTAATCCATCTACCTTATTATATGCCATAGCATTAATTGTGAAGTCTCTTCTTGCTAAATCTTCTTTTAAATTTGATACAAAATTCACTTGTTTAGGATGCCTACTATCTTCATATTCTCCATCCATTCTATATGTAGTAACTTCATAACCTTCTGAATTTATAAGTACAGTTACTGTGCCATGTTTAACCCCTGTTAATATAACTTTATCAAACAACTTTATAACTTCTTCCGGTGTTGCTTTAGTTGTTATATCCCAATCTTTAGGAATATTATTAAGTATACTATCTCGAACACATCCACCAACTATATAAGCTTCATGACCATTATTATTTAATCTATCAAGAATAAATATTACATTATTTGGAATATCAATGTTAAAATTCATGTTTAAAATCCTTTCTTAAATCGTATCTATTATATATTAACATTAAGTCTTATAATATCAAAATTTACAAAACAAAAGCCTTAAAGGAATAAGTTTAACTAATCCCTCTAAGGCTTTTGCTATAATTATTAGTCATCAGCTACATTTCTATTATTATAAGAATACACATTGTAATCTTTCCATATTTGTTCTAAACTCCCAAATGTAGTTGAAATACGATCTTTTTCTCTCATTCCAACTGCAATAACTAAAGCATTTATTACAGATAAAGGAGCTACTAAAGAATCAACAAATGAAGCCATATTACTTTGAGCAATTAAAGCATAATCTGCTTTAGATGCTAAAGGTGATAATAAACTATCTGTTATTGCTACTACTTTTGCATTTCTATCTTGTGCAAAAGCTAATACATCTATAGTTTTAGCAGCATATCTTGGAAATCCTATTCCAATAACTAAGTCATCTTCTCCTATATTTATCATTTGTTCAAAAATATCTGAAATTCCATAGCTTACAATTCTTACATTTTGAAGAATTACATTTAAATAAAAACCTAAAAATTCTGCTAGTGCAGTTGAGCTTCTAAGGCCTATGATATATATCCTCTTTGCTTCAAATATACTTTGTACAACATTTTCAAAAACATTTTGGTTTATCTTTTCTAATGTTGCTCTTATATTCTCCATATCAGCTTTAAGCACACCTTTTAATGCATCACCATCACTGTAATAGTCATTTTGAAGTTCTATCCTTTGAACAGTTGTAAGTTTATTTTTTATAAGTTCTTGTAATGCCTTTTGTAACTTAGGATATCCTGAAAAACCCAATTCATTTGCAAATCTTACAACAGTTGATTCTGATACACCGACTGAAGTTCCAAGTTTTGCTGCTGTCATAAATGCAGCTTTATCATAGTTCTTTAATATGTATTCTGCAATTAATTTCTGACCTTTGCTTAATCTTGAAAATTTAATCTGAATAAGTCTCATTAAATCTTTAGTATTTTCATTATTATCATTATTTATATCATTCATGTTTTTTTATCACCCTATCGTTCACAATATTGAATAATATTCATTTAAATTCTATCATCTTACAATCATATATTCAAGGAATATTGAAATATTAAGAATAAAAACTCTTAATTTGCAAGTTATTACTCAAAATCATTCATTTATATAAGTAAATTTATTAAAAAAACATGATTTTATAAGTTTCTTATATAATTTAACTCCTCATTAGTTAATTCTCTCCACTCGCCTTTTTTTAGATATTTTAATTGTATTTCTCCTATTGATACTCTATTTAGCGATAATACTTCATGATTTATAGCTGTACACATTTTCCTTATTTGCCTATTTTTCCCTTCATGAATACATACTTCAACTGTAGATTTTCCATTTTCATAACTTAAAACTTTAAGACTCGCTGGTGCTGTTACATATCCTCCAATATCAATTCCTTTATTAAAAGTATCTATATCCTTTTTTGAAACTTCGCCTTTAACTACTGCGATGTATTTTTTATTTAGTTCCTCTCTTGGGTGAATTATTTTATTATATATGTCTCCATCATTTGTTAATAAAATAAGTCCTGAACTATCATAATCTAATCTTCCTATAGGATATATTCTTTCATTAACTTTAACTAAGTCTAAAACTGTTTTACGTCCCTTTTCATCCTTTGCAGAAGTTATATATCCTTCAGGTTTATTAAGAATTATATAAACTTTATTTTCTTCCTTAGTTATTAAACTTCCTTTGTATTCAATCTTATCCTCTACAGGATTCACTCTAGTTCCAAGTTCTGTTATAACTACTCCATTAACCTTAACTTCACCATTTAATATTATCTCTTCACATTTTCTTCTTGAAGCTACGCCACAACTTGCCATATATTTTTGTAATCTTTCTTCCATAATACTAATCAACTCCATAAAATAAACATTTATTTAAGTAATACTTAATTTTTTAATAAGTCTATACTAAGTAAAATTACCTTAAATGCATATAAATTATTTTTTATATTGCATTAATAAATATACCATAATTCTAATCTTAATTCATATTAAAATTTTCATTATGATAAATAAAAATAATAAACCTAAGTTTCTTAATACTTTCCTCTCAAGAAGAATAGGAATCAGCATAAGAAACTGGTTTATTATTTTAATAGATTATATGCAAATAGAGGCTTTATTTGCCTCTATTCACACAATAAAGTGACATTGTAATACGAGTCACTATTACTCTATTTGTCTAAAAATCAGGAATTACCAGAAACCTCTACCTAAGCCTCCACAGCCTCCGCCGAATCCTCCACAGCCAAGACCGCCAAATAGAAGTAATATTATCCAGATCCACCAGAAGCCACCGAAGCCTCCGCCAAAGCCGTTACCACAGCCTCCACCGAATCCTCCACCAAATCCTCCACCGAATCCATCATTGCAGCATGGATTGCAGCATGGGTTACAACATGGGTTACAACATGAAGTGCAGCATGGTCTGCAACATGGTTTGCAACAACATTCGCATTTACAACAATCACAAGATCTCTTTGACATGTTTACCAACTCCTATTCTTTCGTTTAGTATATATTATTCAAACTTCAAATTTTGTGTTCTATTGTTTGAAAATAATTTTTTATATTAGGACTTAGGCTTTTTTATTCTAGGAGTTATAATAAATTAATAGGGTTAACGTAGCTACTTCATGTCTTTTTTAGTTGAAAGTGTACAAATAAGAATTGAAAGTTTTGTTAGAAGGTCTTATTGGCTTTCTAAAAATATATATTTAAAAATTCCACTAAGAAATTTATTCCATTACCCTCAATTTTCAACGTTTAATTCTCAACTAATATTTTCTTAAAGCTATCTTTTATCAGCTTTTCAAACTTTAAAAGTTTTATATATTCCTTTACATTGAAAAAGGAGTGTTGCATTTTGTCTTGCAACAGCTCCTTCTTTAATAAAATTTAAGCTAACTTCTTTGATACTTTTTTAATTATCATATATATTATAATTCCTACTATAGCTGATAATCCTAAGTCTATTCCAAAACTTGTCAAATAGTTATTAATAGATATCTTTTCTACAAAATAATAAGAGTCTGTAAATCGTTCTTTATAGTTTCCTAGTATTAAATCACTTAAAATTATTCCAAATGCTATTGATAGATAGACAATTACTACATTTTTACTCCATGTAGAACCAAAGAATCCAACATTGGTTTCTAAAGAATTTTTTCTTTGAACATAGTTTAATATAAATAAAGAAACTACTATGATTAATATAAGTATGCATGACCCTATAAATAAATTTCTCATTCTAATTTGATCAGCGCATGTATAACCTTCAAAGAGTCCAGCTGAACTGAATCTATTTAATTCTTCACTCGTATGTTCTTTTACTATTACTCTATTCATCCACATATAATAATAATGATCAAATTTTCTAACTAAAGAAAAGATGAAAGAAATAGGAATTATTATCATAAACATTATTCCTACCATATTATTAGAGAACATAGAATCTATAGTAAGCATAACTATTATTCCTATTATTCCAAATAATACAACTTTTATTAATTCAACCATAATTATGGTAAAGTATCCACTAATAATTATAAAATTATCTATATTTCTAATATAAAATGTACTTGCTATATATAAATATGTTAAAACAAAAAGTCCTAATGTAATCATATAACAAATCACTTCATTGAATTTTATTTGCTTCCTTGTATATGGACCACTTGATAAAAATATTTCTGTATTACGCTTATTGTTTCCAAAAGTTAAAACATAAATAACCAAAAATATTAATCCTAATATAAAATATTGTTCAAACCCTACTGTTCTAAATTCATTAGAATTTAATCTAGAAATATCATTTAATACACCCAAATGTACATCACTGATTATAGCATTAGAATATAATCCCCAAAAAAGTATTCCTGCAATTATTGCAAACTTAGCTGAATTAAACCATTGATAAATTAATGCCTTATTTAAATATCTTCTCATTGTTATTCTCCTTATCTACTTTGTAAATAAAGATATCTTCTAAGCTTAAATCTATTTCTTCCATAAACAATGGATTAAACTTATTTAAAGCTTTTATGAATTCTTCATCATATTGATCAGTTATAATTGTAAATACTCGTCCCACTTTAGATATCTTAAATATTCCTTTTAAATTTAAATCTTCTTCATATGTTGGTTTATCAAATGCTACTTGTATTTTCTTTATTTTATTTTTCATATTTTCAATAGAATTTTTATACGAAACTTTTCCTTCATCCAATATAGCAACTTCATCACATATTCTTTCTAATTCCCCAAGATGATGAGAGCTTATTATGATAGTAGCATTATTATTAGCCACTTCATCTATAAATATCTTTAAAAGCTTATTTTTTACTATTGGATCAAGTCCAGATGTTGGTTCATCCAAAATTAAATATTTTGCATTAATTGAAAATGCTAATGCTAAAGATAATCTCATTTTCATTCCCTTTGAAAATTGAAATACAAATTTATTTAGTGGCAATTTAAATATTTCATTTAATTCATTGAATCTATCAATATCAAAGTTTTTATATGCATACTTATAGTATTTCAAAACTTCCTTAACTTTAAAATTATAGAAAAAAGTATTTTCATCTGCTACAAATCCAATATTTTCTTTAACCTTTGGATTATCATATACATTTTCATCATTGTATTTTACTTCACCTTCACTTGTCTTATAAATTCCACTTAAACATCTAAGCAAAGTAGATTTACCTACTCCATTAGGACCAATTATCCCAAATATTTTTCCTTCATTTATATTTAAATTAATATCTTTTAAAATTTCTTTATCATCTATCTTAAAAGATAAATTATTTACCTGAATCACGATCTTTTCCTCCTAATTCATCAAATATTACTTGTACTATATTTAAAAATTTCTCTTTGTCTATTGAAACATAACTTGCCTCTAAAATTAAATTCTTTAATTCTTCTCTAATTTTCTCTAATTTTTTTGAGTCAGTAGTTGATTTTATATTATGAGTTATAAATGTTCCCTTTCCCCTCAATGTTTCTATAATGCCCTCTCTCTCTAATTCTCTGTAAGCTTTACTTATAGTATTAGGATTTATAGTTAATATCGATGATAATTCTCTAACTGATGGTAATTTTTCACCTTCATTTAAAGCGCCCTTTAAAATTAATTCCTTAATTCTAAGTTCAACTTGTTCATATATAGGAGTACTGCTCCTTGGATCAACCTTTATCATTATGATTCTCCTTATTTATTTCTCCATCTTTATCTATATCCCAAATACTAATATAATCTATTACTTTCCCTTCACCTTCATCTATTAATATCATATCTATCATCTGTTTATTTAAAGAATTTGCCCTTGGATACTGTGTATCCGCTTTAATCCTAACCACATTAATATTATCTTGTATTTTATAATTGGATAATCTTGATGCAGCATCAATATACTCCTTCTTTATTGAGTTAATCTCTTCTTCATCTAATTCTTGTTTTTCTATGTTACGAATAGTTTCATAATCTATTGCTGATCCTGCAATTCTTTTTCTTAATGAAAGACACTCACTAAATTGTTTGCTAGCCACCCAGTCACTTTTTTCATTAAATACTATAGTTTTATTATTTTCTAATTGATTTAATATTTCATCTGTAGTGTTAAAATGTACTTGTTTTTTGTATATCTTATCACTAGAGCCTATGCAAATCAGTGCTGTCATAACTACAAACGCGCCTAAAGCAACTATTATTTTAGATTTTCTCATATACTTACCTCCTTGTATTAAGTGTACTACTTTATATAGTACACCTTTATTATAATAAACTAGAACTTATAAAGATATTAGTTATTTCTTAAAAGATTCTTAATATTATATCCCTAACTATTTTTGAAAATATTAAACTTTAACCTAATTTAATATAATTCCACTGATAACTGTATATGACAGTGTATCATCATCCAAAATATTTCTTCTAAGCAATAACAAAAAACAGTAATTGTATTAATTATACTCACTCTTTATAGTAATTAATTAAAATAATAAAAATGTTCCTATAATTGAGAATATAAAACATCTACTTACTGTTTTTTACTTTACCTATAAATTTTTATGTAATTTAATTTTAATTTAAAAATAAACTATATGTATTTGAAAAAATTACAAGCTTTATTTTTAATTATAAGATTAACTAATCTTATATATCTTTTTTTACTATTGATTGTATTCCATCTTTAGATTTTATATATTCAAATTTATTATTTGCATTATGTACAAATTCTTCTATCCATTTACTTCTCAAATAATAAAAGTAATTAACGTCTCCATGTTCTTTGTTCCATATGGTTTCATGAACACATATTATTCTTTTCCACTCAACCTTATTTTCATTTGATGAAATAATCTCATTTACTTTGTCACTTGGTATACCATCAAATATATATTCATATACACCATTAAATATTTGCGGAGCTGTATTTAACTCTATACATTTTTCTAACAATTCTTCAGCAGCTTTTTTTCCTTGATTTTTATAAAGCATTTCAAGTTTATCCTTTGCATTACTATTGTTATTTATAATCCTTGTAATCCATGCTGCTGTTCTTTTTTCTGCTGAAATAATTTTTTCCTGTAACCATCCATTAACATCATTTATATCAACCATTTCTTCTAATGGAAGATTTGGAAGTTTCGGTCCATACTCTTCATTTATATCTTTAATTAAAAGTTCAATATCTAAACCTTCATTTTCAGCTAAATTAATTATATCTTCTTCTAAACTTTCAAACCATAAAATTTTTTTAAATAACACTTCATGTGCTTCTTCAATATATAAGTTCATTAAAATTCCTCCTAAGATATATAACTTAAATAATAAGTATATTATATTTTATTAATTCACTGTAGCTCTTTTGTTTAAACTACATTTTTATATAAGTTATTCTCTAAGTTAAATTTTTATATTTCTAAAAATAAAAAACTATATGAATTCCTCTTATTTTTAATAAATACTATAACTTTATTATTAACTTTTATGAATAGAATTATAATCTAAATTAACTATTTAAATTACACTTATTAAAGAATTAAAATCTTTATTATAGAAATACTAAATTTATAAATGTTAAATAGAAATAATATTATCTAAATACAAATAAGTTATTAAACATTTAAAAGTTACTAATAATGTAAGAAAGGAGGAGTTAGTGAGATTTTTCTACTTATAATATACAGTCTCACTAAAAATAATTTATGAATAATAAAGATAATAATACTGTTAATCATATTCCTTTTTTAAAAACTGATGTTTATAAAAGTAGCACCGATACTGATTTTATAAGCAATTTAAATAAAAATTTAGAAAATGCAGTGTTAGGTGATGACTTTTCAAATGCTATAGAAACAATATATAAAAATCCACATCCACAAGAAAATTTGAAAGATACATTAGTTGAATCTTTAGAATCAACTAAAAAGGGACGAGAGGCTTTAAATAATACCTCTACATATAAAAGCAATATAGCTTTAAGCTCAATATCAACGCTGACTAATAGATTACGATAATCTATTGCTTAATATTCTATTTTTATTTTATACCATTAACAGTTCTTGTATCTTATTTAAAATATCATATATTTCTGGATATTTAAATGCTTTGCCTTCATTAACCATTCTTTTAAATTCATTTACAGATACCCACTTAACTTCACTAACCTCTTCTTTTTGCAAAGATGCTTTTGATATATCATAATCTTTTTTTACTGCGAATACGTCCCACATAGTATTTCCATGTATTAAATTGCAAATAAGATTAAAATCTTCTTTCAGTATTTTTAAATCTATCTCCTCTTTAGCCTCTCTTATGCATCCATTTTTAGTATCTTCTCCACTTTTTATGTAACCTGTAGTCATTCCCCAAACATTAGGTAATACTTTTCTACATGAAGCTCTTTTTTGAATTAATATTTCATTTTTACTATTTACCACCCATAATTCAATTGCAAAATTATATTCATCCTCTTTTAACTCAGCTCCTCTTTTTTTAATGACTCCAGTTTTTTTACCATTCTTATCATATATATCTAATAACTCGTCCATTTTATTTCCTCCATTTTACGCACCAATCCTATTTATTATTAATAATTATAACATTTCTTTTTTTATAATGTATAAAAAAAGAAGTTCTAAGTTTCATTATCTTAGAACTTCTTATATCACATCATATTCTATTTAACTTTGTTTTTACTTCATATTAATATTTCCTATTAACATAAGCCTGATTTTATATTTACTTTAAATAAATCCTAATAGATCTAATATTTTTACAGCTATATTTCTTTCTGTACCCTTATATGGATAAGAATGAATATGTATTGCTGGGTTAAAATTAAGCTCAATTATTGCATATGCTGAGTTTTCATCTTTATAATCTTCTATGATCATATCAACTCCACATATTTTGGCATTTACTGATTTTGCACATTCTACTGCTATATTTTTAAACTTTTCTAATATGTCATCAGTATAATCTATGCTATCTCCACCTGTACTTATATTGGAATTTTCTCTTAAATATATGGTTTCACCTTTTTTAGGTACATAATCAAAATCTTTATTTTGTTGTTTGAGAAATAATTTTACATTTTCATCTAAATTTATTTTTTCTAATGGTGTTCTATAATGATATCCTCTTAATGGATCTTGATTTTTTGTTTCTACCAAATCTTTTATACTACTTGCACCATCACCAATAACATTAGCTGGCACCCTATGTAAGACACCTGCCACTTCATCATTTATTACTAGAAATCTATATTCTTTTCCTCTTATAAATTCTTCTACTAAGACTGTGTCATCATGCTTAAATGCTATTTTTAATGCTGAAATAAAATCTTCTTTATCACATTTTTCTGTGAATATACCTATTCCTATGCCGAAATTAGTGGATTTAGGCTTTATTACTATTGGCTTATCTATAAATTCATCTATCATGCTTATTGCATTATCTATTGAAGTAAATTCACTTCCTTTTGGCACTTTAATATCATTATCTTTAAGTACTTTTTTCGTGACCACTTTATTTTCCATAATTAAAACACTAACATAATTATCTTTTGAAGTTTTAGTTGCTTGTTTTATATACTCCACCTTTTCGCCTTTTTGAAGTGAAATAAAATTATCGCTTCTATCTATAACATTAAATTTAATTCCTCTTTTTACTGCCTCTTTTATCAAAATTTGAGTAGATAATTCTAAATCTTCATATACATCAAATTTAAATCTATTATTATATGCATCATCTTTATATTTCTCTGATAAGTTTAAAAAGCCATTAACATATCCTTCGTTTTTTATTTTTTCAAGTATCCTATATGAATATGTAAGATTACTATTATTAACTTTACTAATCATAGAATCTATCATATTCTCTTTTCCAAGTTTAAGTTCACTATTTAAGTTCTTAATCTCTTCTAATAATTTTAAAGCCCATGTATCTCTTGATATAGATATTCCATCTCTTTTTAGTTCAACATTGCTTTGTCCAAAATTTGATATAATATTTTGATTTTCCAACGCTTCTTGTTGCCAAGTTTCATAGTCACTTTCTTCTTTTATTAATAAAAATATATTGAATATTTGAAGGAAATATAAATCATCTAAAGCTATCCCGCTCTTTTCAAATGGGTTTATATCTATAGTTCTATACTCCAAATAGTTTATTCCATCATTTAATAGTGAATTTAAAAAATCATCATTGTTCTTGGGTTTTAATCTTATTTGACTGTATAATTCTTTATAACTATCAATAATACCATCATTTATAAATGATTTTAAGCTTTCAATATATCCTTCCACACTATAATAGTTTGGAAATAAATCTATATTATTTCTATATCCATATTCTCCACTTCTATAAGATGTAGCTTCGTTATTAGATAATGTATCCATCCCTATTTTTTCAAATTCATTCTTACTATTTTCAATGTATGTGCTATGTAAAATAGGACTTGCTCCTAAAAGATATATTATTAGCCATCTGTATCTAAGATAATTTCTTGCAACTTTTAGATAAATATTGTTTTTAAAAGTTTTATAAGTACCTTTTACCCCATACTCTTTATATAAGCTTTTTATTAGTTCCTCATTAAATGAAAAGTTATAATGTATGCCAGAAATAAGTTGTTTTTTTCCTCCATATCTGTGTATTAATTTTTCTCTGTAGTGTTTTGCTTCTTTTCCTTTAGAGCCTTCATTATATTTAGCAATAGGTATTTCACTTCCATCAGGAATTAAGCATGGCATAGATTGTGGCCATAAATATTCATCTCCAATTTCTTGAGATACAATATCATAAAGTGAACTTATAAATTTATGAACTTTTTCTACAGTATCAAATACTGGAGTTATCATTTCTATTTGACTTTCTGAAAAGTCAGTAGTTATATAAGGATTATTTATCTTATCTCCAAAAACTTTTGGATGTTCCTTTAAAGATAGCTTTCCTTTTTCATTAACTCTTAACATTTCTCTTTCAATTCCATAATTTGCTTTTAGCAGTTGATTGATAGTAACCTTTTCCTTAATATACTTTAACATCGCTAAATTCCTTTCTTACCTTTAACATGTACAGTAAATATGCCATTGTACCTTTTAAAATACTAGATAGTGCTATACTAATCCAAACTCCATTCAGTCCAAATTTTTCTATAAAGATAAGTGCCATGGGTATTCTTAAAACAGTAAATACTATGCTAATAATTGCTGGTATTTTAGGTTTTCCTACCCCTGTAAACAATCCATTAGACACCATTTCTATTGTGCTGAAAATTTGTGAAAAAGCAATAATTTTAAGATAGGATGAGCTTATAATTATTGTAGCTTCATCTCTAATAAATAACTTAATTATTGGTATATTAAAAAACAAAAATAATACAGTCATTATAAATGAATATGTGATTCCTATCTTAAGTGCAGTATTATATCCTTCATTTATTCTATTATATTTTTTTGCTCCAAAGTTTTGACCTGTAAAACTAGAAATAGCTCCATTTAATCCGCCTATAACCATATAAGTTATAGATTCTATTTGAAGACCTATTTTTTGAGCAGCTATTGCATCTGTTCCAAATCTGCTTATAATTCGCGCAAGTACTATATTTATAATAGTAAATAATACTCTTTGAAGAGACATTGGGAAACCCAGTCTTACTATCTCTATTACTTTTTTATAATCCAGTTTATATTTAAAATTATATTTTAAAATTTCCTTGCATTTGAAAATATATATTAAAAACATAACTATGTTAGCAACTAAAGTGGCTAATGCCGCTCCAAGTACTCCTAATTTAAATGTATAAATAAGTATTGGATCTAAAATGATATTTATAATTATTCCTATTGCATTTATATTAAAGGCTAACTTGTTATTGCCAAAGCTCCCCAGTATTCTCGCATACAATAAATTAAAGAAGGCAATAAGCATAGTTGGTCCACTTATTAATAAATATGTATATGAATCGCTTTCAACAATTGGATTATTTAAATTTAAATAATTTATAAAATTCTTCCCTAAAAATATCATAGATAACATGAAAATAAATCCAATTATTAAATTAATTAAAAGTCCTGCATTTATATATTCTTTTATATTTTTATCATCTTTCTCACCTATAGCGTGTGCAACTTTTATTCCACAACCAATAATAACCAAAGCATTTATAGAATATCCAAGACCTATATAAAAACTTGCTGATCCTATGCTAATAAAATAACATGATTATTTATCTTTCTGCATTATACAATATATTTAGATAAATTAAATAATCTTATACTTATAATAATACAATTTTTCTTTGTAGTTTCAATAATAATTTATAAAATTTTTCTTCATTTTTGCTCATATAACTATTTTTATCTTTTATTGTTTTATTATCTTCCATATTTTTACCCCTTTGAATTAGAGGTTGATATATCAACTTATTTTTAGCGCACTTAATTTCCTTTACAGGACTTATTATACATCAAAAAAAGTTTAGTACCACTAAACTTTCGACATCTTCTGACTATTCCAATTTTATGCAAATAATAACTAGCGTATAAAATGTAGATATTAAATGTATTTATAAATTAATTGTCATTTTATAGTTTTTTTATATTTATTTTTTAATCCTTTAAAAATAAATTTGTTAACAGAATCTATTTTTGTCGTAAAAAAATAAGATATTCTGAAATTTATCTTTCTAAAATAAATATAAAACATTATATTAAAGCATAGAAGGAGTATAATATATTCTGTAGAATTATGTATAATAAATTGTGTGTTACTTTTGATGAGGTGATTCTATGTTAAAACAAAAGAGAAAAGATAAAAAATTTACTCAAGAAGAATTAGCATTATTACTTAATGTTAGTAAAAGTACCGTATGTCAATTAGAAAAACATCCTGAACTTTGCAATCCTAATGTAAAACTAATTTTAAAGTTATCTCAGCAATTAGATATTGAACATTTGCAAATATATTTGTATTTTGTTGAGAAAATAAAATTCCAGCTATGTAATAAAAATTAAATACAAGAATTTTAAAAAGATTTACGTATCAAAAGTGTAGCACTGTTCCTCACTTTTGATACGTAGTGCATCACTTTTTATATACTTACAATGTAGGGGTGATGCACTATGATTAAAAAAGAAAATACAAGAATTACTTCTGTAATTCCTAAAAAAGTATATGAAAAACTAGAAAAAGAAGCTGAATACGAGGATAGAAGCATTAGTAAAATGGTAGCAAAAATTATAAAAGATCATTATAAGATAAAAAGTGATGATTAAATGTTATTTAAAAAGGAAGCTAATATGTTAAAAAAGAAAAGACCAGGAATATTAATCCTGGTCCTATTTTAAATTATACTAAAAAACACATTTATTATTAATAATAGTATAGTAATTTTGCAAGCAATTATTATACTATTGTTTGTATTTTTCTTTTTACCAAACAACTTATTCCCAGTAAATCCAAAGATAAAACACATTATACAGTATTTTATTATCATTGTTTCTCTATAGGCTTAGGCAATTTTGTTATAAATTTAGCATAGCCATTCTTATATCTTATTAGATTCAAGCTATTGAATTGCTCTAATTTTAATAAATCTTCTAATTCATACGGGAATAGTTCTTCTTTTAATTCATCAAAATTCTTTTTATCTGCTCCTTGAAGTAACATATATGAAGATCCGGAAGCTTTTATTTCACCTTTAAGCTTATTTGATAATTGATCCATATAGTGTGCTGATATTACAATTTTAGTACCAAATTTTCTAAGTTGGCTTAATACATTACATATTATATTTTCAGCAGTAGGAGCTTGATATATCTCATCATAAAAAACATTGCATCTCGAAGGCTGTTCATGAAGAGCTCCTCTAAGCTTTGTCGCTAAAATAATTTTAGATGTAAAGAAGGTTATTAATACATTTTTCACCATAGTATTATTAAACTTATGCTCAGGCATTTTTATAAGAAGAGTCTTGCCTTCTTCCATTGCTTTTACAAAGTTTATGTTATTATCTGCCTTCATATTAAGCATATACTTAAGGTATATATTTTCCTGAATCAAATTAACTCTATCTAATATACCTTCTATTTTTGAGTCTTTAGTTCCAACAATCTCACATCTTAGAACTTCCTTAGTCTTTTTATCAACATCTTTCTCAACTTCATTAAGTTCATCAAGTGAATCCAACATATCTTCAAGATATTCTAAACCTTGTGTAGAAATATTTTCTCTAGCCCAAGCAACATACTCAATTCTTTTTTGATATTTATTTAGGCATTTTATAACATCACCAATGGATGTATTATTATGAAGATAAACTATGTTAGCTGCAGCTGAAAGATATCTTCTCATTTTACCAGTCAAGGCAATTCCATCACTATTAGCTGCATCTATAAAGGCTAAAGTTTGTTCTGCTTTCATATTAGCAACCTCAAACATTTCAAATTCACTTGTACCAGTATAATTTATTTCATTAAATGATAAAGCTTGAAAATATTGTTCATTAGAAAGATCTATTTCTATTATATCTGAAGGATTAACTACTTTTTTTATGCTTTCAGCCAATTCACAATTTTTAATATAGTCCATTACTATATTAGCTTCTTTTGCTTTATTAGCACTACTTACAATATTCCCTATAAGCGTAGTTTTTCCTCCACCTTGTGGGGATAATAATAGTAGTGCTAAATTAGCAAAGTTATAATCTTTAGGTAAAAATGCATCTTGTTTATTACCTTTACATGTATTCTCCCCTATAGATATATTTCCATTTTTAAGTTCTTCAGGAATTGGGTTTTCTAATACTTGTACTTTGCTTTTGATTTTATATTTGTCTAATAAATCTCTTCCTGGTATCTGTATTAAATTATTACATTCTAATGTACTCATTTTATTAACTGTAATTTTATCTATAACATGCTTTTCAATATTTATCGGAACGTTATTATTAATTTTTTTATAAACTAATGAATTGTCTTCATTAATTGCCTTGTAACTTTCACATGTTGAAATAGCATTATTGCATTGTCTTGTTTTATCCACACTATTACTACTAACTATAATTTGAGTTCCTATAACTGTAGCATTTTCTTTTTTCTTAGTATTTTTAGATAATTCATCTGAAGTATACGTTCTTGTAATTGCAGCTTCATTATTCACATTTGAATTTCCATCTCCGAAAAAATCATTTAGTAAATCAAAAGCAAAATCAACACCTTTAATTACTCCTATAAAAAATATTCTAATAAAAAATGATATTGTATATTTTTCTTTATCAATAGGTATTCCATTATTAATATGTTTTATAGTTTCTTTGTAAATTCCTTTCCAACGATTTTGGCTTATAGGAATGAAATTATATAATATATTTATTTTATCTTCACCATCCATAATATCTTTAACAGACAATATATTTGAAAGTGGTTCATTAGTTTTTTTATTAACTTTTAAGCTTAAAGGATCTTCTTTTTTATAATGTAATTCATATTTTTCACCTTCCAAATTCAGAAGTGGATTAACCTCATTAATTGTCGCTCTATTCCAAACATCTGTACATTTTTCAATAAATAAATTCTTATACCTTTCAGGAACAACTAAATAAAATTTACAATCGTCTTTCGATATTGATAATATAAAACTAGCTTTTTCAGGCAATTCAAATGTGAATTTAAATTTTTTGTTTTCGTTAATTTCTCTTTTTAAGTGTTGATATGGTAATTTATATATAGAAGATATTGTTTGTACTAATATCTCAGTATCATAATTTCTGTTAGAACTATGGGGAATTATTTGTAAAGTAGAATATTTAGGATTCTTAAGTTCAAAATAATCACTTAATTTCATTGTTTGCTCTCTTTTAAACATATATTATCTCCTTTTTAGAATATTGCATTAAGCATGTGTATTAATATATAAACAAAAAAGCTTCCTGTTACTCCTAATTTAGCCTTTTTATTACCACACATATAGATTATAAGAGAAGTTAAGCATATTATAGTGCAAATCATAAAACTGTTATATACGCATCCATTCCAAATTAATAATCCCAAATCTTTAGGATGGGTAATATAGAAAATTCCCTTTCCAGCATTAATAAAAAAATCTTTAGTAACAATACAAAATTCTTTAATTTCTTCCATAAATGTTTCCTCCCTCTCCCAACTAAAATTTAAAAAGTCCAGGTATTTTAGCAAAAATTGATGGTATTCCATAATCAGCTGCACAAATCAAAATACCTAAAAAAGCGTTTTTAAAATCACCTTCTCCTTTGATTGTCATAAGAAACAATGCACGTAAAGAATACATTAAAGATACCCAAAATATACATGCTTGAATTCCACTTACAATTATCCATCCACCTTCATCAATTTCTGGGTATCCTGTACTTGGAGCGCTAGCATATGTCGCTTTTTCAAAAAATAGTAATGATGCTAACATAAGCGTAAGTGTTCTATATAATTTTTCATGTTTACTATAATTAAATTGGATTCTATCTAATTCTTTAGAAAAATCGTATATTATTTTTTCTACTTGTGTTAATTTCGTATAATTTTTAAATTCTTCTAATGTATAAGTTATCTTTTTTGAGAACATATATTTTCCTCCTGTATATTAAAATTATTTTTTGGTTAAACTCTTAGATATAAAAGTAAGGAGATGTTATCATGGAATTTCTTTTTATATCTTCAGGAGTTTATATAGCACTAGAATTAATTAAAAATTTATGCATGTAAATATTAAAAAATTATTAATATTTATAAAATTAACTAAAAATAGTTCTATTTCATTTTTTGAACTCATACACTGCTACTGTAGTGCGTTCTTTCGTGGCTACGCAGTAGACTCAAAGATAAGTGCTATCTGAAGCTGTGATATAGCCTAAGTCTACCTATTCGTCAGGTAGGCTTTTTTATATATCAAAATTAACATTTCTCTTCTTTTTAGGCCTAATTTGTTCTGTTTTTGTTTCTTGTTGCTCCATATCTTTTCTAATAAGATTTTTAACATAGTAACTAAAATCTCTTTCACCTATAAATTCCAGAAGATCATGTTCTTTATTTTTAAAACTAACAGGTTTAACTACTGCCATATTGAACACCCCAATTCATAATAAGCATTAGCATTTGCTTTAATAGGGCTAGGTTGAAGTCTTATATTTCTAAATCTTTTTTTTAATTGATTATAAAGAATTTCTCCACCTCCACCAGTTATAGATATTGGATAAATTTTTAGATTGTAATTAAGTTGTAATTTGCTAATTAAGTTTTCAACAAATTCTTCATATTCATACATGGCAAAATTAATATCATCTGTTCCTTGCTGATATAGGTATCCTCTATTTAAAATTCTTTCTGCATCTTCCAAAGTTACATCTAATCCTTTGCTAATTAGTTTATTAGCAAATTTATCATATAATTTAATAGTACCTTTTGGTATACTAATAGGATTAAGAACCTTTCTTTTTCCATGTTCATTAACTACTAAACCGCAATCAGTAGTTCCACCACCAACATCTATGACAATACATTCTTCATCATCTTTTAGTGTTGAAACACCTTCTGGAAATACCTCAACATCTTTTATTACTATTGATTTTTCAAGTTCATCATTTACCTTAATTATTCTATTATCATTAGATAAAACTAAATCTATCAAATTTTCTCTATCAGCCTTATATTGTCCTAATGGCAAGCCTAATCCTACATAGTTGTATACTGTTTTTGTAGTTAATGCTAATAATCCATACATCATATCAAGATAATGTTCTTTTTCAATTTTTCTAAATGTTGTATCATAACTTCCATATCCTAAGTAATAAGTTTTCCCATCAATAACTATTTTATCTATTTCTTTTACTGGCTCTATTGTTGTAATCTTTGCATCCAATATTAAACCATCTGAATTAATTAATGTTGCATTTCCAATATCAAGTCCATGAATTGAAATTGCATTCTTCAAATTTGTATATCTTTGCATAAATTTATCTCCTTTTAATTAATCTTATAGTTCAATATATGCTCTAAAAGAATAAAAATTACCTAAATTAGAATAAAAAATTATAAATTTATATAAAAAATTATGAGGATGAATATTTCTACTCATCCTCATAAAAAACAATATCATTTATATTTATTTTTAATTTTCTTGCTACTAAGAACAATTGATCTAATGTTAATTGTGATACATTATTTTCTAATTTATTATATTGTGGTTGTTTAAAACCTAAATATTCCGCAAAATCTTTTTGCTTTTTATATCCTAAATTTAATCTTATTTCTAATAGTCTATTTTTAACACTCATAATATTCTCCTAGATAACTAATAAGATAGCTGTATCATTTCTATATTCCCATAATCGTTCTTTAAATCTCTATTGGAATATAACGATACTTGTCCATCTGAATAGTATTTATGCTCTATATTCCATCCAATATTTTTTAACTGTTTGACTACTTCTTTATCATTTTTTAATTGTAGCAATAATTTTATCTCGTTATTTCTTGTTTTTAAATCTACTATTTCATTAAAAAATACAGAATAGTGTTCATCCTCAATTAAGTTATTTTTATTTAAAAATAGTTCTGTCTTTTCTAAAAAATCTTTTTGAAACCTTGTTAACTTCATATAACCACCTCTAAGAATAATATTACCATATTATGTTAATAATTTCTATGAGGTGATAATATTGCAAAAGAGTTTTATTAGAATAGATTTATGTATTTGCTTATTTTTGGTAAGCATTTTTATTTTATGTCTGTCCATAATTTGACAAAATATTTTTAAAATGTAATAATTTGATAAAGAAATATCTAGAGGTGATAAATATGAAAAAAAGATTAATTAAGATTTTTAGTGTATTATTGTTAGGAGCAAGTTTATTTAGCGTTCCTGCTTCTGCTACTGAATGGGAAACCAAATGGGATTTAATGCAAAGAAATAGAAATACAGGTTCTAGTACTATAAGTAATACAATTTATATTTCAAATCCACAAACAGTAAATGCAGATTCTTCTCAATGGGGATTCCGTTCTCCCTATTGGTGCTTAGCTACCCCCGATTTTCATCAAGGTTATTGTAATGCTTGGGCTAATATAAACGGAACTTGGTATTATATAAATACAGATGGTAATATGGTAGTAAATCATATAATCGAAAATTCAGATAATAATAAAAAATATTATATAAATAAAGATGGCTCTTTATTAACTAACGGATATTATATAGACTATTATAGTAATAACCAAACTAAGTATCATGCAGATGAAAATGGAGTTTTAACTTTAGTTAAATAAAAACAAAGCAGTAAGTAAGATTAACTTCTTTACCTACTGCTTATAAATTTATGTTTAATTAGTAAAATTTGACGCAACAATTGAATATAATATTACAAATAGTATTGATTATTTTAATTGATGATTTATAATTATAATTAATAAAAGGAGGTGATTTTAAATGTATTTTTCCAGTTTAATAAATTTTTTATCTGAATTAGGTACATTTATGATTGTTTTTTCTTTGTTTTACTTCCTTTTTAAATTTGTATTTAATAAAACTTTTCTAAAAAATGATTATTTAATTTTAAAGAAAATATATATTAGCGATTTATTAAGCTTACTCACTAGTATAATAGTAATATTAAAATTCATAACAATAAATCCAATTTTATGATTATAATTTATAGAGAGCAATTGCTCTCTATTTTAATTTTCCTAATTATTAATGCTTTCATCTGCTGCTAATTCTATTTCTAATTTTTCTTTGTCCTTTTCTAAGTTTTCAATTATTGATTGCAAATCCCTATTTTCTTTATCATCTTTAATTTTATCATATGTTTCCATTATATTAGTAATCAATTTAGGTAATCCATCAGTTTTCAATCCATATTTTAGTCCAAATGCTTCTATATTCATATCAACTCCAAATAATGCTCCAGTTATAAGTCCTATAATTAATATATTTTTAACTGTTCCCTTTAGTTGAATTGGTCCTTTGGATTGAACATTAATTTTTAATACTAAGTCATTGATATCTATTTTAGTTTTCTCTGATTTACTGCTTATATATTCTATTAATTTATTATTATTATTTAAAAAACTTAATACATCATTATATGGTATATTTTGCTTTTTGTTTACTTTATATGTATAATAAGCCTCATTGCCTTTTATATAAAATCTTGATAATGTTCTATCAATAAAAATACTATATGGTTTAGCATCAACAATAGCATTATGTGAATATATTATGCTATATAAATAAGGATCTAACTCCGTTCTTTTTACCGTTTTTATCCATTTTATTTTTCTTCTTTTAAGTAATAATGTTTTATCACACACCTCATCAGATTCATCATAAAATTCATCCAATAAATATTGAAAATCAATTTGGTCCTCTTCATATAAATAAATATCATCTTCTACGATTTCACCAAAGCTTATCCACTTTGAATCTTTGCTTGGAATCAAAACTATATCTCCTGATTTCATTGAATTACAAAACTTGTATATTTGGGCAGACACATAGCCTGGACGTTCTAATTCAGGGTATTGTTTATTCACCTCAACTTTTAAATCCTCTTCATTACTATTTTTTATTTCTTTTATATTACTAATTTTATCCCACTCTATTCCAATAAAATTATCATTTAAAAAATCTTCATAATATGTTCCTTTTTGAGTTCTAACAAACCAATAATTTCTATTTTCTGAGAAAACATCTACTCCTATTTTATTTAAAATTTCCTTTTCCTTAATTTCAAATTCCATACAAAACCAACCTCTCTTTTTCATATTTAATCAACAATAAGTTATATTCAGATATATTAATACTTTATAATAGCATTGAACCCTTTGAACTAAAATTTCATAATTTGGGTCTTTTTTATTGTATAATATTTCTATAAAATGGACAAGTTTTCCATGAAATAAAAAGAAAAAAGGTAACAAACAAGATTTCTCCTATCTACTACCCTTCGTTTTCTAATTTTATGTGTAATTTAGCCACACATATTATAACATATTTAATTATTTAATGCTCTGAATTATATATTTCATATAGAGCCATATTAACTCTAGCTCTACATCTTTTATTTAATCCTTCACTGTATTTACCATTGGCTTTATTCCATTGCATTACATATGTTTCTATAGCATCTTGATTTCCACTAACTAATGCTTTCCATGTGTTTCCTCCAATTAAAGATCCTGTTCCTGCATTATAAGCTATATCTACCATGCAATCAAAACGATTTTGTGATATTTGTATGCTACCTAATGCATTTTTAATTTTATTAGCACATTTATCTATTTCATCTTTTAACCATGTAGTAGCCTGTTCTTTAGTACAAGTAGATTCAATGCCTTTAGGAAAAGCAGATGGGTTAGCAGCTTTAGTTGTACCGTAGCCTATTGTTAGATATGTATCTGTTTTACCATATCCATCATAATAAGCACGTTCAAAGAAATCCTCCCAACCTTTAATAAATTCTATTAAAGATTCACTAACGAGGGTGGTTTCCTCTATCCATGCACCAGTAGAATCAAAAGTATATTCTTTACCATCAATTATTTTAGTACAATTACCATACATTTCTCCTTTGTAACCAGTAGAATTAGGCTCTAAGTAACACCATTTATCTTTATCTTTTAACCAGCCTGTTTTCATAGCTCCATTAGAATCTAAGTAATACCAGCGACCATCCTTGTCCTTTATCCAGCCAGTAGCCATTGTTCCATTGTCCTTTAAGTAGTACCAAGTTCCATTGTCCTCATACCAACCTTTTATGACTTTTCCATCTGAATCCTCAACACACCATTTCCAATTAGACATTTTACATTCCTCCTTCTATTAATATAAAGAAAAAAGGTAGCATTAAACGCTACCTAAATTACTCTTGTTTATTTAATTGTTTCCCTGTTTGATTTAGTCCTACAGCCACTCCCCAACACAATACACCTTGTAATACTCCATTTACAATTACATCTAATGTAACCTTAACTTGTGCATTTATAATACTTAAGAGTACTGCAAAAGTAATACCAAACAGCATTAATATACTTGTTATATATTTGTCTGGTATGCTGTCTAATTTTTTAAGAAACATTCCTACAACATATATAGCTGCAACAACTATAAATAAGCTTTCTGGTATAAATTGTACTAAATTTGTATAATCCATTTTATATTCCCTCTTTCACATCTAATTTTATTTTAATTTCCTTAACATCACTCTCTATATTCTCAACTACATCAAACTTTTCTGCTAATTCTCCAATAACCTCTTGATTCTTATTAATTATAGTTTGAAGTCTTTCTTCTCTAGTTTTACTCTCTTTTCTAGTGTCCATTAAGAGCCATACAAATAATACTGCCCATACACCTTGACTTACTATTGTTTTAATTACTTCATTTTCCATATAACACCTTCCTTAATTTTGTATATAAGAAAAGACACCTACATTTCGTAAGTGCCTTTTATAAGCTTTTATATTAATATTTTCTTACTTCAAACATTGTTATTTTATCATGTACAACATATTCATTTATTGATATTTTTGAATTAACTTCTTTTTTAAATTTATATGTTTGAGTATCATTATCATCATACCATTCTAGAAACTTCTTAACTTCTGAACTCGATACATCATATACTTTTGTTTCTCCATCTACTAAGTTTATTATTAATATTGCTCCAGTTTTATCTGAATAATTAGGTTCTTCTGGAGTTTCTATTTCCTCATATGGTAACAGTTCTCCATTTTCATCGATATCTATAGCATCAAGTCTAAAATCATATGTTAATGGATTTTCTATATACTCTATATGTGTTATTACAGCACAGTGGATTCCTTCAGATAGATTTTCTTTGGAATACATAACAGCTGAGAAAGTATCATTATATTTAGTTGAATTTAAATTTGAATCGAAATAATCTTCCTGTCCATCTATTTCTATTTTAATTTTATGAGTATAATTAGATGATATTAAACCAATTAATCTAATTTTGTCACCAGTAAAATTAAACTTTATTGTTTCTCCTAATTTTGTTTTACAGACACCATGATATGTGCTCATGTAATTTCCACTTTCTTTAGAAGCTTTTATATTAGAACTATATGTTATATTACTATCAGTATCATCAAATCTTCTCCAACCCTCTTCTGGTTGAGTTAATTGTTGTCCAACAGTTGCTGCATTAGCTACAATTTCATTTTTCATTATTCCTATGCTCATAATAGTTAATACCATTACGAACATTACAATTATTCTTTTATAGAAAATTCTCATAGATATTTTTTCTCCTTTTATTTTTAATAATTATTTTAATTCATAATCTGGATTAGCAAGCATATATTCACCAATCTTTAATAGATCATCATTATCTATTGCTTGGTTTATAACAATATCTGTATTATATTGAGGAAGACTTGCTGGATCTTCTCCATAATGTCTTGCATCAATTGCTAAATCCAAAAGAGTAAAAACCCCATCATTATTAACATCTAAAAAAGTTTCATCTTCTATAATTATCGTTGCTTCTCCACATTGATTTTCTGTTAAATCTCTTTCCATTTCTATACCATCAGAAATCTTACCTTTAGTTATGTCAACTAAAGCTTCTCCTTGTGCTATACCTTGGAAATTAAGTTTTAATAATATCTTTTTATTATTAGCAATATTAGCTAACCCCTTACTTGCAACAATTATTCTTAATTCTCCATTGTTCTCATTACCTTTTACCAATTTTATTCCATCAACTTCATCCATACTTAAGAATTTTAATTTAGTGTTGTCGTATTTTATTAACATATCTTCCGCTGCTATTTCTTTTATATTATCAATTACTATATTTGCAGTTACAGCTTCTTTTAATTTTATTCTATCTTTTTCTGGATCTACATTTAATATTTTATCTGAAGTTATTTCAGGTTGATCTGGATCAACAACATCTTTTGTAACAGTAACTTCACAAATAGCTTTTATATCTGTTTCTTTAATTTGCGCTGTTATTGTTACTTGTCCTTCTTTTATAGCTTTAACATTTCCATTAGAATCTACTGTAGCAATTGTTTCATCTGAACTTGACCATCCTATCTCTAATGCTGATGGCGTAGTTGTTGCTGTTAATTTTTTTGAACTATATTGCTTTAAGCTTAATGATGAGCTATCTAATGATATTGACTCATCTTGAAAAGATACTAAATATCCATCTTTATCTATATCTAATCCATCAAAAAAGAATTCCCCTTTATTAGGTTCACTAGTTACTTTTATTTCAACATCATGCATTTCTTTAGAAAGCGATAAATTTTGATAAACTAACATGCTTCCATAATTAGATGTTGGATAATCTGTTCTAAATTTTTCTGATATTCCATCTATTATTATTTCTACATGATCATTTCTATTGTTAAAAGTACAACTTAAAATTCTTATCTTTTCTCCAAAAAATCTAAATTTTATATTTCCATCAGAAGAAGCCATACTCCTATTATTCGTCATATCTAATATACGAGTGCTTTCATCAAATAAATAAAACCCTTTATAAGATAAATTTTTATCGGAATCGCTATATCTGTTCCACCCATCTTCTGGTTTACTCAGTTGCTTTCCTAGTGTTGCTGCATTAGCTACAGTTCCATGCTGAATTGCTCCTATCCCTATAAATGTTAACAGCATTAATAATACTATACTAAATTTTTTTAAATAGTTTTTCATTCTATTATTTCTCCCTTATTCCCATTATTGAACGCGTCCATAAATTATTTTAACTTCATATATAGTAAAATCCAACAACAATCGTAATACAAATTCCTTTATATCTAAGAAATTTAGTAAATTTTTACTTTCTATCATATAGTTTCTTTTAACTCTTTGTTTTATAGGCAATAAAAAAAACACCTTACTGGTGCTGATCTATTGCCTTAATATTATTTATCCTATATTCCTATTGCGAACTAAACTTCCTTATCTTCTGCTTTAACATTAACTGTTAATAATTCTAAAATTTCTTGATATTGTTCTTGTATAAGTAACTCATTCATTAAGAATATGCCTATATAAACCTTTTGTTTTTCAACATATTCAGTTGTTAATAATCCTCTCTCAATTTTTCTTTCATATTGTTTTTTACAAGTTTCAAACATAAATTGTACCTCCTATTGATTTATTAAGTTTTTAGCTGTAAGCTCGATAACTTTATCTGTTAATTTAATATTTTCATTTTCTTTAGTTTCTAAATAAGTATTTTTAGAAACTAACTCTTGATTTTTAATCTCTAATTCTTTATTTTTCTTCTCTAGTTCTATATTCTTAGCTTCTAATTCTCTCTTAAGTTGTTCTTTTTCTTCTGTAGTTGCAAGTCTATCTGTAAGGATAAGCCTATTAGTTTCTAAGTCTACTCCTATTATTTCTTTATTTTCCTCGACATCTTCTACTAGACATTTATATTTATCTGTAGCATTAGTTTGAGTAAATATAAGTTGTCCTTTAGAATCATATACTGCTAAAATTTTCATTTTATCACCTCTCTTTAATTATATTTTCAAAGCCATCCAGTGATTAACGTTCTTTATATTACCTGCTATAATTATAAACCCATTATCTATAATCTCAATTCTTTGGTTATAAGAGGCAGAGATTTCACTAAATTGACTGCCCTCTATATTCTCCCAAGAAGAACTTCCAATTTCATGAAGCCCCATACCACCTATAGTAAGCGCATAAGCGTAATTATAGAGTTTTTTAGTTGTATCTTTTAAATAAAGTCCACGTGTATCACTTCCACCTCCACCTCCATCTCTATAACTACTTACTAATATTAAATTAGGAGTAAATCCTAAATTAATTGTTTGTTTATTAGCACCGCTAATAGTTCCTGATTCGAACCTACTAGCACCTAAGCTTTCTATCGTAGCACTTCCATTTACCTTACTTCCATTTACCCAAGCACTAAATCCACTTAATATTTGTGCTGCTGTAGCATTGCCAGGGGTTTGACTAGATAAACTATTAGCAATTGCCTGTCCTCCACTATAATAACCTTCCTGTAAATTAAATGTTCCACCACAATTTAGATTTACAACTGGTGTACCTCTATTAACCATAGCACCATCTACTCTTCCACTATCTCCATCTCCATAGTAGCCTTGTAATAGATATTTAGGGATTAGGTTTCCACCACCTCCTTTACCCTGTAATATAAAATCCATGCCATTATAGCATAAATTATATGGAATATTAGCTTTAAGATTAGTAACTATATTTCCAAAGCTATCTTTAATGTTTTTTATTCCATAATTGTTTAAATTCAAACTACAATTACCAGTAGAATCTGTAGCTACAAACAAAGTACATCTTGTACCTTTACTTAGTTTAGTTATTCTAGCTGTAGAACCTACGTAGGCATTAGTTCCAGTTGCTTCTACTATTGGATAACTATCGTTCGCAATATCTTTCAATTGTTCAGTTATATCTTCTATTTTTTTATTTATTTTAGTTTCTAGATTTTTTAAATCCTTCATACTAGCTGTAGTTACTAATGGATCTATTTTTAAATTTATTACTGATGAATTATTCACCTCAAAAATGAGTTCTACAGTCAAATCATCTGTGCTTCCATCATCCATAGTTGGTTTATACGATTCAGGATATTTAC
>NZ_CAURTC010000016.1:0-68741 GCF_963527835.1 uncultured Clostridium sp. | reverse complement strand
CTGGCGTAACCGGAACTACTGGTGACACTGGAGCTACTGGTGTAACTGGAACTACCGGTGATACTGGCGCTACAGGAATTACTGGTGCTACCGGTGATACTGGAGTCACAGGCGCTACAGGTGTTACTGGAACTACCGGTGATACTGGAGTTACCGGAGACACTGGAATTACTGGGGCTACTGGCGTTACTGGTGACACTGGCGCTACTGGAGTTACTGGTGCTACTGGAATTACTGGAATTACTGGAACTACTGGAACTACTGGAGCTACTGGTGTAACTGGAACTACTGGCGTAACCGGTGCTACTGGTATTACTGGTGCTACCGGAGCTACTGGTGCTACTGGAGATACCGGTGCTACTGGATCTGGAAGCGCATTAGTTCCTACAATGGCAAGCACTTCATTAGCACTTTCTCTTGTTACTCCAACAACTATTCTTTCTCGACAAGTTACTACTACTGCTAGTCAAACTTTAAAATTAGATTCAATGGCAGAAATTGATATTGTCACAGCCGCAGCACTAGTAACTTATTCTTATACAATTAGATATGAGCTATTCCGTGGTGCAAGTTCTATTGCTGTAATAACAATTGATAATTCTGATAATCTTTCTCTCGCTGTTAGTAGATCGCTAACTGAGGTTCCTAACCTCACTTGGACTGATACTCCTGGAGCCGGTACGTTCACTTATACTATTGTAATTACAATTACTAGTACTAATATTTCTAGTGTTACTGCTAATACTAGAGCACTAAATATAGTTATCTTTGGATAATTAAAATTATAAATGAGGTTGTCTGTCTTTATCTAGGCAGGCAATCTTTTTTTATTAAGGTAAGGCCTGTATCAAAATATTTTTGTTGCCATATTATATAGTGTAAAACTTTAAAGAAGGTGATTATTTGATAACTATTAGTCTTTGTATGATAGTTAAAGATGAAGAAGATTCAATAGCAAACTGCTTAGAATCAGTAAAAGATATAGTTGATGAAATAATAATTGTTGATACTGGCTCCCATGATAAAACTAAAGAAATCGTTAATAACTACACCTCAAAGGTTTATGATTTTCAGTGGATTGATGATTTTTCTGCTGCGAGGAACTTTTCTTTTAGCAAAGCTACTAAAGATTATATTCTTTGGCTAGATGCTGATGATATTTTGTTACCTGAAGATGTAGAGAAATTCAAAAATTTAAAGGAAACTCTAGATCCCTCTGTTGATTCTGTAACGGCAAAATATAATATAGGTTTTGATGAATATGGAAATGTCACCTCAACTTATAGGCGTAATAGACTAGTTAAAAGAACTAATAATTTTAGATGGTTTGGCTTTGTTCATGAATACTTGGCAGTTGGTGGTAATATAATAAATAGCGAAATTGCCATAACTCATAGAAAGTTAAAGCAAACCCCAAAGCGAAATCTAGAAATCTTTAGAAGCAAATTAGAGCAAGGAATAGAATTTACCCCAAGAGATATTCTTTATTATGCTAATGAATTGTATGATCATAATATATATGATGAAGCTCTAAAATACTATAATAAGTTTTTAGATTCTAAACAAGGATGGTTCGAAGATAACATTCGGGTTTGTGAAAAGATATGTGATTATTATCAATCAATAGATAATGTCGAAGAAGGCAGAAAATATGCTTTTAGGAGCTTTGAATATGATACTCCAAGAGCTGAAGCTTGCTGTAAAATAGGTTTTTCTTTTTTACACGAAAAAAAATATAAACAAGCAGCCTTTTGGTATGAAGCGGCTACAAAGCTCGAAAAACCAAAAGATAGTTGGGGATTTTTTAATGATGCATGTTGGACATGGTTACCTCACTTACAATTATGTGTTTGCTATGACAGATTAGGAAACCATAAATTAGCATATGATCATAATGAAATTGCTACCACATTTAGACCTAACGATGAACGAATGTTATATAATAAAAAATATTTTCAAGGGTTAGGTTTTGATTAAAATAATATATAATTAATCTTTATTGTATCTTAATCATATCTAGCTCATAATTCCCCCTATTTTTTAATAAGCAGGAACTATACAAAAAATTATTACATTAGTTCCTGCTTTTTTCTTTTTAACAATGTATACAATATAATTACTCTTAAAATAATCTCTGTAACAATCATACAATGTATACCATAGAATATTATTGATTGTAAATAAATTTAATAGGAGGTTAATTTATGGACAATAGTAATCTAGTTAGTATATTAGTATTATCTTATAATAATCTACAATATATGGAAGAATGTCTAAATTCAATTTTACAACAGAGTTATCCATACATTGAAATTATTATTAGCGATGATTTTTCTAGTAATTTTCAAAAAGACGAAATAAAACAATATATACTAAATAATAAAAAAGATAACATAGTTAATTATGTAATAAATCAAAATTCATGTAATTTAGGAATAGTTAAGAATTTAAATAATGCAATTGGTTTAGCAACTGGTAATTATTTTGTTAACCTTGCTTGTGATGATGTGCTCTTTGATGGTGAGGTTATAAGTAGCATTGTGGAATTTTATTCAAAAACAAATTATTTAATAGCAGCTGGACATATAGCTCAATATGATGAACAACTAAAGCGATGCTTATTGACAACACCTACATGGCAATATATTAAATATACCTACGGTAATCCTATTGATTGTTATAAAAAGTTATGTGCTGGTAATTTCATACCTTCGCCAGGTATGTCTTACAAACGAGAACTTATAGATAGATATGGAAAGTATGATGAAGAATATAGATTAGTGGAGGATTATCCAAGATGGTTATATTTAGCAAGAAATGGATGTAGTATAGGTTATATAGATCGATTTATTGTTAAATACAGAAAAGGCGGTATATCAAGTAATAGAGATGCTAAAATTGATAAAATATTTAAAGAAGATTTAGAGCTAGTTAGAAAAAAAGAAATATTACCTTACGTAGATTCAATTAAAGATGTTATCTACAAGGAGGATTTTAATGAAGAATAATCAAATAGCTGAGAATGTACAAATAAAGGATAATGTTATTATTGGTAATAATGTAATAATAGAAGATAATTGTTTTATAGATTATGGAGTAATAATAAGAGATAACGTCCGTATAAAAAAAGGAAGTTTTATAGGGGCAAGATGTATTCTTGGAGAGTATTTAATGGATTTCTATTCTGACATGATAAATAAGGAGCATCCTTTAATTATCGGAGAAAATGCACTAATAAGGAGTGCATCAATTATTTATGGTGATACAACTATAGGAGATAATTTTCAAACTGGTCACAGAGTAACCATTAGAGAAAAATCCATGATAGGTAACAATGTTAGAATTGGAACATTATCTGATGTACAGGAAGAATGTATCATAGGGAATTATGTTAGTCTCCATAGTAACGTATTTATAGGTGAGAAAAGTGTAATAAAAAATTTTGTTTGGATTTTCCCACATGTAATATTGACTAATGATCCTACTCCACCCTCACAAATTCTAATAGGAGTTACTGTAGAAGCTTATGCAGCAGTTGCCGCTGGAAGCATAATTCTTCCTGGAGTAAATATAGGCGAAGACTCCTTAGTAGGTGCAGGAAGCATTGTGAATAAAGATGTTGAAAAAGAAACTGTAGTAGTTGGAAATCCAGCAAAGAAGATTTGTCTAACTCGAGATATAAAAAATAAACTGACTAGACAACAAATTTATCCATGGAAATATACTTTTTCTAGAGGAATGCCTTGGGATAAAATTGGTTATGAGGAATGGCTAAAAAGTGAAAATTTAAGATAGTTTATCTTTAAAATGTATTTAATACTATTCTTAAGGAGGAAATATGTATAATTGTTCATTGCTCAAATTTATAAATTTAAAAAATAAATATGGTAATTTAACACCAATTGAGGAAATGATTGATGTTCCTTTTGATATTAAACGTGTTTATTATATTTCAAAAGTACCGCAAGGACTTGCAAGAGGTTCTCATGCTCATAGAAAAATTCATCAAGTACTCATATGTATTAATGGTTCTGTAAGGATAAAAGTAAAAAATCCAAAGGAAGAGAATGACTTTATATTAGATGATGCAACAATAGGACTTTATCTTGGACCATATACATGGAGCGAGATGTATGATTTTAGTGAGAATACAGTTCTTTTAGTACTTGCGTCTGATCACTATGATGAAAGTGAATATATAAGAAATATTGACATTTATATGCAAGAAGCAAAAAATCGGTATTAATAAGATTAGTATACAATTTAATCAATTCACTGGTCTTAGTAAATGTGTTTAGAGCTTCTTGACATAGAAATGTCTAAAAAGCTTTTATTTTATCTTACTTATGTCTGAAGATTATGATATACGCTTTTTTATAATATGCATAAAGTATAATTAAATAATGTTAAAAATTCAAAATGGGAGTGATTTTATGGAATATATATGTAGAAATAAAGACTTAGTCTACTTAGGTGAAAATACTATGTTTAATCAAAAATGTATATTTGATGGAGATGGTATAGTTAAAATCGGAGACAACGTAACATTAGGTTATGAGCTATCTCCTCATTTTTATGGATTTTATATATTAATACAAGCAAGAGGTAAAAATTCAATAATTAGTATAGGTAATAATACTATATTTAGTAATGACATAACAATTATTGCTCAACGTCAGATAAAAATTGGAGAAAGATGTTTAATTGGTGATAGGCTTACTATGTATGACAATGATAGTCATGAAATTGATCCAAGTACAAGAACAAGGTCATATGGAAAAGCTGCTCCTATAAATATTGGTAATAATGTATGGATTGGTTCAGTTGTAACAATTCTTAAAGGCGTAAATATAGGTGATAATTCGGTAATAGCAGCTAATAGTGTTGTAACTAATGATGTACCAGCTAATACAATAGTTGCAGGAAATCCAGCAACTATTGTAAGAGCAATTTAGTTAGGAGATGACTTTTATGAAAATACCATTTTTGAATTTTGAACCAATGCATACTGAAATAAGAAATGAGATTTTAGATGCTTTTAAAAGAATATACGATAGTAATTGGTTTATTTTAGGGAAAAGTGTAGCAGCCTTTGAACAAGAATTTTCTAAATACTGTGGTACTGATTATTGTATAAGTTGTGGTAATGGATTAGATGCACTTTCCATTATTTTAAGAGGATATGATATTGGAGAAGGTGATGAAGTTATTGTGCCCTCTAACACTTATATTGCTACTGCATTAGCAGTTTCTTATGTTGGTGCTAGAGTTGTTTTTGTAGAGCCTGATATTAGAACATTTAATATCGATGTAAATAAAATTGAAGAGGCTATTACAGAAAAAACAAAAGCAATTATTGCTGTTCACTTATATGGTAGACCTGCTGAAACTGATAGAATAAAAGTATTATGTGAAAAATATAATTTAAAACTCATAGAAGATGCAGCCCAATCACATGGTTCTATGTATAATGGCAAAAAAACAGGAAATCTTGGTGATGCAGCTGGCTTTAGCTTTTATCCTGGAAAGAATTTAGGTGCATTAGGAGATGGTGGAGCTATCCTTACTAATGACAATGTTTTAGCACAAAAAGTACGAGCTATAAGAAACTATGGTTCAATAATTAAATATTATAATGAATATAAAGGGATCAATTCAAGACTAGATGAAATACAAGCTGAATTTTTGAGAATAAAGCTTAAGTATCTTGATAAGTGGAATAATGATAGGCAAAAAAGTGCTAAACTGTATCTTGAAGGAATTAATAACAATAAAATAGTTCTTCCATGTATAAGCTCAATTGATGAGTCTATATGGCATATATTTATAGTGAAAACAGAATATAGAGATGAGCTAAAGAATTATTTAAAAGATAACGGAATTGATACTTTAATTCATTATCCAATACCCATACATCTCCAAAAAGCATATAATGATTTAGGATATAAATCCGGGGATTTTCCAGTGGCGGAAACAATCTCAAATACTGTATTAAGTTTACCAATATGGTATGGGATGAGTAATGATGAAATTAATTATATAATAGATGTTTTAAATAAGTGGTAAAGTAAAAATGAATTATGGGTTAATAATTACTTTTACTATAATAATAGTAATCACTAAAGACCTACATCAATATAATGTAGGTCTTTTTTATATAAACATTTACTTATTCTCAAGTTTAATTATCCCTTATCTGCTTTGCTACTTCATTTGCAGCAATCATTCCACTTTGAAGAGCCCCTTGTTGACTTACATGTTTTTGTGAAATATGCTCTCCTGCGAAAAATACCTTATTCCCCATCTCTGGCTCTGTTACAGCATATGAAAAAAGTGTCTTGTCCTCTGGCTTTGATAATGTTCCTGCTGTCCATATATACTGTGCATCTGACCAAATTAATGACTTATAATCAATTAATTTATCATCTAGATAGTGTGGAGAAAGGCCATGAGCTTTTTCTATATATCTCATTACATCATCAATTTGCAATTCTGGATTTTCATTTCCCAATCTCACTGCTTCCTGACACCAACTATAACTAGCCAGTAATACACCAGCTTCTTCTGGACTTACTCCAGGTTTTAATACCCACTTGCCATATTTATTAGTTACAGGTTTTGCATGATCTGAAGGATAATACATTGAAACCAAAGGAAGATCTGTATAGGTACTGCCTCCTATTATCTTTTTTGATGCATTTCCCATTTCCCAAAATCTTTCCTTAAGATATAGATATATCTTGTGTGCTATCTCATAATTCATTTCATTGATAGCCTGCATCTTCTTAGTCGTAAAAAGAGGTCCTATTTCAATTCTCCTTAGGCTTGAAAATGGCATGGCACATATTACGTAATCGAATTCTTCAGATGCTTCTTTATTATTTCTATAATCTTTATATTTAAGTATAACTTTATCTTTTGCAGAAGAATTATATATTCCACTAACAGGGAAACCCATTTTTATTTCTATTTTTCCTAATTGTTCTTTACTAATACCTTTATAAGCATCTTCGTTTTTATCACAAAGTGCTTCATATAATGAATGAGGTAAATTAATCATACCATCAGTAATGCGATAGGTATATTCATGATCTACTGTATAATATTGCTGAAGCATTTCAGTAAGACTTAAACCAAAAAATTGCTCTTTACCTTCTAAATACCCTAACATTGATATGGCATCTTGACTAAGATCCACATTCTCATATGCATTTCTATAACTTAATTTATCTATTTCTATTATACTCTTTGAATATTCTGATTTAACTTGAATTAATTCCTTTCTTAACTCTGCTGGAAGAGAACTTAAATATTTTTCATATATCTTTTCATGGAGTTCATGCCATGCTTTCTTTCTCTCAACTTCGCTTAAATTAAACCTAGGATATATATTATTTTCCACACTTTTCCCTTTAACATCATTAATCGCCCGTTCGTCTCTAACATAAAACAGAGCATTATCGTTATTATTTACAAAAGGGCTTGTATGAAGTTTAAATAAATTTATATAATGCCAAGTAGTGTAATGAGATACTGGTATACTCATTGGTCCTAATTCACCATAATACTTTCTATTTCTATCAAAATAATAAGTGTATACCCTTCCCCCTATTCGATGGCTTGCTTCAAATAAAGTAACATTGCATCCTATTTTTCTAAGTTCAAAGGCAGCAGCTAATCCAGCCTCTCCAGCACCAATTACTGCTACTTTAATATTCTTAGCCCCTCCAGCATTACAAATATTAGTTATATCTTCAGGTGGACTCATTAAATTAATTATATTATCTAAATCATCTGATCTATTTTGCAGTTTGAGTATATATTCAAGCATCGTGCATCTTTCATACTCACCAGGATTATCTATTTGATAAGGAGAGTTTGAATTATTATAAGAATTCATAACTTTCACATCCTAATATTTTTATTACATATATAGTTATATATGTACTACATCATTTGTCTTAAATTAGGCACATTCAAAAATAATAGACAGGCATACTAGTCTATTATTTTTGAATGTGCCTTATCTTACTTTATAAATCTTCATTATTGTCGCTAATAGTTTATCTATATCATCTAAAGTATTAAAATATCCTGGGCTAACTCTAACTGTCCCCGCATATTCTGTATCAATTATGTCATGTATTAGTGGTGCACAATGATACCCTGTTCGTACAGCTATTCCCTCTTCATTCAATTGTTCACCAACAATTGAAGCATCAATCCCCTCTACATTGAAGGAAATCACTGAACTTCTTTGTCTTACAGAATTACTTCCATAAATTTTTATATAAGATAGCTTTTTCAATTCCTCCAATAAGCACAATATTAATTTTTCTTCATATTTTTGTATAGTTCTTACTCCAACTTTCTTAATAAATTTTATCCCTTCGCATAACCCTGCAATACCTGGGATATTTAATGTTCCACTTTCAAATTGATCTGGCATAAAATCTGGTTGAACCATAAAATGAGAGTTACTTCCTGTTCCACCTTCCCTAAAATTCTTTAGTTTTATACCATTTCGTATAAATAATCCCCCTGTTCCTTGTGGTCCTAATAATCCTTTATGTCCTGAAAATGTTAATAAGTCAATATTATCACGCTCCACATCAATAGGAATAACTCCAGCACTTTGAGATGCATCTACCATAAATATAATTCCTTTTGACTTTGAAAGATTTCCGATATTTTTAATATCCTGAATACTCCCTAGTACATTAGAAGCATGATTGATAATAATCATCTTGGTGCTTTCCTTAATTTCTTCCTTAATATCCTTGATATTAACATATCCTGCTTTATCTACACTTACCAAAGTGACTTCAACTCCATCTTCACTTAATGAATGAAGTGGCCTTAAAACAGAATTATGTTCAATCACTGTACTAATAACATGATCTCCCTTTTTTAAAACGCCTTTAATACCTATATTCAAGGCTTCTGTTGCATTACATGTGAAAATCAAGTTAAATGGGCTAGGAATATTAAATAATTGACATATTTCTTCTCTTGTTTCCATTATTTTTAGAGCTGCCTTTATAGATATCTCATAAGAGCCTCTTCCTGGATTAGCAGCATAATTTCTCATACAATTTAGTACTTCTTCATAAACTTCTGATGGTTTTGGAAAAGATGTCGCTGCATTATCTAAATAAATCATATAAAACTCCTTATTAAATTTATACGTTGTGCTAGCTAATTTTTGCAAAAAAACTCCAACAAAATTCAATAATCCAAATTATAATTAAATTAAGTAAAAATCAATAATAAGGAGGATAATTAAACTGCTAGAGTTCACTTATTATACTACTGAAAAATTTAATAATTCAAAGGATTATTTTACAGTTTTCTTTGTATTAACTGATAATTTGTATGATGTAATTTCATTACCTAATATTTCTTATAAACAATGTTTAATAAAATTATCTTATCACTAATGTATTTATAATTATTTAAAATACATTTTTAACAACTAACACAACGCGTAAATGTAAAATTTATATTTGCACGAAATTTAGGTAATTAAAACCTGTTATATGGTTAATCTTTGCTAATCATCATCTCCATCATTATTATCACAATCTATGAATAATGGATCTAAGTTTTGATCTGGATAGAACTTAGGAATTGGAGCTTTTTCAAATCTTTCGCATGGATCTTCCTCAGGTTCTTCTTCACATGGTTCTTCTGGAATTGGACAATAATCATAAGCAGGAATTAGAAGTTGTACAATAAGTTCACATTTCACAACGATGTAGTAACCCAAAGTGATATCTAAAACATCTTTACAGTTTTTATCTTGTAGTAACTCACCATTTAAGGCATCAGCAACCATTTCAAGTTTTATTATATTAGAATCTAAATCTTCGGCATTGTGAACAGGCACAAAACTAGCAGAAATTTGAGCTATAGAATCAGGGCAGTAGAACTTTCCAATTATATCTGTTCTATTAATTTCAAACAATTCACTTTTGTTTGCACCATTACAATCAATATAATCTGCATAGAAAGAAATCATGTAAGAAACAATTATTTTTTTGAAACCACGTTTTCCTTTAAGCGGAATCTTATCAATGGAGATCAACGTTATATTAAAGTCTCTACTCCTAATGTACCTCTTAGGATCTATTAATGGATTGCTTCTTAATTCGCAATCTGTTGTATTTGTGTCAGGGCCTTCACCATATACAAGACATCTTTTTATTAAGCATTGATCAAAGATTTTAGGTACTTCAATACAAACTAATTCTGAAGGATCTGGCAAACGTCCTTGTTTATTTACAAGACCAGGACGTGGTGAAAATTTTTTTAAATTAATGGACATAAATTTTCCTCCTCTTGAAAGATTATAATAAATATAAATTTATTTAGTATTTATATTACATCATATGTCCAAACATAAAAGTGGTTACATTAAAAAATTAGATATAAATATTTTTTTCTAAATTTTCTAGTATTTTTACATTTCAGTAATTTCTACATTCTTTGTTTATATTGTATTCATTGCTATGCTTTTCAATAAATGTGACAATAGCTTTAATTCTTGAGTATACCTTTTGCATTAACCACATGGGATACATACTTCCTTAACTAAATATTATTTTCTTAGTTCGACTTACTGTATCCACTAATTTATACTAACATCAATATTAAAAATAATGCTAAAAATATAAACAAATTAAGAGATGCTTATAATTCTTATAAACTTATTATAATGAAGTTATCTAAATCTATTTATTACATTAACTTTTTCATAATTATATCCTTAATAACTCCAATAGTTCATCTCTACTTAACTTGTTAATTAGTCCCTCTTCTTTCAATTCACCTGTTATTACATCTTCTATTAAGACTTTTTTATCTTCTTGAAGCAATAATATCTTTTCCTCTATGCTTTCTTTTGTTATTAATTTAATTACTTGAACTACATTTTTTTGTCCAATTCTATGAGCTCTATCTGTCGCTTGATCTTCTATTGCTGGATTCCACCATGGATCAAAATGTATTACCCTGTCCGCTGAAGTTAAATTTAATCCAGTCCCTCCAGCTTTTAAAGAAATCAAAAATATTTTTATATCTTCATTATTATTAAATTCATGAGTAAGTCTAATTCTTTCTTTTGAAGGCGTACTTCCATCTAAATATAAATAAGAAATTTGTTCACCTTTAAGTTCATCACAAACTTTATGTAGTACAGATGTAAATTGAGAAAAAAGAAGTATTTTGTGATTATTCTTTATGGATTTTTTTATTAATTCTTTTGCCACATTGATTTTTCCACTTCCGCCATCATAATCCTCCACAATTATGGATGGATCTAGACAAAGCTGTCTAAGTCTTGTTAAATAAGCAAATATGGCGATTTTATTATTTTTACTATCAATTTGTTTTAACTTATCCTGTATATCTTTAACATAAGTTTTATATATTTTCTTTTGATTCTTTGTCATCTCTACAAAAAATCTATCTTCTATCTTATTAGGCAATTCTTTTATAACATCTTTTTTCAATCTTCTTAATATATATGGATTTATCATTATTCTTAATTCTTGTTTTGATTTTTCATCATTATTTGTAAATTTCTTCGAAAATTCATCTTTACTAAAAAGATATCCTGGCATTATAAAATCAAATAAAGACCATAAATCAATTAAATTATTTTCAACTGGTGTTCCTGTTAATGCAAATCTAATATTAGCCTTTATACCCTTAACTATTTCTGTTACTTTTGCTTTTGGATTATTTATATTTTGTGCTTCATCTATTATTAAGTAATCAAACTCTATATTTTCATATTTTAAATAATCATTTCTTAAAGTTCCATAAGTTGTAATTATTAAATCATATTTTTCAATATTATCTAATACTTTGTTTCTAGCTTTTAAATCTCCATGTATAATTCCTACTTTTAAACTAGGTGCAAACTTTTTAAACTCTTCATCCCAATTATATATTAATGATGTTGGAGTTATAACAAATGCTTTCTTATTTGGTTCTGAAAGTAAAAATGAAATTATTTGAATAGTCTTACCGAGTCCCATTTCATCAGCAAGTATTCCTCCAAAACCTAGTTTGCTTAAATTTTTAAGCCATCTATATCCTTTAACTTGATATTCTCTTAAAGTAGCATTAAGATTACTTGGAATAAATATTTTCTCATCATCCAAATTCTCTAACTTATTTAAAGCTTCTTTAAATATCTCTACTCCGTTAACATTATATTTTTTATTATTTAACTTTTCATTTAAATAATATAATTTATTATTATCAACTATATAAGAATTGTTTTCACTCATTATATCTAAGTTTAAGCCTTCTACAATTCTAAAAAAGTTTATCATATCCTCATCTTCTAAATTAACAAAACTCTCATCATTTAACTTAATATAACTTTTCTTCTCTTTCCATCCTACATATAGTTCATTCAAATCACTATTACTAAAATCACTTAATGAAAACATGAAATTAGTATGCTCTTCATTATTGTTTTTTAAATTATAATGAAGAAATGAACCATCAAACAAAGTAAATGTTTTTTCTTCTTTTAAATCACTTACTTCTCCAATTTTTTCAATTTTGTTTATTCCACTTTTTAAAAACTCATAATATTCATCATCATTTCCTTGAAATATAAAATCACCATCACTATAAAAAAATCTTAATTTATTCATTTCACTTTCAATACTTCTAACTTTTCTAGATCTTCTAATTATAGAGTTAGAAGTTATCTTATCATGTGTATAATCTAATTCTAAATTTTCTCTAATTATTTTAACTTTAATAATTCTATTATTATTTCTATTTATTAATTTTAATTTAAAACTTATTAATTTATCCAAATCATCAATAATATCTTGTTCAATATTTATATCATCAGAAATATCATTTAACACTTCTATTATTTTATTTATATCTTTTGTAGAAGTATCTTTAGAGAAAATAATGTTCCCATATTCCTTTAAATCTTCATAAAATTTAATATAACTCTGCAAGTGCTTTATAGGAGATATGTATATATTTCTATTATATAAAAAAGCATTCATTTTTTTATTTAATGGTATAGGAAATACTTTTTTTGTTTTCAATACATAATCTTCTTTTAATTTTTTAAAAGTAAAGCTAATTGGTAAATCAGTGGTTTTTATATCACACAAGTAGTTTTGATAATTGTATTTAAACTTTATTTTCTTTTTATGTATAAAGCTTAAGAATCTTCTTATATTTTGAGGAAATATTTTTATATTCTCAGTATTAAGCTCTAATTTGCAAATACTTAAATATTCTTCTAGAAATTCTATTAATTCTTCATCGTCTTCATTAAAGTAATATTTCTTACTACTATATATAAATCCTTTTGCTATATAAAAATTTTCTTTTTTTATATAGTTAGAAATAAATTCTTTTATATTAACTAAATACTTTGTTTTACTTCCTATGAAAAAATTTGCTTCAAAATAATCTCCGTTTTTATCTTTTACTTCATTTAATACTACATCTATCTCTAAAAGTTCTTTATTACTTTTTTCGTCTAATATATATTTAATATTTTCTTTTTTAACATTTTCTATATTATTCTTATTAGTTTGTTTTTTAACCTGATCAAAAAACATTAATATTATAGCCACTAAATGTTCACAAATTACTATACCATCTAAATCTTCATCATATTTTTCTTTATGACATTCACATTTAGCTAAAGTAACTTTTCCATTTTTTAAATCCAATCTTAAATGTGGATTATATTCCTTAAATTTATCATCTTTTATTTTTCCATATATGTTATATAAACTTTCAATCTTTTTTCCATTAAGTCTAACCAATTTCTTATCAATTATAATATTCTTTCCTCTTGTTAAACTTATTTTAGATATATTTTTTAATAACTGTGATTCCAAATCTAACAACTTCAAATTATCACCACCTTAAACTATCCTAAATAAGCCCAAATAATCCAATATTGGTTTACTTAAGCAAATTATAAATATTAAAAGGAGCTTAGAGACCGGCGAAGGACACTCTAAGCTCCATAATTAGCACTTTCGTACCAACTGCTCATTCAGAATAACATAATTATTATTTAATAGCAAGATATTTTTTATTTAAACTGTGTTTTAAATTAACACATCCCGCCATTTCCACCTCCTCCACCGCCCCCACAGGCATTCATATTATTGTTATTTGTATTTTTATTATTGGCATTTTTTCTTGCATAATTAGATGCGAATTCCATTACTTTAGCTTGAAGTTTATTTAAGCTATCTAAGTATTCTATGTTGTTAGGTTCTATTTCTGTTGATTTTTTTAAATATGCTAGGGCTGTATCAAACCATCCTTTTTGCACAGCTACAAAGCCTTGCAAATAGTTCCATTCTGCTGAAGTTTTATCATCTGCAACATTAAGTTTAGCCTCTGCTTCTAAAAAATTATTTTTTTCTATTAAAGACCTAACTTCCTTGTATAAGTTCCCATTAACAAGTACATCATAAGCTATGTTCACATCTTTTAATATAGATTGATTATATTCATTTTTATCATTTTCATTGTAACTTTCTACTACTTGTTGGTATCGTTCTTTAATATCATCTTTACTGGCACCTTCATTCAAACCTAATACTTTGTACGGATCCAAATTAATAACACTCCTCTAAAATTTCTTTATTCCTTACTATTAAATATATTGTTGATATTTAATATTATTACATCCCTTATTTTTATTTATGATTTAGTTATTAATAATATAATAACTTCATTAATACATATACATAGCTTTTATATTAGGATATACACTTAGTAGAGTGCTAATTATATTTAAAACATAATCTTATATTAAAAAGTATTTTTTTAATATAACTGCTCGTATAGCTTCATATTTTACATATGGTGGCAGTTGTTTTTTTATTGCACTTATTTTTTCATATCCAATTTTTTTGCAAACATCATCAATTAAATTTTTTTCTTCTTCATTATAAAATTCTTCTAAATTCAAATCAAAATTACTTTCTCCAAATTCCTTTATATAATCTGTCACATACCCTAAAATAGTTGATATTGAAACTTCTATTTCATCACATATTTCGTTTAATTTTTTTCCATCCTTTAACATATCAATTGCAATTTCATTATCTTCTCTATTTTCGCCATCAATAATTACTTTTCTTTTTTTCCTATCTACCCATTTTATTTCTATACTATTCTGTGCAATATAATCATTAACTGCTGAAATCAACTTTTCTCCATATAATGAAATTTTCTTTGGACCAATTCCACTTATATCTTTTAATTCGTCTATATTAATAGGATATCTTCCACTTATCTCTTTAAGTGAATTTTTAGAAATTATCATTTTAGGAATTGTGTTTTCCTTCTTAGCAAATTCATGTCTAATTTCATCTAATTTATTAAATAGTTCTTCATTTGTATTAATATCTAAATGAATACTTTCCATTTTAACTTCTTCTTTTTCCTTTATTTTATTTGATATTTCAATGTTATTTTCTTTTACGAATTTCTTTATTTCATTTTCAAATATTTCACCATATTTTTTATACTTTATTTCTCCAACACCTGATATATTTAACATTTGTTCTTTACTAATTGGATATTTTACTGTCATTTCTTTTAATGTAGCATCTCCAAATATAACATATGGTGGTACCCCATTTTCTATAGAAATTTCTTTTCTTATTTCCTTAAGTATTGAATATAATTCATTATCCTCTCTAACTTTCTTTTCAATTTTAAATTCTTTAAATACAACTTTTTCTTCTGACTTTAATACACTCATTGATCTTTGATTCAATCCTAAAACAGGATATGTTCCATTAACAACTGATATATATCTATGTGATATTAACGTATTAATAAAATTTTTAAGTTCATCATTTGAATAATCTTTCATTATTCCATAAGTTGATAATTCATTAAAGTTAAATTGTATAACTTTTTTATTCTTAGATCCCCTAAGAACATCAACTAACATACCAGAACCAAATTTATTTTTCATTCTATATATACATGAAAGAACCTTTTGAGCATCTATAGTTTTGTCTACTAATTCTCCTTCATTTAAACAATTACTACAGTTGTTACAATTATGATCATAAACTTCTCCAAAATAGTCTAGTATATATTTCCTATAACATTCATTGCTGTATACAAAATCAGTCATTTCATTAAGTTTTTTATATTGATTATTTTTTCTCTCAATATTTTCAATAGATTGTTCTATTAAATACTTTTGTATCTGAACATCTTGAGGTGAAAATAATAAGATACATTCACTTTTTTCTCCATCTCTTCCTGCTCTTCCTATTTCCTGATAATAGCCTTCTATATTTTTAGGCATATTATAATGTACTACAAATCTTATATTTGGCTTATCTATCCCCATTCCAAAAGCATTAGTTGCTACCATAACATTACTTCTGTCATATATAAAATCTTCTTGATTTTGCTTTCTATCATTTTCTGATAATCCTGCATGATATTTAGTAATTGAGAACCCATTATGGCTTAATTCTTCATGTATTTTGTCAACTTCTTTTCTAGTTGCTGCATAAATTACTCCTGAAGATTCCTTATTATTATTTATATAATTATGCAAATATGATTTTTTATCTCCAGATTTTATTACATTTATAAGTAAATTTTCTCTATCAAATCCTGTAATAAAAATTTTAGGTTTATTTAAGTTAAGAAGTCTTATAATATCTTCTCTTACCTCTTCTGATGCTGTCGCTGTAAATGCTGTAATTATAGGCCTCTTCTTAAGTAACTTAATAAAACCTGACACCTTTGTATAGCTTGTTCTAAAATCATGTCCCCATTGAGAAATACAATGTGCTTCATCTATAGCAATTTGAGATACACTACATTCTGAAATAACATCTAAAAAATTAAGTGACTCTAATCTTTCTGGAGCCACATATAATATTTTGCATTGTCCATTTCTAATATTATCTATAACTCTATTTTCTTCAGCACTACTTATTGAACTATTAATAAATTCTCCATTTATGCCCATATCTTTTAATGCATCTACTTGATCCTTCATTAAAGAAATAAGAGGTGAAATAACTATTGTAAGTCCTTCAAATATAAGTGCTGGAACTTGATAACAAATTGATTTACCACCACCAGTTGGCATTATGGCTAATACATCATTTCCATCTATAATATTTGAAATTATATTTTCTTGCCCTTTTCTAAAGGATTTATATCCATAATACTTTTCTAAAAGTTCTAATTCTTTGCTTTTCATTTAAATAAATCTCCTTAAAAATACTACTTTCTTATTTTGCCATGTTTTATTAGAGTATTGATATATTTAAAACACAACCTATTATTTTGATTATTATCCTAAGTTCATTATATTTAATCATTTTATTAATCTTAACCCTTATATTAAATTTAACTTACCAATATTAATTATAACCTTTTATATTATATATTAATATGCATTATCAGATTATAAAATCTATTAACATATAAATACTAATAATTTAGTAAAACCCTATAAGGAATCAACTAAAAATGCTTTTTGGTTGATTCCTCTACTTATTTTTATTATTGCCTTATATCATAAAACCAAGACCCTAAGGTTTGTTTAAGTTCTAGGCATTTTTCCATTGTTAACATTTGAGTTTCTATCCATACACCCTTAGAATCTCCTAATGCATAACATCTAACGCCTAGCATATAGCTTAATACATAATTTAAATCTACACCTTTAAAACTTCCATCTCCATTATATCCATTAGGCAAATATTGCGTTACTACATATGCTTTATCCACGCTATTTACTAGTATTCCATCATAAAAAGTATCTAAATCTACATTTCCATTTATCCCATTAACATTTCCTGTTTCTGAATATTGATGACCTACATATGAGTCTCCCCATACATTATTAGAAATAGGAGCTTGAACTCCATAGTCAGCTACCCAAAGTGGATATTTTGCTAATCTACTGTCTAAATTATCATTTATGAAATATGGAGATGAATAAATACATAGTGGTAAATTACTTAAAGATTCAAATTTTTTTATAAATCTTAATGCAAAACCCATAACATCAAATCCATTTTTTTCTATATCCAAACATGGTTTCAAGTCATTTGTTTTTTCTTTTATATTATCATAAAAATTTTGAGCTTGGGATTCTGGAGCACTTGTTCCAACTAAAAAATGATAAAATCCAGTTTTTAGTCCTTCAGAATTTGCACTATTATAATATTGATTTAACATTGGGTCCTTATAAGTTGTTCCTTCTGTTGCCTTTATATAAACTAAATTAATTCCACTTGACTTTACTGAAGTGAAATTTATTATTCCGTTATAATTACTAATATCTATCCCTTTCACAACTTAATTTCTCCTTATTATACTACTTTCTGCTCATTCGTTTAAAATCCATTTATATTAATTACATTTTTCTATATTGCTTAATTGCGCTATTCCTTCTTTAGAAACATAGACATATATTTTTACAAGTTCAACTTTTAATTTTAAAATATTATCTATAGAAGCACATATAAACATATAATTAGTTCCATCTGCAACTTGGCTACAAACTGTTATTGGTGTAAATGTTCTATCTACATTTTCTTTAAGCGCAGTTTTAAGCACTTCTCTATCCTGCTTTCTTACATACCTATGAACATTCCATTCATTTAAACAATTCTCCATCTTCACACCTCCGTAAATGTTATCTTTTATTAAAATAAATATTCTATTTTTACACACAATTATTCCTTTTTATTGTATTGTTTAAATAGCTGATTAGTATATACTGTAACCCCTGTAACTAAAATTCCCTGTATAGCTCCGTTTATATTGAATCCTAATAAAAACATTGCTCCAATCATCAACAATCAATAAAATAAATGGAATAAATTTATCTGGCTTTCGTAAACCTCGTTTTATTAGATTCTATTAATTTTTCATTTAATTATTTTTGTAATCTAAAATTTAGTTCTCTAATATAATATGAATTGATATTATATTTGTACACACTAAAAAGCTGAATCAAAAAATTATAATTAATTTTGATTCAGCCAATAATATATAGTGCTTATAAAGAATAATTTAGTCGTCACTACATACACAGAAACTATGTTGTAATTCTATATACTCATCCCAACTTAGATTTTTTAAATATTTATCATAATGAACTTCATTACAAAAATAACCTACCTTATTTTCTAAGAGTTCATTATTTAATCCTTTTTTACAATAAAAACACTGCTTTTCCATATTATCACTTCCACTTATAACATTAATTTAAACATAATAATTATATGTTTAATTGTTCATTATATTTTAAACAATTATGCCCTATTATATACGTATAATATAAAAATAAGTCTATGTTTTAAATATGTGCCAATCTATGCATAAGTAAAGTTTACTAAAGTAATTTTATATATCAACACTCTGATAAAATATTGCTAAGATAAAAGCCATTAATTTAAATCTCTCAATCTTTCAATTGAAGAAAAATAAATTAATGACTTTATTGTAGAATCATCTTAAACACTTTGTAATTAAGAATTTTCTAAATGTAATGTATATATCTATATTCTAACTTAAACAAAAGTTTTAGATTTAAGAATTTAAAAACTCTCTTTCCAAATTACTTTATTTTATATAAAAATATATTGTTAATTAATTTGAGAATGTTTGAGTTCCCATATATTTATTGTTATCTTTATCATAAATAACACCTATACCAACTTTATTGTAAGAAGGATTCATCATGTTTTCTCTATGACCTTGTGAATTCCACCATTGATTAAATAATTCTACTGGATCATATGTATTATATGCTATATTTTCACCAGTTGTATTATATTTATATCCTATAGTTTGTAACCAATTTACCCATTTAGTTCCATCTGGGTTTGTATGATCAAAGTAATTATATTGAATCATATGGTTACTTTTATATCTAGCAACTTGTAATAAAGTATTATCCATAGTTAATGGTTTTAAACCAGCTTGTACTCTTTTTTCATTCATTAATTGAAGAATTTTATTTTCAGCACTACTTTGTACGCTTATAGAATACTTTTCTGGTAATTTACTTAATCCATTAACATCTACAGAATCTCCACTTGTAGGTGGTAAATTTTCTTCTGTATCTTCTGGTTGCCCTGGCTTAGATGTATTATTATTATCTTCTGGAACTTCTGGAATTATTGTATTATCTGATCCATTGTTGTCTCCTGGGGCTTCTGGAACTGTTGTATCATCTGATCCATTGTTGTCTCCTGGGGCTTCTGGAACTACAGTATCATCTGATCCATTGTTGTCTCCTGGGACTTCTGGAACTACAGTATCATCTGATCCATTATTATCTCCTGGGACTTCTGGAACTACAGTATCATTTGATTCATTGTTATCTCCTGGTTTATTAGGTTGTGTTGGACATGTGACCCATCCAAATTGTAAATTACATCCTGGATTATTGTTTGTTGTTTTATTTCCTATTTGTATTTGTCCATCTGAACCTAAACAGAACCAAGTACCGTAAACTTTGCTCCAACATTGTGTTGTAGCGCAGTTATTATTAGTATTATTTTTTCCTGCTGCGGATACCCCTAATGGACTTAGGCTAGTAATTGTTGCTATCGCTACAACCCCTCCTAGTATTCTTCTTAAAAAAGCTTTCTTCATTAGTTTCTCTCCCTCGCTATTTTTTGGACATGTGTGTAAATTTTAATATAATCCTTTTTAATTAACTCTTTTTCATATATTCAAATTTATTGCAACATCCTTGTGTTCAATACTAACATACCCATGACATTTTTCAACTAACCGAGATACGCTTCTGAATGATTTACCTCCTTTTTATTATAAAATACTCCAAAAAAACTGGAGAATGCTCCTTCTTTTTACCCCTAAGTATATATTATACTAAATTTTATGAAAAAATATTTGAAATATTTGTATTTTTATATACAATAAAATGGCTATATTACTTATATCATTATAGTAATATAGCCATCGTATTTTTATATATTTTATTTTTTATATGCTAATTTTTTATTCTTGAGATGCTAACTTTTTATAATTATTATATCTTTCAATAGCATCCTCTTCTGTCTTTTTAAATAATTCTTCTGATAATTCTGGAAATACTTTTGCAAGTGAAGAATATCTAACTTCTCCCATTAAGAATTCTCTAAAGTTTTCTTTTGGTTCTTTTGAATCTAATGAAAATGGATTCTTAACTCCTTTTAATGTAGGATTATATCTATAAAGACTCCAATATCCACATTCAACTGCTTTCTTTTCTTCCTCTTGAGAATTTGACATTCCGATTTTTATTCCATGACTTATACAAGGTGCATAAGCAATTACTAATGACGGTCCATCATATGCCTCTGCTTCTGCTATTGCTTTAAGTGTTTGATTTTTATCTGCACCCATAGATATTTGTGCAACATACACATAACCATAAGTCATAGCAATCATGCCTAAATCTTTTTTCTTAGCTCTCTTTCCTGATGCTGCAAATTTAGCTATTGCAGCTGCTGGTGTAGATTTAGAAGATTGACCTCCTGTATTTGAGTATATTTCTGTATCAAATACTAATATATTTATATTTTCTCCTGATGCAATAACATGATCAAGTCCTCCAAATCCTATATCATAAGCCCAACCATCGCCACCAAATATCCATTGAGATCTCTTAACTAAGAATTCCTTATCCTTTAATATAACTTTTGCATACTCATTATTTTCTTTTTCAAGTACTTCTATAACTTTATTAGACCTATCTCTACTTCCTTCACCACAATCTTTATGTTCTAACCAATCTTTTAATACGTCTTTTGTATTCTGTGGCATATCAGATTTCAAAGCAAGTTCAATATTATTAGCTATTCTTTCTCTTATAGCTTTAACGCCTAAATACATACCATATCCAAACTCAGCATTATCTTCAAATAATGAATTTGCCCATGCTGGACCATGTCCTTGTTGATTTTTTGTATAAGCTGTAGCAGGTGCTCCTGCAGCCCAAATTGATGAACAGCCTGTAGCATTTGCTATCATCATTCTGTCTCCAAATAGTTGAGTTACAAGTTTAGCATATGCGGTTTCTCCGCAGCCTGCACAAGCACCATTATATTCAAGAAGTGGTATTTCAAATTGGCTTCCTTTTACAGTATTTTTATTCATAGGATTTTTATTTATTACTTTTTCAACTGTATAATTCCAAGCTTCTATTTGTTCATGTTGAGAATCTTGAGGTTTCATAACTAATGCTTTTCCTGGTGCTGGACAGACTTCAGCACAATTCCCACATCCTGTACAATCAAGTGGTGTTATTCCTATTGAATAATATAATGTTTCATCACTTTTTAAAGCTTTTGGAGCAATAAGTTTTACGGATTCTGGTGCTTTTGATTTTTCTTCCTCATTTAATAAAAAAGGTCTTATTGTAGCATGTGGACACACATATGAGCATTGATTACATTGTATACATCTTTCTGGTAGCCATTCCGGAACATTCACTGCAATCCCTCTTTTTTCATAAGCAGTAGTTCCAGCCATAAATGTACCGTCCTCAAGATTATGTTTAACAAAAGTAGATACAGGTAAAGAATCTCCTTCTAATCTGTTCATAGGATTTACTATTTCTCTTATAAATGCAGGTAAGTCTTTATTACATTCTTTTTTATCATCAACTGCATTTTTCCATCCAAATGGTATTTCTATTCTTACCACACCTTCAACTCCAGCTTCAATAGCATCATGGTTCATTCTAACTACTTTTTCACCTTTTTTACCATATGCAGTTACAACAGCTTCCTTTAAATATTTAACGGCATCTTCAACAGGTATAATATTAGTTATCTTGAAAAATGCTGCTTGCATTATCATATTTATTCTTCCACCAAGACCAATCTCTTGAGCTATTTTAATTGCATTTATTGTATAAAATTCTATATCATTTTCTGCTATAAATCTTTTCATACTTGCTGGTAACTTTTCTTCTAATTCTTCCTTATCCCATATTGTATTTAATAAAAATCCAGCATTTTTCTTTAATCCTTTTAATACATTATATTTATAAACATATGATTGATTATGACATGCAATAAAATCTGCCTTATCTATTAAATATCTTGATTTAATAAATTCTTTTCCAAACCTTAAGTGAGAGACCGTAATACCACCAGATTTTTTAGAATCATAATCAAAGTATCCTTGAGCATACATATCAGTATGATCTCCTATGATCTTTATAGCACTTTTATTTGCACCTACAGTACCATCCGATCCTAATCCCCAGAACTTGCAAGAAGTAGTTCCTTCTGGTATTGCATCTATGCCTTCATGTGGTTTTAATGATGTATTTGTTAAATCATCAGTTATTCCTATTGTAAATTCATTTTTAGGTTCATCACTAAGTAAATTATCAAAAACAGCTGCAATATGTGCAGGTGTAGGATCTTTTGATCCTAATCCAAATCTTCCTCCAACAATAATAGGAGCATCTTTTTTACCATATAAACTTCTGACAACATCTAAATATAATGGTTCTCCTGGTGATCCTGGTTCTTTTGTTTTATCTAAAACAGCAATTTTCTTAACACTTTTCGGTATTGCCTTTAAGAATCTATCTACTGAAAATGGTCTATATAATCTTATTTTTATTAAACCTACTTTTTGCTTATTATTATTTAAGTAATCAACGGTTTCTTCTATTACGTCATTAACGGCTCCCATTGATATTATTATTCTATCAGCATCTTTTGCTCCATAATAATCAAAGCAGTGATATTCTCTACCTGTGAGCTTAGTTATTTCACTCATATATTCTTCTACTATAGATGGAATATCAGCATAAGCTTTATTTACTGCTTCTCTTGTTTGGAAATATATATCTGGATTTTGAGCTGTACCTCTAGTTACTGGATGATTAGGATTTAATGCATTCTTTCTAAATTCATCAATTGCATTATAATCTACTAATTTAGCTAATTCATCTTGTTCAATAACTTCAATTTTTTGAATTTCATGAGATGTTCTAAAGCCATCAAAAAAATTCATAAATGGTATTTTTCCTTTTATAGCGGCTAAATGTGCAACTCCTGATAAATCCATAACTTCTTGTACAGAGGTTTCTGCAAGCATAGCAAAACCTGTTTGTCTCGCTGCCATAACATCTTGATGATCTCCAAAGATACTTAATGAAGATGTAGCAAGTGCTCTAGCAGAAACGTGCATAACACAAGGTAATTTTTCTCCAGCTATTTTATACATGTTAGGTATCATAAGTAGTAATCCTTGTGATGCTGTATAGGTTGTTGTTAGTGCACCTGATTGAAGTGAACCATGCATAGCACCTGCAGCACCTGCTTCTGATTGCATTTCAACTATTTTCACTGGCTGACCAAATATGTTTTTTCTTCCTTGAGATGCCCATTCATCAACATGTTCTGCCATTGGTGATGAAGGTGTTATTGGGTAAATAGCTGCTACTTCTGTAAATCCATAAGATATATGTGCTGCAGCAGTATTTCCATCCATCGTTTTAGTTCTTCTCATCGTATCTACCTCTTTTGCTTAATTTTTAGCTATGTTTTAGCTGAATATTAATATATGTATAAGTAAAACTTATGCATTATCAACACATATTTAAAACAGGCCTAAATATAAAAATACATTTTCTTAAAACTTTAACTTTAACCTCTATATTCCTTAATAGTATTTGAAAAAATTTAAGTATTATGTACATTTTTCAACTTATAAAAAAATCTTAAGATAAACTATCTATATATTGATATTAAAGTTTTCAATATATAAAGATATCTGATTATCTTTTATTCTTTAGGATTCATTTCTTAATCTTTAAATACGATTATAATTTGAGTTATTCAAAAGTTCTTTAAGAATATATTTTTCTAAAAAAATAAGGCATTTCAAATAGCAAATAACTATTTGAAATACCTTTATACTATTTTTTACAGTTTTTATATATGCAATAAGTTTAATTACTCTGTCTAATTTGATTATGCATATATAAACATATTACTAAGATATAGCTAAAACTCTCACTACATTTTCAGTGCATCTTTCTAAATTTTCTTTTCCTAAAGCTAAAGCTTCATCTATATCAGTAACACTTGTTAATATGCCAAATATAGCATCTATTCCTTCAGGATATAAATTTTCTACACCTTTTCCTATTCTTCCTGCAAAAGCTATTGTTTTAACATTTTCTTTTTTAGCTACTTTAGCTACTCCAATAGGTGTCTTACCAAATATTGTTTGAGAATCAATACTTCCTTCTCCTGTAAATAAGAAGTGTGCACCTTTTACTTTTTCACTCAAATTTGTATGTTTTATAACTAAATCAATTCCTCTTTTTAGTTTTCCATCTAAGAATGCTAATAATGCTGCACCAAGTCCACCTGCTGCTCCTGCACCTTCAGTATATGCAATATCTTTTCCTAGACATCTTTTTATCACTTCTGCATAATGTGATAAATTATCATCTAACTCTTTAACCATTTCTACTGTTGCACCTTTTTGTGGTCCAAAAATAGCTGAAGCTCCCTTTTCTCCTATTAATGGATTAGTAACATCGCAAGCAACTTCAATTGTAATATCTTTTAATCTACAATCTAAATTTGATAAATCTATATTTTCAAGATTATTTAAAGCACCACCACCAAAAGCAATTTCATTTCCATTACCATCTAGAAGTTTTCCACCTAATGCTTGAATCATTCCAGCTCCACCATCATTAGTAGCACTTCCGCCAATTCCTATAATGATATGCTTAATTCCTTTATCTAAAGCTGCTTTTATAAGCTCACCTGTACCATAAGTAGTTGTCATAAGAGGATTACGTTCTTCTCTTTTTATTAATTGGATACCACTAGCAGTTGCCATTTCTATTACTGCTGTAGTTTTGTTTCCAAGTACTCCAAAGCAAGCATTAACTTTTTCACCTAATGGACCCAATACTTCTACTTCATATATTTCTCCATTTGTTGACTCAACTAATGCTTCAACTGTTCCTTCTCCTCCATCTGCCATAGGAACCTTTATACATTCTGCATTTGGTATAATTTTTTTTATAGATCTTTCCATAGCCTCGCATGCTTCTTTAGAAGTCATACTTTCTTTAAATGAATCAGGTGCTAATACAAATTTCATTTTTAATTCCTCCATAAATTATGTTAGATTCTGTACTTAATAATATATACTTAAAGTATATATACTTAAAGTATTATTCCAAATATTATAGTTGACACCACTGTCATTGTAAATCCAATTATAGCTTCATATGGAATAAGCTTTAATCTTTCATTCATATCCATATTTATGCTTCCACCTGTTGAATGAAAAAAACTTCCGTGAGGTAAACTATCTAAAACAGTTGCGCCAGTATGCATCATAGCTGCTGTTGCTAAAGCTGATATTCCTAACTCTAAAGCTGTTGTCCCAAATACAGAACTAGCTACTGCTGATCCTGAAGTTGTAGATGCTGTTGCTGCTGCCATAAGTATTCCTGATACTGGCGCTAATGCAAAACTTGGTAAACCTAAAGTGTTTATTCCTTGAATTATTACATCTTTTAAACCTGAATTAGAAATTATTCCAGCTAAAGTTCCTGTTCCTATTAAAAGTATAGCAACCCCACTCATTTTTTCAATTCCAAATATAGCATATTCATTTATGTTCTTAGTTTTTCCCATTGCTAAAGCTCCACATATTCCTCCAACTGGAAGTGCTATTAGTGGGTCTATATTTATTCCAGCTATCGGTCTTAACATAAGTAATAATATAGTTACTAAAGGTCCAACTATTGCTGGTAAAAAATTAGGTTTTTCTTCTGATTCTTGTATTAATTCGTCTTCTTTTATGAAACTTCCTTTATTCTTTAATTTTTTAGCTATTATGCATGTAATAATAATTCCAAATATAGCTGGTATTACTCCTGCCATCATAACACTAGTTAATGATACTCCTAAATTATCTGATACAGCTATTGTATTAGGATTAGGAGACATTATATTACCCGCCTTACCTCCACCTATCATAGCTAATAAAATTGATGTTTTACTTAAGTTCGCTCTTTTTGCAATAGCTAAAGCTATTGGTGCTACTGTTATAACTGCTACGTCTATGAATACACCAACCATAGTTAATACCATAGTTGCTATTGTTAAAGAAATAAGTGCTTTTGATTCTCCCATTTTTTCTACAATAGATTCTGCAATTTTAGCCGCTGCGCCTGATTTTATTAATACTCCTGCTAATACCCCTGCAGTAAGTATTCTTAATATAGCTGGCATCATATTTTTAGCACCTGCCATCATTAAATTTACAGTGCCTGTTAAACCAGCCCCTCCTACAAGTCCACCTACTAATGCTCCAATTATTAGTCCATATGCAGGATGTACTTTTTTTATAATTAATATAATTGCAATAATTAATGCTATTACTGCTCCCAAAGCCGTAACTGTAACTTCCACCTTTATTCCCTCTTTCTCTAATGTAAATGTTTATAATCTCTATTTAATATTTTATAACATGTAATTTTTTTATCCATTGTATTGTAAACGAATTTATATTCACTATTATTATGCAAATGCACAAAAATAATACTTCACAAACTAAAATAGGATATAAATTAAACTTTAAGAGTTTAATTTATATCCTACATATGCTGTTATTAGCTGAAATAAATCTAAATAATTATTAAACTTCAATCCAGTAACTTCTTCTATTTTTTCCAACCTATAGTTAAGTGTATTTCTATGTATATGTATTTCTTTAGCTGTTTTAGCTCTTTCACCATTGTTTTTCATATAAATCAAGAATGTTTCTAATAGTTCTTTTCCCATTGCTTCTTTCAATATATTATCTATAATTTCTTTTTCATATTTTCCATTTATAAGTAAACTCATTTTATGAAGGAATTTAATTTCATCATAAACATAAATATTCTTATCTTTATATAATTTATTTCCAATATTAAGAGCATTTACTCCATCAATTAATGAGTTTATTATGGCATTATGAATTCTTCCGATTCCAATTTTTATTGATAATTCATGTATTTTATCATAGAATTTTATTATTTTATTATTAATTAGTCTTTCACTTTTTAATAACAAAGCTATTTTATTTGAAGATATATTTATATTGTATTCATTTTCTTTTAAATTCTTATCTATAAATTTATTAACTTCCTTTAATTCAGATTTATCATATTCAACTACTATAACAAATCTTTTTATTCTAATATCTATTTCTAACGACATTCCTCTTTGAATAAATTCCTCAGTATATTCTTCATTAATATTTAGCCATTCATAAATAAATTCTTCAGTTAACTTTTGCTTTATTATATGTTGATTTAAAGTATATTCCTGAGCTATTAATAATTCAGCTGTTATGCTAACTATTTTTCCAAATGGACTGACTATTTTAGGTGCTCCGGTTATACCTATCACGCCCATAACTTTATTTCTAAAAAGTATAGGTATATTAACACCTGCTTTTGCGTATTCATAATCTTTAAAAATCTCAACTGTTTTTTTATTTTTTAAAGCTTCTAAGGCACCTTCATGCAAACTTCCTATTCTAGATGAGTCTCCACTTCCAATAATTACTCCATCTTCATCCATTATATTAACATTATAAGGAATAACTTCCATAACCTTATTCACTATACTCTGTGCTAATTCTTTACTTAACATAAACATCCTCCAAACTAAGGTCCTTGAAATATACGCTTTTATAATTTACAGCTTATTATATATATAAATTTAACTTCCATCAAACAATAAATTAATTATCTCATTATATATAATTACTCTAATAATAGCAATTAATTATTACATGAAAAAGTATTTGTGTTTTTAATTTGAAATATTAATTCATAGTTTATCTAATTATATTAATAACATACAATAAACAATTATCTAATATATTACACACTCTATTTTATAAACCATTAAATTGTACTTTATTATATGTACTTATCTTTATCATTAAAAATATTTTAAAGTAATAAAAAATACAGGTAATATACAAATACCTGTATCTTAAAAAATCAATTACTTTTGTAAATCAAACATTGATGGATCTATATTAGCTAATAATTTTACCATTTCATTGCCATCAGTTATTTTCCATTCCTCATCTACTTTTTCTAAATGTATATCTTGTGTTCTTTCTGTTAAAGCCACATTATCTAAACATTCACTTAAGATATTATCAAACATTTTTTTATTTTCTTCATCTGAAGCATTATTTCCTGAAAATGCTACTGAAATAGCTTTTTGGAAAAACTCGCCTATAACTGCTGCTAAATCTGGAGCAGTTGCTGTTACATTTACAACAGCAGAATCTCCATCTATGTTTTCAGAGTTTATTTTATAGGTTAACTTCTTCATAGAATTAATCATTTTCTTCTCTGACTCATCAAGATTAGCTTTATCCTCTGCCGCTTTTCCATCTTCTTTTTCTAAATTTTCATTTAATAACTTAGAGAAGTTTACATTTTCACCTTTTTTAACTTCTTCCAAATAATTTTTTACCATATTAGATGGTGTTTGCTTTTCAGCACAACCACATACCCCAGATAATAGTATAAATACTAGGGTCATAGAAAGTACTTTTTTAAATTTTTTCATTATTATTTCCCCCTTAAATAACTTTATCAATATTATATTAAAATCATAATATAATATGATATTCTTTACTTTATTACCAATTTATTATATCACGCAAAATATTGATATATAACAAAAATATACAATATAATCCACTATAATCCTATATTTTTATAAAATTAAGAAGCTATAAAAATATTTTAATTTTTATAGCTTCTTAATTATTTTTTTCTTTTAACTTATATAATTATTGGCAAGTAGCTTTTAGGGATCAACTACTAAGAACCCTCTATTTTATAATAATTTATAAAATAGCTCTAATTATTTTATCACTTTATTCACCTTTTCTTGAATTACTGCATAAAAAAAAGGTTATAAGAAAATCTTATAACCTTTTAAATCATAAATTATCTTCTATTATTTTGTGCTTTCTTAGCTCTTCTACAAGCTGCACATCTTACAGGTTCGTTATCGAATCCTTTTTCTTTGTAGAATTCTTGTTCTCCTACTGAGAATACAAATTCTTCTCCACAATCTTTACATACTAATATCTTATCTTCCATGCTAAATTCCTCCTTAATTTTAAAGACTAATATTGATTTATATAATTCTCTAAAAGGAGAAATCTACATATCTATAATAAATCTTTTTAATAATACATTTATCTTAACAGATTTCTAATTGAATTGCAAGCTTTATTTTAAATTTATTTTTCTACACATCAGTTCAGTCTTTATTAATTTTTTTAACCACTATAAGACAACTTCTTTTGAGCAATAAATTATTTTAGTACTTTATTGTAAATATACTTTTAAAAATTTTTTATTAAATCCCTTTATTGGTACATATTTTATACTTTAGCATAATCTTTGTTCAAATATATTATCTAAATTAATTTTTTTAACACGATCATTTATTTCATCAATATTAGTTGTATATAAACCTAACTCTTGCATTCTCTTAAAATATCCTGCTCCTGCAAAAGTATATCTATTCTTTCTACCTTCTCTTGTATTAGCTTTTTCATTTGCAAAGCTTATAATATCACCAACTGCAATAGAAGAAGGTAATATTAGAAGTGGCATACCCATAATAAGTCTTACAGCATTATGTCCTGCTAAAGTACCAGTACATATAGCTTCTGTATGTCCTACAAAAAGACCGCTCTTTTCTCCAGCACAGAATAAATTATCTACTCCAACAACTTTTAAGTCATTAGTTCTAGGTGCTACTGATAAATATCTAATTGAATTTCCCTTACTACCTGCATATGGATCAACATATTTAGCATATTCTAATCCTTTAATTTTTCTTAATTTTTCTAGTGGATAGTAGGTTGTCATAAGTTTTGCATGGCCAGTATCAAGAAGAACTACATTCTCTGCAAATTCTTTTAACGCATATTGTTGACAAACTTTAGTGCTAAGCTTTCCATAATTAACGTCTTCTTTAGGAATTTGTAATACTACAACACCATCTTTGTCTAATTTATTTTTAATATCTTCAGATAAACTTTCTTTTGCTAATTTACAAGAGCCTGAAAATGCACCAAGCACATCATCATCTCTTTCTCCTTGAATATCAGAAACTCCGCATCTTTCACTAATGCTAATTCTAGGTCCAAATGCTGGACATCTTAAAATGCACATTGAGCAACCATTTCCATAACGCAAACAATTTCCCATAGGTCCTGTGGTTCCAGTTGTCTCTATAAATACATCACCTTCAATATAAGTTCCATCACTTAAATAAACACCATGAATTCTATTTCTATCAAAGTTAACATCGTTAACTCTACTTTCTATTAATATTTCTATTCCTAATGAAGTTAAATATTTTCTTACTTCTCCTTCTATAAGATTTACATTATATAAAGTAGCGTGCTTATGGCCTGGAAAATCTATATTTCTATGAGTTGATACCCTATCTGTAATTTTTATTAAATCTCCGCCACCTAAAGCAATAAGTTCTTCAGATGCAGTATATCTTCCATTATTTCTCATTATTCCACCAACATTACCTAAGCCGAGTAGAAGATCTGTTTTCTCTATTACAACAACATCAGCTCCTGCTTTTTTACTACTAATTGCTGCTGCGCATCCAGCCCAACCTCCTCCAATAATAACAACCTTCATATAAATCTTCTCCCTTCAAATATATTTCTTGGATCAGCTTGTTCCTTACAAAATCTTCTTACTCTATGACCAGAGAATCTCGCTGTACATGCTCCACAAATTCCTTCACCACAACACATTTTGAAATTATTACAACAAGATAATAAAACATCTTTTCTATCTAATTTATCTAAATATTCAATAACCTCGTAGGTGAAAATATCAGCTCCAGCAATATGAATATATTTAACGCCCTCTTTTAAGGCTTCTTTTATGATAACCTTACAATGATCAGAAAGTTTTCCTTTATCAAGTAATTCATTCTCACTTGCCTCTACAGAATATTTTAATAATAATTCATTAGAAAAATCATCTGTAAATGGTGTTTTATCTATAACAACTTTCACCTCATTATCTTGAGAAAGTAATTTTCTTATAACTGGCATCATTGGAGCTACACCTATACCTCTTGCTAGTACTAATGATTTACCTCCTTTTTGAGAATTTATATTTTTAATACCAAAGACTCCATTCCAATAAGGCCCTCTAATAATTATGTTTTCTTCTGCTTTCAAATTTAAAATGCTTTTAGTTTTTATTCCTCTAACTTCTATTAATATTGTTATAATGTTTGTTTCTATATCAGATTCCATAATGGAAATAGGTACATCAAAATATTTATTTTCATTTTGACTTACAAATATATAACTTCCTGGTTTAACTAAATCTAATGCTAATTTATGTGGCGCTTCAAATTTAATCATTACAACTTCATCATTAAAATTGGTTATATCTTTAATTAGACAGCTGTAACTTTTTCGTCCCTCTTTTGCCTTATTACCATTATTAAATAATTCTTGATATATACAAACTCCCTTCCAATTTAAACAATCACAAAAACATTCCCCTTGTAGCTGAGAACATATTAAACATTCACCAGTTTCTGCTAACTTGCAAGGGCAATATTCAGTACCAGCATCTATGCAATCTCTTGGTTCTTTTATCATCGTCTCTCCTTTAGCTAAAATTACTCCTCTTAATAATTTATAATTTTAACTTTAATTTGACACAAATAAATTGTGACAAAATTTTTATAGTACATTTATGATAAATTTTATTTTTTAGTTTTTAAAATATAAAGAATAGGTATATTGCTTTGTTTAAAGTTATTAAAAGATTAATTGTACAATGAAGAAAATTGTTGTTAGTTGATAGTTAATATTAAAACATTTATAATTAAAAATATATTTTATTTAAAAGTCACTATTTATTTGTACTTTAAATAAAACACCCTAAAAAATGTGGCTTATAATACCTTGTACACTAGATAATATAAGGAGAGATAAAAATTATGCTAGTAGTTATTTCTCCAGCTAAAACGCTGGATTTTAATAAGATAAATGAAACTTTACCAATGACAAGTCCAAAATTTTTAAAAGAAGCTAGACTCCTAGTAGAAGAATTAAAAAAATATGATTCTTATTCATTAGGTAAGCTAATGAAAACAAGTGATAAATTATCATTATTAAATAAAAATAGATTTGATATTTGGAATGAATCTTTTGATAATTCAAGACAATGCTTAATAGCTTTTAAAGGAGAGGTATTTAAGGGTATCGATGTTGGAAGCTTTAACATAGAAGATTTATTTTATACAAACGATCATTTAAGAATCTTGTCCGGATTATATGGTGTCTTAAACCCATTTGATGGGGTAAATCCTTATAGATTAGAAATGGGAACAAAACTTTCTTTTGATAATTATAAAAATTTATATGATTATTGGGGAGACAAATTAAAGTATAAAATAATAGAAGGTATAAAATCTACTGGTGATAATATATTAGTAAATTTAGCGTCTTATGAATATTTTAAATCTATAGAAGGAATAGATAGACTAGATACATCAATAAATATTGTAACTCCTATATTTAAGGAATATAGACATGGTGAATATAAAATAGTAACTATGAAAGCTAAAAAAGCTCGCGGTCTTATGACTTCATTTATAATGAAAAATAAAATTAATAATATAGAGGATTTAAAGAAATTTGATTTAGAAGGATACTTCTATAATGAAGAGCTTTCAAATAATAATGATTTAGTGTTCACTTTAGAAAATTAGCTATTTCTGTTGTTAACTATTTATTTTATATTTCTTTAATAAATAATAATAGTCTGTTTAATTAAGAAAAACTTCTCTTAAATTAAACAGACTATTTGCGTATTTAATATTTACTTTTTATAAACTAGCTCCTTAATATTATGATTTTCAAACGCAACTGTCTCTAATATATGATTATATATTTTTTGTGTTTGCGCCCATCTATCAGGACAATTCAACACAACTATAATTATATCTTTACCTTGATGATTTACAGATGAAACTAAACATTTTCCTGCTCCACCAGTATAACCTGTTTTCACACCATTTGCTTCTGGAATAAGCCAAAGTATCTTGTTTATATTGTTATAGTCTCTTGTAAAATTATATTTTTCTTTACTAATTTGTTTTGAACCAACTATTTCTCTAAATAAATCATATTCCATACCTTTGGCAGTTAAAATAGCTAAATCATATGCTGAAGAATAATGTGAATTACTATCTAATCCATGAGGAGATTCAAAATGCGAATCTATTATTCCAATACCAGTTGCATAATGATTCATTATTTGTGCAAATCCTTCAACAGAGCCTCCTAATGATTCAGCTATAGCTATTGCTGCATCATTTCCTGATTTAAACATTAGACCAAAAGCAAGTTCTTTCAATCTTATTTCTTCTCCTGCTTTATACCCAACTTTTGATCCCCTTATCGAAGCAGCCTTTTTACTTATAACTACTTTTTTATCTAAATCACCTTGCTCAATGGCAACTATTGCTGTAAGTATCTTTGTTGTACTTGCCATAGGTACTATTTCATATGCGTTTTGTTCAAAAAGTACTTCTTTAGATTCTCTGTCTAGTGCTATAGCACATCTTGCATTTACTCTAAAATTATCTTTTAATTTGCTATCTGCTAAAGCAGCTTTTGAGAAAATTTGAAAAAACATAATGCTCAGTAACATTGTTATTACTATATTATTTTTAATAGTTTTTCTCATAATACTCACCTTCTTAATTACTACTTACTTAATTACTTGATTACTACTTACTTCTATTTTTCCTTGAAATTTTAATTTTAAACCTATACTTCAAAAAAAATCAGTTTTATTTTTGGATAATATGTCAATAATTATAATACATTTAGAAATTGGAGATATATTTATGAAATTGTTTTTACTTATATTAACGATAATTATCCTTGCACCTATTCCATTAAAAATTAGTATTTACTATTCATTTGATAATTATTATATAAAGTTATATAAATTTACTATAATATCAAAAGAAAAGATTAAAAATAAAAAGCAAAACTCAAATATAAAATCTAAATCACACGAAAAAAAGAAAGACTTTTTAAATATTTTTGATATGATACATAAAAAATATTTAATAGAAAAATTATATAACTCAAAATTTAAACCCAAAATTAATTTAAAAGGTGATTTGGATTATAGTCTTAACGATGCTGCACATACCGCAATATTTTATGGAATATTATCTCAGATTAATCCTATATTTTACTTTGCTTTAAGTATACTATATAAAATAAATAAGTTTAAATTTAATATAAATCCTATATTTAAGGATAAATTTTTAGTAAAATTTGAAATTTCAAGTATAATATTCATTTCTATTGTAAAAGTTATATATATATTGATTCTTATATTTAAATCAATACTTTATTCTGAGGAGGTGGACCCCTATATAGGGAATAATTATGACAAATGAACAACCCGTTGAAAAATTGATGAAAAGTACAATGGAAAATCTTAGAGATATGATTGATGTAAATACAGTAATAGGTGATGCCGTTGAAACACGTGATGGTACTTATATCATTCCTGTTTCAAAATTAAGTTTTGGTTTTGCCTCCGGAGGAGCTGAATACTCTACATTAGATAGAAGTTCTAATAATGAATCGGATTTTCCTTTCGGTGGTGGATCAGGTGCTGGTGTTTCTGTTAAACCAGTTGCATTTTTAATAGTTAAAGAAGATGGTATAAGGATGATTCCTGTGGATCAAGATTCTACCTATGATAGAATTGTTGATTCAGTACCTCAGGTAATAGACATGGCAAAAGATTTAATAAAAGAAATGAAAACTAAGAATAAAAATGTTAAACATGGTAATAATACTAATATCGATCTTGATATCACTGAAAACTTAAATACATCTTCTAGTGATACTACAGACGATTAAAAATAACTCCTAATTTTTTTAATTTCATACACATTAATTTAAATGGGTGTATTAATAAAACTTTAATACACCCATTTTTAATGATAAATTTTATTTTATACAAAAAATTTAATCAATTATTGTTTCTTCAATTTTAAATTTTTGTTTTAAATCTTTAATTATAATATTAATTTAAGTTTAAATAAATTATGTACTACTAAAATTCTGTTTCTAAATCATAAGATTTATCTTCTTCAAAGAAATCTAATGATGGGAGTTGATTTAAATCTTTAATTCCAAACTGTCTTAAAAATTCTTCAGTTGTTCCATATAGTATTGGTCTTCCTGGTACTTCTAATCTTCCTACTTCTTTAATAAGGTCTCTTTCTAACAATCTTTGAAGAGCACTTTCAGATTTTACACCTCTTATTTCATCAATGTCTATTCTAGTTATAGGTTGCTGATATGCTATTATTGATAAACTTTCTAATGAAGCTTGTGATAATGATTGTCTCTTGCTTTTTTTTAATAATTTTTGTATATACGTGCTATTTTCTGATTTTGTAACTAATTGATATGACCCCTTAATAGAAATAAGTTTTATTCCTCGTTCTTGAATGTCATACGCTTCCATCATTTCTTGTATAGTATTTTCAATAATTTTAAGTTCTTCTTCAAGATAAATTGACAAGTCTTTTGCTGTTAATGGCTCTCCACTTGCAAACAGTAACGCTTCAATTCCTGATTTTAAAGATTTTTTTTGAAATTCTTCTAAGAACTGAATTTGTAGTTTATCACTCTTCTCCATCATCTTGTCTCCTTTCAATTAATATATTATCAAAACTATCACTTTGGTATACTCGTACCTTTCTTAACTTTACCATTTCAAGTAAAGCTAAAAAGCTAACAATACATTCTAATTTACATTCACATTTATTAATAATTTCTGAAAATTTACTAACTTTATTATTTTCTATAAGTCCTAAAATATATTCAAGCTTGTCCTCAATTTTATATTTATCAACATATATTCTTTTTTGAATTACATTAGCTTTATTTTGTTTATTGTTGTATATTTCCAAAAGATTGTTATACATATTATATAATTCTAAAAGCGTCAAGTTTTTAAATATATCTTCATTATTATTTGGCAAATCGCTTTCTTCTATTATTTCTGGCTTTTTAGTATATAATTCACCTGAATTAACGTATCTATCTTTAAAGAATTCAGCTGCCTTCTTTATTTTCTTATACAAAATAAGTTTTTCAATAAGATCTTTTTCTTGATCTTCTTCATCCTCATCTTCATCTTTCTTAATTTTAGGCAATAAATGTTTAGATTTTATTTCTATTAATGTAGCTGCAACCACTATAAATTCAGATGTTATTTCTAAATCCATAAACTTCATATCGTCAATATACTTTAAATATTGATTTGTTATTTTTGATATTTCTACATTATAGATATCCATTTGGTTCTTCTTAATTAAATGAAGCAATAAATCAAATGGGCCTTCAAAATCTTTTACCTTAATACTTGGAAAATCCATATATTCACTCACCTTTTTAGCATGGATATTAGTATTTTACTATCTTCTTTAAATAATATCAATTAAATATATTTTAAACAAGCTTATTGCCTTTATAAAAATATATTGATTCTATAAATAAATAGTAAATTAAACCATATGAGTAATAAAAAAATATAAATTAAGGGAAGTTAAAAATAACTTCCCTTAAAATTCAATATATTATAAACACTAAGCTAAATCTATCTCTTAAAATTTCCTTCTATACACCTTTTTCAAATAAGTTTTTTATATTATATTTTATATTATCAAATAAATTACCTTTCTTTATATCTCTATCAGAGTATATATCTACTTCACCTACTTTTTCTTCGCCTAAATAAATTTCACATTTTCCTACTATATCACCCATTTTATATTCGGGTTTTAATTCTTCAATAACTATTTTCTTAGAAATTTCGCCATTGCTTCCTTTAGGTAATATTGCTGTTAAATCATCTTTTGCTTTTGCCATAAAGAATCTATCTGTTTGCTTATCCATAAGTACTTTTTCTACATCTTCATCTTTAGATACTATTTTTTTGCCTTCATATTTTGAAAATCCATGATTTAACAATATTCCTGCATCTCTATTTCTTATTTTATAAGTTGGTGCTCCCATAATTACAGTAAGCATTCTTACCTCATTTCTAGTTGCTGTTGCAGAAATACAATATTTTGCTTCGTTTGTAAAGCCTGTTTTTAATCCATCACAACCTTCAAAAAATCTAACTAATTTATTATGATTTACTAGTTCAATTGGTGACTTTCTTCCTTCTGAAATAGAATCCATATAAGTTCCTGTGTATTTTAATATAGTTGGATGTTTTAATAACTCAATAGACATTAAAGAAATATCACGTGCTGTTGATAAATGTCCATCTGCTGGAAGTCCATTACAGTTTTTGAATACTGTATTTTTCATTCCCAGTTCCTGAGCTCTTTTATTCATTAATACAACGAAGTCTGATTCTGTTCCACCTAAATATTCAGCCAAAGCAACTGCTGCATCGTTTCCAGAGGCTATAGCTACACCTTTTAATAATTCCTCAACACTTCTTATTTCACCTGTATCTAGTAACATTGTACTTCCACCCATTTTTTTTGCATTTTCACTACAAGTTACTTTATCATCTAATTTAATTTTACCATTATCTATTGCTTCCATTGTAAGAAGCATTGTCATAATTTTAGTTACAGATGCCGGTGCAAACTTTTCATCTGGATTTTTTTCATACACAACTTTTCCTGTTGTTGGTTCAATTAACAATGCTGATTTTGCTTCTACATTCATCCCCTCAGCTTTAACTTCATCCTCTAACATAGATGCATTTACAGCTCCTATTGGTATTAATATAATAGTTAAAACAAAAATCAATGTAAAAGATATTATTCTTTTTATATTATTTTTCATCAATCTTCCTCCCTTCAAAATTAGTGTTACCAAAATTATAAATAATATTATTATGAAACTATAAAATTCCTTATTATATGACAAGATTTTCAGTTTATTTTTATTTATCTTTACTATAAACAAACTCAATAAAAAATTCATACTACTTTTATAATTTAGCATGAGTTTTAAAGTTATATATCGTAAATATTATAGCAATCACTTTATTGAATTAGAATGAAGTAGGAAGGAAGCGATAAATACTAGAATACACCAAGAATATAAATACATTTCTATAAATTGACAAAAGCAGTTGATGATTACATAGAATTTTATAATAAAAAAGATTACAGAAAAATTTAAAAGGTCTAACTCCGATAGAATATCGAAATCAGACCTTACTATATATTTTTTTATCTGTCTACTTGACATGAGGCAGTTAAGATTACATTTTATTTAAAATTTAACACATTTCCTTTTCAGGTACTTCAGTTGGATCTTCAATTAGAGTCACAAAATTAAATTCATGATCATGTCCATCACTGATGGTTGTTTCACCTTTTACTAAATGAATGTGTTTTCCATTTGGAAGATAAATAGCTGGACCAGTAGTATTACAAATTCTGTGAAAATGATCACCGAATGTATCTGTAAATACTTCTATTTTGTGAACGTGAGATTTACCGCGCTTAATTGCAGGTCCAGTTATACCAGCAATACGATGATTGTGTACTACACCTTCATCATCTCTTGCATAATCTGTACTTGATTCAAATTCATGATCATGATTTTTTACTTCGTACCTATTATTTTCTTGAGAATTATTACAATTATCATAATATCCCATTTAGCATTTCTCCTTTGTTATTTAAGATACTATATACTATGTTCTTTTATATATTTATGTGCATTAAATAAAAATGTTGTATTATTCGCTTTTTATGCTAATATTATACTAATTTAAGCAAAAATACCAATTAGTGTAATGATATTAATTTTAATCCAATTAGAATTTTCATGATATACTGATATATGTCCTATATTTCATTAAATAATGAATCTTTAGTAAGCTATATCTGCCTTTGTTTTTATCATATATTTGTTTAATAATCTGCTTAAATCTTTTATATCACTAAATACTATATCTATGTTACTCTTTCTTCTTCACAGCTTTTATATCTATCACATGCTTCATTTCTTACTTTACATAAACATATTAAATTATACCTTTCCATCTTGTGTAGCATTTTACTTTCATCTTTCTCACCTCTTTGTGTTTAATTGAATAAAAAAGAACCCTATTTCTAGAGTTCTAATTATATACATATTTATATTAAACTTTATTGTCTAGGGTTTTCGAATGAAGGTGGTGTAGATTAGATGGTCCAGGATTTGATAAATTAAAGTAAAGTTTAGAATCCTATGTCACTCCAAAATCTTTATTAGATTCTGTTTTTTGTACTTTATTTAAAGCTTCTCTAAATAATGCATTGTGCGAACTACCATTTTCATATGGCTAAGTTCTTCAGCCCCAATATCTAAAAGTAAATCTTTTATTTCAGAATCTTTTTATTCTAAAACTTTGAGAGATATACTGCATTGTGTTTTAAGTTCATCATTACCTCCACCTAATTGTTCTTGCATTAATACTGCATATTGTGGATTAGGTCTTTGAACTTTAACTTCATGCAGCAATTGTTTTTTGTGTTCGAACATTTTGTTACCTTCTAATATTATTAATTTTAATTTTATTATTTATCTTTTAATTAATAATATTCATTTAATTTTCAATTAAAACGTAACTCTATTTTTACATTATTCTTCCAGGTAATACTGCATCTAGAATTCCGATGACTATAGCTGCTAACAATGCTCCTATTATAGATACATTCATATTAGGAACAAAAAATTGTGCTAAATATATTATTACAGCTGCAATAAAAAAACCTTTTGCGCCTTTTCCAATAGGTGATGCATCAACCCCCATAAATAATTCCACTAAATAATCTAGTACAGTTATTACAACCGCAGCTATCAAAAATGACCATAATCCATTAATAGTAAACCCTGGTGTAAAAAATGATGTTATCCCTAGAATAATTGCAACCGCTATTAATCTTCCTATCCAACCCAAAAAGCCACTACCATTTAAAGACTTTTCTTCATGTTCTTTATATTCCATTAATATTCCTCCCTTAATAGAAATAGCTTTATTTAATATATATTTATATATTTCCATCTAGTTTAAAAATATAACAATTTATAAAAACTTCAATAAATACTATAGGATATTTTGCATAATATATAAATACTGTATAAAATAAAATTATGGCAAATTCATCTTAAATAATATATATTTTATATTATTATGCGTTATTTAGTTTAATATAAATGCACTAAGAATTAACTTAGTGCATTTACATTTAATTATTTCTAAAGTCCTTTTTCGTAGCTTTCTACCATTCTTTTAACCATTTCTCCACCAACACTTCCATTTTGTTTTGAAGAAAGGTCACCTTTATATCCATTTTCATAATCTTGTAATCCAAATCCTGATGCAACCTCAGTTTTTAATCTGTTTAAACCTGCTTTTGCTTCTGGTACTAAAGTTCTGTTATTTGAAGCCATGTTAAATTACCTCCTTAAAGTTTTATATTAATAATTTGCCGGCATTAATATATTAACCAAGCTAGTAAATAATAATCTATAAAAATATTAACAAAATCAGCATTTAAAACTTTCATTACATAATTTTAGGTATTTTTCAAATTATAATTGTAATGATAATAAAAATACCCCCTATAACCTACTAATGTCTCAAATATAAACTTAAGATTTCAGTTATACAGAGTATCTTTATTGTATAAAAGGGTATTTGAGAATTTATGAGAGGTTATATGGTTAATAACCTAAGGTATCTTATAAAACATAATGGGGCACATTTTACTGGATACCTCTTACTTATTATTATAAAGGTTTATTTTAATTATTTTTCTAAATTTCTTATCATTTTCTTATCATATTTGTAGAATTGCGAACAAAAAAATATCGCAAATCCATTTCTTCTTAATAATGCGATATTTTAATTTGCTATTTATTTTTACTAATGCACATTTAAAGAAAAATCCGAAGTTAATACTACTGACCTTTTCTTTCTTTTAAATGTTGTGATACGTTTTGATTATAAATTAAACAAAGTAACTATTTAAGGTGATTTTGGAGTGATAGTTATTTCACCGTAACCAACTACTATAAGCATGTAGTCGGTCTGCATAGGTATTGTATCAATTTTTTTTGAATCAGGTTCTAATTTTATAATTTGCATATTCGCATAATCTTTATTATAAATGAACACGCTGACACCATTGGTTTTTGAAACATTTTTAATAGTATAGGCATTATCTGGTGAACCATTAAAATCAGCGAGAGTATAAATACCTTCCTTAAAAGTAGTAGCAACTGCAAATGTAGGTTTTAATTCAATTATATTAAAGGATAAACATAAAAAAATTGAGAATAAAGCAATAAATTTTTTCATCATACATCTCCTTTCAGTTAAAATGTTAACTAAAGTCACTATTTAGATTCCTCCGGGGTAATATATACTTCTCCTTTACCAAGTATTACAACTCTGTAATTAGGAAGTATAGGTACCGTAATGTGTTCTTCTGAATCAGGTGTTAGTCGTATAGCATGAAGTATAACTTGATTTTCATCTAAAACAATAAAATAAATTGTATTCGTTGAGGAAATGTTTGAAAAAAAATAAGTATTATTTTTTGAAGGATTAAAATCGGATAATTGATAAATACCTTGGGTAAAGGTATTACCAATTGCAAATGCAGGTTTTAATCCGATTACATTAAAGGTTACACATAAAAAAATTAAGAATAAAACAGTGAATCTCTTCATTACTCACACACCTTTCGCTTATATTATGCACAATAATAATATTAGTGCTTTCAGAAAGTACGTTTTTAATTTCAAACAAAGAGAAATCCTCTATAGTTCTTGTGTTATTTAGTACTTTAAAATTATTTTATTAAATATATTGAGTATAACTCAATTAACTTACTTATTTAATAACACTACAATCAATATAGAATACAAAGGAGATGAAATTAATGGAAGGTGGAATGCGAAAGCGTGGTAGTTCGTGGTATTATTACTTTGAATCTAGAAGAGTAAATGGAAAAAGAATTGAACGTAAAGGTGGAGCTACAAAAAAAGAAGCTCAACAAGCATTAAGAATGGTTTTAAATGAATTTAATAATACTGGTTCTTATGTTAATGAAATAAATATGTCTTTTTCTGATTTTTTAGATTATTGGTTTGATGAATATGTTATGAAAAATTGTAAATATAATACTCAACAAACTTATAAAACTTTTGTAAATATAAATTTAAAACCTAATTTAGGCATATATAAATTAAAGCAATTGAATTATGCTGGATTATAGGAATTTTTAAATAAACAATATGCAAAAGGTTATTCTAAAAATACTTTATCTAGATTAAAAAGTATTATCTCACATTCATTAAAAATGGCAGTTTTTCCTTATGCTTTAATAAAAGTTAACCCTGCTTAACATTTAATTATTCCTAGATTTGATAATATTTCTAAAAAGAATATTGTTATATCTGTAGAAAATTTTAATAAAATAATTGAACAATTTCCTTGTGAGACTAGCTTTTATATTCCTTCACAAATAGCTTTCAATACTGGTATGCGTGCTGGTGAAATATGTGGACTAACTTAGGATTGTGTAGATTTTGAAAAGAAAACTATAAAAGTTGAAAAGATATTAGTATTTAAAACTAAACAAGGCTATGAATTTAGTACTCCTAAAACTAAAAAATCTATTAGGGCAATAAGTATTGGAGATACATTAATTAATATTCTTAAAGCACATAAAAAATGGCAAGAACAAAATAAAAAAGAATATGGAAATTATTATGATGATAATAATTTCGTATGCACAAAAGAAAATGGCTCTTTTGTAACCATGACGTCTTTAAGATACCTTTCTAGAATTGTTAACATGGAATTACAAATAGAATTTAATTTTCATTCCTTAAGACACACTCATGCAACAATGCTTCTAGAAGGTGGAGCTAATATTAAAGATATTCAAGATAGATTAGGTCATTCAAGTTTACCTACAACTATGAATATATATTTTCATGTTACAAACAAAATGAAAAATGATACTGTAAATATTTTAGAGAATATAATTAACAATAAAAAATCACCTAAATAAGGTGATTTTTTATTGTTAATTTTGCCACCGAGTTGATTCTTCCGGTGGCAAATGGGTGGCAAATAGCCTAAATCCCCCATTTTTCTATTTTTTATATAATGCCTAATCCCGCGTGAAATCAAGCTCTTGGATGTGTATTCATATATATAAAATTAATTTTATCATTATTAATGATTTCATAATAAGTATCCATATATGTTAATACTTGATTTCCAAGTAACTTTTGTACAGCTCTTACATTTGCACCATTTTGAAGTAAATGTACTGCAAATGAATGTCTAAATGTATTTAAATTTACATCTTTATCTATGTGTGCTTTTTTAGAATATTCTTTTACTATTCTCCAAATCCCTTGTCTTGTTAATTTATTTCCATTTAAATTAACAAATAAGTTAGGCACTCCACATTCAGCTATTTTATATCTTATGCTAAGGTATTCATTTAACGCTTTACACGCACTTCTACCTATAGGTATTAATCTTTCAAAATTTCTACTATCAGTGCATCTTACAAAATGTAATTCCAAGTTAATATCATCTACATTCAAAGATATTAGTTCAGATACCTTCATTCCAGTAGCATACATAAGCTCTAGCAATGCGTTGTCTCTAATTCCTTTTGGACAATCTTTTTCTACTGTTCTAATTATTTTATCTACTTCATCTACTGTTAAGATTTGTGGTAACTTTCTATTATTTTTAGAGCTTTTATACTCTATCTTTGGTACCTCATTTATTAATGACTGACTTTTTAAATAAGAGTAAAAACTCCTAAGACTTATAACTATTCTATTTATAGATCTTTCCGATTTTCCTGACTCTAATAAATATTGAATATATGCCATCACTGTTAATTTATCACTCTTATATACATCTATACCTTTCTTATCCAAAAACTTAAGATATAATGTCACATCTGTTACATAAGCATATATAGTATTTTCACTTTTTCCACTATCAAATAAATATTCTTTATAGTTATTTATACTATCTACCATTACTCTCTCCTATACCATTGATTATGAATTAATATTCGACAAAATTATCATTTTTCCTCTTTAATTAAGATTTATATCTTAAGTTTATAATTTTCTATATATGTTTTTTAATTATAAAACTAATAAAATTTAGTAACCACAAATTTTATAAAATTAGGTGACACATAAGTTTCTATAATAGCTGCAAATACAAAGAATCCTAAGATTACAATCAATTTATTTCCTAATGAATTAAAAAATGGATCATTAAAATTTGCTCTTTTAAAAAACTTACTTTTAAATTTTTGAGTTGACATAGCTAATGCTATAACACTTAATGCTATAAAACAAGGAATATAAATTAAATTTTGAGGAATTACAGATACTAATGCTAGTCCAATACCTTTGCCCTGAAAAGTTGTTAGTATAAACGAAAACGTATATCCTAACGTAAACCCTTTAAACATATCTAAAACTAATATGAACGGCATTCCAAAAAAAGTAAAACCAAACATGACTATAGGTATAATTAGCAACATATTCTTTTTTATAACATTAATTAACAAATTTTCATAATTAATAGGCGTGTCCCCTATCGAAGATGTAAAACTTGAAAAATAGCTTAACAAATCATTTCTGTTAGATTCGCTCATGTACTTTACTACATAAAGTCCAAAAGATATTCCGATGCAAAACATTATTAATACCATGAAAAAATATACTTTTTTATCTTTAAAGGTTTGACCAAGCTTATTCACCATATAATTCACCACTTATTCCTCCTTGAGTTACTCTATTTTATACTATGTTTAACATTTCCATATTATTCATAGTACTTAACAAAATATATGTTAATTAAAATACTAGAATTTCTTTTATAAAACCTTTGAAAATGTGATGGACACTTACTTTATAAACTTTTTAATTACATAAAAAATAGATGACTCGTATTAAGTCATCTAAAAAATTTTTATTATTTTCTAATCCATATTGAATATGATTTATTATTTACTTTAAAATTCCCATTACCTTCATTGTCTATTAGTATTTCTTCTTTTATATTTCCTGTTATATCTATAAAAGCAGTATTTATATTTTTAGTACCCATAAACATATTTTTACTACCTTCATTACCATTACTTATTAATACTGCAACACCTGAATTCTCATGCACTAAATCACCTTGTCTAGTCCACCCAATTATATTTTTATCATCAAAATAATTACATTGATCACCATAAGCATATTCTTTTCTTACATTTAAAATCACATCCAACTCATTCTTAAAACCATCAAATCCCTTTTCAGGAATTCCATAATAATCACCATAAAATACACATGGATATCCTTCTTGCCTTGTTAATATAAATGTGTATGCTATTAATTTAAACCATGGTTTTACCCAAGATTCAAGATCCTGACCTGGTTCAGTATCATGATTGTCAATAAAAGTCACTGAGATTTTTTCATCATGTTCTAATAAAGTATTTTGAGTTAATGTTCTCATATCAAAGTTTTCTTCTAAATTACTCGCTTCATAAAATTTATAATGAAGTGGCACATCAAACAACGACATAACATTTTGTGATTTACCAATATAATATTTTAATTTATTTATATCTCCAGACCAATATTCACCAACTGCAAATACATTATCACATTTTTTACTTCTAATATCATTTAGCCATTCTGTAAAAAAATCGAATTTTATATGTTTTATTGCATCTAATCTAAAACCATCTATCTTACATTCATTTATATACCAATTTCCCCATGTTTTAAGCTCTTCTACAACATCTCTACTATCTATATCTAAATCCGCACACATTAAAAAATCAAAATTTCCATTTTCATTATCTACATCTTGTTCCCATTCTTTACCCACAAATTTAAATATTCCATTTTGTTTCGTTAAATCATCAAAGTCTACCCCATCAAAATCTTTTGCACTCCATTTATAAGAAGAGTACTTGTCATTTCTTCCTGAAAAATTAAATACAGTAAATGACCTTATTTCTTTTTCTTCTCCTATAATATTATTTCTGTTATTGCTATCTACTAGTTGAGCTTTTACACATTCACTTTCATCTGCACCTGCTTTATGATTCAATACAACATCTGCATAAACTTTTATTCTATTATTATGTGCTTCATTTATTGCATCCAAATATTGCTCTTTAGTACCATATTTAGTTTTTATGGTTCCTTTTTGATCAAATTCCCCTAAATCATATAAATCATACGCTCCATATCCAACATCATTAATACCACCTACCCCTTTATAAGCAGGTGGAAGCCATAATGCGGTAATCCCTTTTTCACTTAATTCTTTAGAATTTTCTTTTACTTTATTCCAAAGAGAGCCATCATTAGGATAATACCATTCAAAATATTGCATCATGGTTTTATTTGTCACTTTTGTATCTTCTATGTAAGCTTTATCTTCATTTTTTTCTACATCTTTAGCTTTGTCTTGTTCTAAATTTAAATACATTGCTCCTCCTATTATTGCAAATACGATTATTATTAAAATAATTTTTATTGTCATTATTAACCTCTCCTTAATCCACTGAAATTATGCTTCCGGTAACGTTACCAGTTAATTTTTAAATATTAAGATAGGATTAATTCCTATCTTAAGTCATATAAGTTTTAATTTATTCCCACCCTAAAATAAAAGCTTTCTCATTAATTCTTATTAATCGTCCATTAAATTTTTCTATTAGAATCTCTTCCATATTATCTACTTCTCTATAAATAACTTGCTTTATTCCATCTGCTGAACCTACACGTTCAACACCTTCATACCAAATTATTTTGTTTTGATCTACAGACAATTTATTTCTAAATTTTTTATATTTAAATATATTTACTGCAATTTTACTAAAAGATATTTTTTCTGCTATTTTAAGAATAACAATATCTATTGTATCTCTTATAGAAAGTAATTCACATTCATCTTTCATATCATATAAAGTTTTTATAAATTTAATTCCATCATCTAAAGTGAAATTTTCTTTATTTTTTAATTCATTTATTTTTTCAATAAGCACATCTTGACCATATTTTTTTGAATTCATAATTTAATCCCCTCTCTTTTACATTACTCTTGCCCATAAAGTGTAAACAATTTCATTTTAATAATTGACAAGTTAAATTTAAATAATTATACTTTATAAAAGTATAATTTAGAAGTCTTATACTCATATGGTAAAGGTTTCTATATTGCATGTCAATATTATTTTAGGTAAACTAAACTAGGATTAATTTTATTGTATGAAAAATTTTTGCATTAAAGTAAATCTTAATTTTTACATTAATACATTTTAATTTATATAAATATACTTAATGAGGTGAGAATATTGAATATTTACATTACAAATGAACATTTTTACGAAACTTGGTTTTGCTTTAATAAAGGAGATGAAAAAGAGAATCTTTTAGAACTTCAGAATAGAACTTCTGCTTCAATATATACATATTCTAATGAAGAAACAAATGATATTGAATTTGTAGCAATAAAACCTGAAGAATTTAATTTACTTTCATATCCTTATTCTTGGTGTGAAAATCCTATACTAAGATTTTCTACTAGAGGTATTGAACTATCTGATGAATTAATTCTCCAAGGTAACTCTAGCTTTGATGGAAGAATACCTCATGGTTATCTTAATGCAGAAATTAAATTAGAAAATCTAGATGAAAATATAATAAGATGTTCCTCTATATCTATAGATGAATTAATTATTTATGCTAGGTATCTTTGGTGCGAGGATATGGAACTTGATTATTTATTTTCAGATGAAGCATTATATATAAGAGAAAAAATTGAGCTTGGAAAAGATAAAGCTTCAAAATTTTGTAATGATCAACCTTATATGAATTATTTCGATGATATTGAATAAAATTAAATTTTCTTACTAATATCTAAATATAATACACTATGGTACTCATTTGCACATTAGTCTGTACTTAATTAGTATTATTTAAAATGAAAAGAGATATAAATATATGCTTATAGATATTTATATCTCTTTTATTTATAAGCTAGGTTTTCTTTAGATACATATGTAATTAAAGAAGTAAACATCTCTAGTTTCTTATTATACTAAAATTCACATGTACGTATATTTTTTTGTTATCATATATTATTGTGAATCTCTTTTTGTGAAGATATAAATGAACTATAAAGATTATGATGAGATCAACACTGATGCCGACTATAAAAATAATAATGAAGAAAACTTTACAGATAACATAGAGCTGTTTCTTAGAAATTTAGATATTAGTTTAGCTAACCTTGAAAAAGTAGGCGCTATTTTTGTAACTTTAGGCTATTCTACATTCTTATGTGGAGCAGATTTAGATATTTCAGAAGCCTTAGGAATAAATAATTCTGATGTAGTTCCTATTAGCATTTTTTTATTTGGACAGCAATTAATTTTAATAGGCTTCAATCTTTTATTCAATTAGAAGCTATAGATATAAATAAAATTTCTACTGAATAATTCAACTTTAAAATACCTCTAATGTAGAATACTCTTTAGAGGTATTTATTTAGACTTCTTCTTTAATTCTTCTATCTCTTTTTCCAATTGATTTACCCTTAAAGTTAATTTTTTTATCTTATCACAATTATCTTTTTTGCTTCTTTTATGGCTTCTCCCCTCTTTTTCAAATTTCACATCATCATTTGAGCAAAATGGATTAGCCACATTTTTATACACTGGATTATAATATCTTCCTGGACCACATTCTTGATACTGTTGTTGTGAATTAAATGTTTGAATTACTTGTCCTACTAATTGTAACCAGTTTCCATAAGCATTTAATAAACTAGAAGGTAATTTACTAGATATTGCATTTGCTATCAATTCTCCAATAACTAACATTAACATCGGATCTAAATCTTGAAATCCATACGGCATATCTAAGTTTAAATTTTGACAATCATTTGTACTTGCTCCAGCAGTCGGATCAATTTTGCACTCTACTTCTTCATCTTTTTCTTTACATTTATCATCAGAATTATCCTTTTTACATCTTTTATAGCCAAGATGCTTTAATATCTCATCTAAATCATAAAAACTATTATTATCCATATCTCACCTATATCTAAATTATAAAAAACTATTACAATCTATATTTTATCTATCCATATAGGGATCTAATATTATATTAATCTAGAAGTAATTTTCACTGTTAGTCTATTTACTATTTTCTATCTTTTCTATTCTTTTTTCTAATTCATACATTTTAGTTAGCATTCTACTAAATTCACATTCTAAATTTTCTAATTTAAAACATATATCATTTACATTATTGCATTTTTTCATTGAACCTTTATCTTGATTTAAATTATCTTTTTTTAAATTTTCATCTTTAGTTAAATCACTAATGTTATTTACATTCTCTTCTTTCTTCGTATCAAAATCGCAAAAAGGATTTTCAATATTTTTATATGCACAATTAAAATACCTTCCTGGTCCTATCTCATAATAATGTTGCTGTGTACCACAAGTTTCTATTATTTGACCAACAAGAATAATAAGATTAGATATAGTATTAGCAACATTATAAGGTAACTGTCCAGAAATAACATTTCCTATAACTTCTCCTAAAGTTATAAATAATATTGGATTTATATCTTGAAACCCTCCTGGTATATCTAAATTCAACTTAGCATACCAATTTGTACTTGCCCCTGCAGTTGGATCTATTTTAGACTTACAATTGCTTGTATCGCTTTCATTACTTGATTCATTGGAGTAAATTGATTCATCATCTTCATCTTCTTCAGTGATTTTTTCATACCCTAAATACTTTAAAAGTTCTTCTATTCCACTAAAATTATTCAAGTCCATATTTTACCTTATAATTATTGGTTTTAATATTATATTATACAAAATTTAAATATCTGATACATGGTATGTTTTATACTACCCATAAAGTCTTATTTCATATATAGTTAACAAAAACTTTGTACTATTTAATTCCAAAGTAATAACTTTATCTAGTAAATTTACATATAATATTTATATCAAGTTATTTATATTTTAAGATGGTGATTAAATGATTGAAATTATTACACCTAGTTATAAAAATTATGCCGAGAGTAGAAAAGAATGGAATAGAGCGATTGAAAGGAATTAAATAATCTATATTTTAACAGAATGGCAATATGCGAATAAGTAAAAACTAATCAGAACTGCCCATAAAATTGGTGGTTTGTTCTTGTACCTTAAAGCTTTGTTACTGATCGTGCTACTCACACATTGAATGGTTTGACAACCGTAGACTTTTACCAGCTATACCTAAAATGTGCTTATTTTTTGTTCTTGTTTACTGGCTCACCCGTAAAAGGGTGGATATGTTCTTTCAAATATCCCATGAATTGTGAAACACTTAATTTGAGTGGTATACTTACAAACATATATGTAATATTTACATGCATTTACTTTTATGATTTTAACTCTTTTGTGTTCACATAACTTTCTAAGTATTATTTCAATATCTGCTACTTTTATCTTTCAAAAAAAATATTACTGGAAAATAAAATTTCCAGTAATATTTAATAACAAATGTGTAAGCTATGCAAAACCATCTTGGGATCATTCTATTTTCTGCAAAATATTAAAAATTTATTCTATAATTAAGCATTTTATTATAAAACTATCCTATCTACTATATAACCATCATAGCTATAAACATTTAATGTATTCATTCCAATATACTTTACAACCTCATTACCATTCCAAGTATATAAACATGGTTCATTATTAATTACTCTTAAATTAGCAGGATTTCCTGCCTCATAACATATATCTCCTGACTTGCAGTAAGCCATTCCATTTTTTAATATATCTCTTCTTAAATATTTAGCTGTTTCAGTCCATTCCCCATTCATATTTAGATAGTATCCATCATACATCCAAGCATTTTGATCTAAATATCCGCTATATTCAAAAAAATACCACTTGTAATTTATATATCTCCACTCATTTTGAGGATAAGAATTACCTTCTGTATACCACCAACCTGTTGAATCCTGTTTCCATGCAGCATTAGCTTGTACTGGATTTAAGATTACTATTGAGAAAAGTATAAGTAAAGCTGAAAGTAATTTTTTAATTTTTTTCATTATAATTCCTCCCATTCAATAATTAGTATATTATATCCGTAAATAATTTTACTATTAATGGTATGCTAAAGCAAATGATATATAGAATCTAAAGTTCATTTTGGGGTATTAAAATCAGCCTTTTTGTAAGTTAGACAATAGAAAAACTATTCTTTTAAACTTGATGTTCCTCTTTGACTGCTACCACTTATAATTTTATTTGTTTATCTATATCAACATCAAATTTACTTTGCTGTATATTATCTAACATTTGAATAAGTTCATCATATGTAGTCTATTTTTAACATCTATACTAACACATTTAGCAATTATTAAATTTATCTACATTATTTCAGTACTTTCACCACAGCTATCAACTAAGTTATACTCTTTGGGATACCATAAAGTATATGGAAAAATGTTATTTTTAATTCCAAATATTGATTTTATAGCAACGAAAAAGAAGATGTTCCCTTCTCTTAGGTTCATCTTCTCAAATTACTACATACTATTTATTAACTTCACTTCACTTTAATATCTTAATACTTTAACTTTACTTTAGTTTTTATCACATTTAAAGATACTATATAACATTCTATATACACTAAAAGACACTTAAAAACATTTTTATTTCAAATAAAAAGAAGAGGTCTTATCTTAGTCTTTTATATAATCTTTATATTCGCATACATTAATGAATTCACATTTATCCGTTTTACATCTTATAGAACTTGTACCATCACTATTAACAAATGCAAATGGTAGAATTACATTTATTTGAACGCCAAATTTTCTTATATTTACATCGTGGCCTTTTTTGCATTGTTTTATCATTATTTTCCTCCTTCGTTTATATATATAAATATTATAACATATTTCCATGGTATATGTCGATAAATTTCGACATTTCATTGCTTTGTATCCTTTAAAACAATATTTTTTAACAATTCCACATAAGTCTTATTATTAGTTTCTCAGGAATGTATTCCATATAATTCCATTGCATCATTATTAACTATAGTAAAATTACCTAGTTCATCTTAATAATAGAGAAAATAGATTTAGATTTATAAAAAGTATAAAAAAGAAGGTTATTATACCTATTTAGATGCTTCTTAGATTATTCGCTAAATATAGAAAATTATAAGTATAACTATTATTTAGATACTAATAATATAAAAAAGGAGATGATCTAGAGTTGTCAAAAAATAAAAAAGAAAATTTGATTCAAAAGTCAGATGATATGTCACAAGTTAAAGTCAAGTCATATGAAGAGAGACTAGATAATACAAACAATGTTGTATCTAGAGGTAAGGATATTACATTTAATAAACTTTAAAATTATAAATAACTATTCATTTAATAAAAAAATGCAAATCTACTTTAATTTTCTCATACAAAATTAGAACAGATTTCATTACTTATAAGAGAATAAAAGAATCTGATAAAAATAACCTCCTATTAGTTAGATTGTTACATCCAGCTAATAAGAGGTCTTAGTATTGCATAATTTCAGAGTATTAATTGCTATGAAAAACTATTAATCGTTATTATTATATAGATGGAAATCATTTTCCACGATCTTTTATCTAGCAATTTATCTAATTTATAATCCTTTTAGCTAACCTTATTTTTAAGTCTTAATTTATCAGCAATAATTGCGATAAATTCACTATTTGTTGGCTTGCCTTTATCATTATGGATTGTGTATCCAAATAGCTTGTTTATAGCTTCTATTTGGCCTCTGCCCCACGCTACTTCTATAGCATGTCTTATAGCTCTTTCTACTCTTGAAGCTGTTGTGTTGTACTTCTTAGCTATTGATGGATATAATTCTTTTGTTACAGCTGATAATAATTCTATATCATTAACAACCATAGTTATTGCTTCTCTTAAATACATATATCCTTTTATATGAGCTGGTACACCAATTTCGTGTATAATATTTGTTATTTCTGTTTCTAAATCTAAAGTCCCTTTATTTTCTTGACATTCACTAGTATAAGAAATCATAGGTTGTGATGATGTTCTTCTTATACTTTGATTGTCCGTTTCATTATTAAACATTTCTCTTATTCTCTTTGTGAATACTTCCATATCAAATGGCTTAACAGTATAATAATCTGCTCCTAATGTTATGGCTTGTTGTGTAATTTTATCTTGACCTACTGCAGATAATATTATAATTTTAGGCATTTTTTCTAAATTCATAGTATTTAATCTTTCTAAAACACCTAAACCATCTAAATGTGGCATTATTATATCTAGAATTAATAAATCTGGTTTCTTTTCAACTATTAAGTCTAAAGCTTCTCTACCGTCTTTTGCTATTCCAGTTACTACTATATTTCTTTGATTTAATAAATAATCGTTTAAAATACTGCAAAATTCCTTATTATCATCAGCAATAAGTACAGATATCTTTTTATCTTCCATGCTTTTTTCCTCTCCTTCATAAACCTAATTATGTTACTATTTGAATCACAATCTCTATAACATCATAAACTACTCTTAATAGCTAAACTTATTACATTGAAATAATTCTATATTCTTTAACAAAAATCCTCTTTTTACCTTTATTACGTTATAGCGATATGTATATTTATTACTTTATATTAAAAAATAACAATTAACAACTAAATTATAACACTAATTAATCAAATATAACAATAATTGTTATATTTAATTTATATTCCACTATTTGTAAATTATAACCTTATTTTTAATATAAGTAAATAGTTTTGTAGAAAATAGTTTGTAAAACTCATTATTTTTTTATTATAAAAGCACTAATTATAAAAATTAGTGCTTTTATATTGTATACTATTTTATTATTTCCGCATCTTTTAACATCCACTCTATATATATTCCATATCCTGTATCTGGCTTGTTTATTAGCACATGAGTTACTGCTCCTATGATTTTATTATTTTGAATAATTGGACTTCCGCTCATACCTTGAACTATACCTCCTGTTTTTTCTAATAATTTAGGATCTGTAACTTTTATCACCATACTTTTAGGTCCTGGAATATTTTGTTCCAAAAGTTTTACTATTTCTATTTCATATTCTTTAGGTCCAGATTCGTCAATAGTAGTTATTATACTGGCTTTTCCTTCACATATCTCATTTCTAAATCCAACCTTCATAGGTTTTACATTGCTTTTTAGAATATTCATATTTTCAACGGTTCCAAAAATACCACTTTCAGTATTCGTTTTTATTTTACCACTTACATTGTTTTCATTTATAAATACACCTTTAAGTTCTCCTGGAGATCCTTTTTCACCTTTTCTTAAACTTATTATTGATGATTCTAATAAATCACCTTTTTTAATTAAAAATGCTTCATTTGTATCACAATCAGTAATAGGATGACCTAATGCACCAAATTTTTTTGTTTCACTATCCATAAAAGTCATTGTCCCTACACCTGCTGTAGAATCTCTAATCCATAACCCTAATTTATAATCTGAGTTTTCTTCTTTTTTTAATTCTACTTCTCTACTGAGCTTTTCATTATGTCTTAATAAGTCAACTTTTATTTTACACTCTTTGCAATCTTTAATTATACTTACTAAGTCTTTACAATTTTCAACATCTTCACCATTGATCTTTAATATTATATCTCCTAATTGAACTCCTCCTAATTTACCTGGGCTTTCTTCTGTTACATTATTAATTACTATATCAGAATATCCTACAACTAAAACGCCTTGTGTAGATACTCTAACACCTACGCTGTTGCCACCCGGATAAATTTCTAGATTTTTTACTTTTTGAACCTCTAACGACTTTACTGGTATTAATCCTAATAACTTAACCTCGTATTTATTCCCGTAATCTTCAACCTTATTTATTGTACTTCCTATGGGAATCATCGAAGATACTGGTATATCTTTATTTGTATATATTGTATTTGGAATACCTTTTAAATATATACTAGTTATTAAAACCAGAATCAAGATTGGAGCTGTAATTAAACTAATAGTTTTTAATATTTTCTTCTTCATAATTTCCCTCCTCCTTTGCTTCTGATTTTAATTTCCCCATGAGACAAGCCTCTTATGCTGTATTAACATTGTTATAAAAGTCAAAAATTTTTAGTTCATACTAAATTTTTTATAAATATATTTTTATTGTTAGTTGAAAAAATATAAAATACATTCTTAAAATCATTGATTTTTCTAATTTTTTGACTTTTAGAACTCGCTTGAAAGAAATTTGGAACAATATAAAAAAAAATAAAACCACGCATTACATGATTTTATTTTTACCAAAATATATTACTATATGTATTAATTTTTAAATTTCTAATTTTTTTAACTCGGCAATTTTTATCATTTCTTTCACATTATTTAGTGTTGCTTCTGTAACTTCATCGCCACCAAGCATTCTACCAATTTGATACTCTTTTTCTTCTTTAGTTAACACTCTTATATTAGTAAATGTCTTATTTTCTTTTACCATTTTTGATACAAAGTAATGATAGTCTGATAAAATTGCTATTTGCGGAAGATGTGTTATACATAGAACTTGGTGATTTTTAGATACTTGATACATTTTTTCACCAACTCTTTTTGCCACAACACCACTAATACCAGTATCTATTTCATCAAAAATTAAAGTTGCTATTTCATCTTTATCTGCAAAAACGCATTTTAATGCAAGCATTATTCTTGAAAGTTCTCCACCAGATAATATTTTTTCTAATGGCATAAGTGGTTCTCCAGGATTTGTAGAAATCATAAAGCATACATCATCAAAGCCTCTAGAATTAAATTTTGATTCTCTTACTATACTTATTTCCATAGTTGATTTTTCAAGCCCTACAAAGCTAAGTTCATTTAAAATCTTTTCTTTTAATTCAGTGCTTTTATTGACTCTTAATTCATGAAGTTTTAGTGATACTTCTTCCATTTCTTTTATAATTTCTTGCTTTTTTAAATTCAATTCTTCAATAATTTTCTCAGAATTTATAAGATCATTATATTGTACTTTTATTTTCTCATAGTACTCTAAAACTTCCGTTATAGTAGCACCATATTTTTTCTTATATTGATTAATTTCATATATCCTTGCATTTATTTTTTCTAAAGCATCATCATCATATACAACTTCTTCTGCTATATTTCTTATATCTCTAGACACTTCTTCTATTGTATAAAAAGCCTCTTCTATTAGCTGCCTATTTTTTTTAGCTTTTTCAAAATTATTTTCAATATTCGATAATTCTTGAATAACCTTTGATATTGAATTTATAACACTATTTTCTCCATCAACACCATTTAATAAAGCATATGATAAATTTAAACTAGTGCTTATTTTTTCAGCATTTGATAATAAATTAAATTCTTCTTTTAAATTTTCTTCTTCTTTTTCTTTTAATTTCCCTTTTTCTATATCCTCAATTTGAAATTTAAGATAGTCTAAAAGTTTATCTCTATCATCATTCCCACATATTTGTTGAATTTTGTTTTCGATTTGTAATAAACTATCCTTTAAAGAAGTGAATTCTTCTAAATGATTAAGAATTTCTTTTCCTATAAATTCATCTAAATATAGTATATGACTATTTCTTTGAAGAAGAGTTTGATTTTGATGTTGACCATGTATATCTAATAATCTCTCTCTTATTTTTTTTAATTGAGATGCTAAAAAAGTTTTTCCATTAACTTTAATTAAACTTCTTCCACTTTGATGAGTTTCTCTAGAGACAATTAGCATATCATCGTCACTTTCAATATCCAATTCAATTAATACATTTTTTAACAAGCTATTTTCAATAGTAAATATAGCTTCAACATAAGTTTTATTTTCTCCAGTTCTTATTAAACTTTTTGAAAATTTTCCACCTAATACATAATCTATTGCATCAATTAAAATTGATTTACCAGCTCCTGTTTCACCTGAAAGAATATTAAATCCTTCATTGAAATTCATAGTTATTTCTTGTATCAATGCAAAATTTTTAATGTTCAATTGAATTAACATATGTACCCATCCTTATATTTATAGTGATATTCTTTTTCTTATTTTAGCTACTAATTCTTCTGCTTTTTCTAAGCTTCTAAGAAGTATAAATATTGTATTATCTCCTGCTACTGTTCCTGCTACATCAGTTCCTTCTAAATTGTCTATAGCCTCTGCCGCTGCTGATCCTGAACCACTTATTGTTTTTATTACTACCATCTTATCTACATTTTCTGCACTTATAACTGTGTTAGATAAGATATTACTTAATCTATCTATTATATTTTTTTCTTCACCTGAAGATACAACATATTTATAATTTCCAGAAGCACCTTGTATTTTAATAAGTTTTAAATTTTTGATATCCCTTGAAACAGTTGCTTGTGTTACATCAAAACCTTGTAATTTTAATTCTTCTGCTAAGTCTTCCTGAGTTTCTATTTCTTTAGATGATATAATTTCTAATATCTTAGTATGTCTTTTTGATTTCAAATTTCTTCACCATCGCATTCCTTAGAATTATTTAATACCTTATTTCTTATTACTTTAAAATAATCATAATCATTAAATAACAGTAATTTTAATGACTTTGGATTCTTTTTTACAGTTATAACAGAATTATCTTTCATTTCTATTGCTCTTTGTCCATCTATTGTCAAGTATATTTGATCTCCACCATTTTGCGCTATTATCTTTATAGTGCTATCCCCTTTTAGTACAATTGGATGCATACTCTTTGTATGATCACATATAGGCACTATACTAATAACTTCTAAGTCTGGATATATAAATGGTCCTCCTGCTGAAAAAGAATATGCTGTTGACCCCGTAGGCGTTGAAACAATAAGTCCATCACCTTTAAATATAGCATATAATTTTTCATCAACAAATATCTTAAATTTTACCATTCTTGATAATGTTCCTCTTGCTACTGCAACTTCATTTAAGGCCTTGATATTCTTTATTGACTTATTTATGTCAACTTCACAGTTTAACATCATTCTCTTGTGTACTTTACAATCTTTAGTCATTAATTTTTTTAATGCTAATTCTAAATCGGATATTTCTATACTAGATAAAACTCCTAAATTGCCTATATTTATTCCTAATATAGGTGCCTTAAAATCATCCCCTAATTCCCTTGCTACTCCAAGAAGAGTTCCATCTCCGCCTAAAACAATAAGCAAATCCAATGAGCTTAAATTTAAATTTTTTATATCAAAACTATTGTATACTTCAATATCAGTAATATGGCAAATATTTTTAATTTTTTCTTTTACCATATTTAAAATTGTATTTTTATGGTCTTTTGACGGATTTATCGCAATACCTATATTCTTCATAACCCCTCCGAAAATCTCTAAAGTTCTTTATGAGATTCCTCTATAACCCTTTCTACATCATCAAGTTCAAAATTACTTTCTTTTTCAGTGTCTTTTGTAAAATAAACTAAGTATTCTCTATTTCCCTCTGGACCTTTTATTGGAGAATATCCTACCCCTAGGATATTTAAATTTTCATTTTTAAGGAATTCAATTATTCCATACACTACTTCTTTATGTGTGCTGATTTCTCTAACAACACCTTTTTTACCAACTTTTTCACGACCTGCTTCAAATTGTGGCTTTATTAATGCCACTACTTCACCAGTATCTTTTAAAAGTCCTAACGTTGCTGGCATTATCTTTTTTAAAGATATAAAAGATACATCTATTGATGCAAAATCTAAAGGTTCACCAATATCTTCCAATGTAACGTATCTGATATTAGTTCTTTCCATGCATACTACTCTTTCATCAGTTCTTAATTTCCATGCAAACTGACCATATCCTACATCTACTGAATATACTTTTTTCGCTCCATTTTGAAGCATACAGTCAGTAAATCCCCCAGTAGATGCCCCTATATCCATACATACTTTATTTTCTAAAGATATATCGTATGACTTCATAGCTTTCTCTAATTTAAGTCCGCCTCTACTTACATATTTAAGTTTTGCGCCTTTATATTCAATGTTAGCAATTACGCTTACTTTTTCTCCTGCTTTATCAACTCTTTGACCATCAACAAATACTTTACCTTCCATAATACAAGCCTTAGCTCTATCCCTAGAAGTAATTATACCCTTTTCTACTAAAAGTATATCAAGTCTTTCCTTTTTTTCTGCCATATATTATATTCTCCTTTTAATTATAAAGTTTAAGGATTGTATTACTTATACTTACAGGATCTAATCCATATGTTTTATAAAGTATTTCTACATTTCCTTGTGGGATAAATTCATCATTATATCCTAATAATTTCATGTTTCCCTTATAATCTATACAATTTAAATGTTCTAGAATAGCTATTCCTAAGCCTCCGCATATAATATTATCTTCGATAGTCAAAATATCATATCCATCTTCTTTTAAATTTTCTAATAAACACTTATCTATTGGTTTTATAAATGTTGCATTTACTATCTTAGGATCTATTCCTTTTTCTTTTAGTATTTCTTTTGCTAAAAGTGCATGTTGAAGCATCCTTCCGCTAGCAATAATACATATTTTCTTTCCTTCACTTACAATTTCCCATTTTCCATAACTTATCTCTTGTAAAGCATCTAAATTACAGACAATATCTTTACCTCTTGGGTATCTTATTGCTACAGGCGAGTTCTTTTTTGCTGCCCATTTTAACATACTTGGAACCTCTTCAGTACATTTAGGAGCTAATATTGTCATATTAGGCATCATTGACAAATAGCCTACATCCATAATTCCTTGATGAGTTTCACCATCGTCTCCTACTATTCCTGCTCTATCTATAGCAAATATTACAGGTAAGTTTTGAATACACACATCATGTATTACCTGATCAAATCCTCTTTGTAAAAAAGTAGAATATACTGCAAATACAGGTTTTAAACCATTAGCTGCCATCCCTGCTGCTAAAGTCACTGCATGTTGTTCTGCTATTCCAACATCAAAAAATCTTTCTGGATAAATAGTAGCAAAATCTTTTAGTCCAGTTCCATCTGGCATAGCTGCTGTTATAGCAACTATTTCTTTTTCTTCTTTTGCCATGTCCATTAATGCATTACCAAAAGCTTTAGAATATGTGTCCTTACAAGCTTTACTTGGTTCTTCCTTTTTATCATTACTAGGTGGAATCCCATGATACTTAGATGGACTTTTTTCTGCTAATGAATATCCTCTACCTTTTTGAGTTACTGTGTGTATTATAACAGGGCCTTCTATGTCTTTAACCTTGCTAAATACTTCATTCATTGCTTTTATATCATGCCCATCAATAGGACCTATATATTTTACTCCCATATTTTCAAAAAACATTGAAGGTACAACTAGTTGCTTTATACTATCCTTTACTTTTGACATTTTAGAAATAATATCTTTTCCTAAATCAGATGAACCAAGAGATGTATTTATATTAGTTTTTAATTTATTATATGTTTCGCCCATTCTTAATTTATTTAAATATCTAGAAAGTCCACCAACATTAAGTGAAATAGACATTTGATTATCGTTTAAAATTATCACCATTTTAGTTTTTCTAAAACCAACATCATTTAAAGCTTCCAATGCCATTCCACCTGTTAAGGCTCCATCTCCAATTACAGAAACTACAGTGTACTTTTCTTTCTTTAAATCTCTAGCTCTTGCCATTCCAAGTCCAGCTGATATTGAAGTACTACTATGACCTGTGTCAAAATAATCATACTTGCTTTCATTTCTCTTTGGAAATCCACTTAAACCATCAAATTGTCTAAGATTTTTAAATCCATCTTTTCTACCAGTTAAAATCTTATACACATAACTTTGATGTCCTACATCCCATACTATTTTGTCTTTTTCAAAATCAAAAGATTTCATAAGACTCAAAGTAAGTTCTACAACACCTAAATTAGATGATAAGTGTCCTCCTGTTTTTGAAACACTTTCTATTAAAAATTGTCTTATTTCCTTACTTAATCTCTCAGTATCACTATCACTCAAATTATTTAAATCTTTTGGGAAATTTAAACTATCTAATAATGACTTCATAATAACCATTCCCTTTTTTAATTTAGTCTATTTAAAAGATTATGCGTTAATTCTTTTAATGGACTAGCATCTACACTTAAATTGTCTAAAATTTTTATACATTCATCAGTTAACATTTTGCAAAGTTCTTCACATTTTTCTAATCCATAAACAGTTATAAAGTTAGTTTTATTTAGTTCTTTATCTCTGTGAGTTGCTTTGCCTAATGTTTCCTCAGTTCCTATTACATCTAATATATCATCTTTTATTTGAAAAGCTAAGCCTAATTTTTTACCATACTCATTTAAAGATTCTATATCACCACTTGGAACTCTTGCTAAAATACCACCAGCTACTATTGATACTCTTATAAGTTCTCCAGTCTTTTTTTCGTGCATATATTCTAATTCTTCTCTTGGTATTTCGCTTCCTTCACTTAATACATCAACAACTTGACCGCCTATCATTCCTTCTGGACCTGCTGCTTTTGAAATTTCATAAGAAGCTTTTAAAGCACTTTCTCCTAATTCTAATGAACTTTTCATAAGTAAAGTCATAGCTTCATTTAATAGTGCATCACCTGCTAAAACTGCAATATTTTCGCCGAAAACCTTATGATTTGTTGGCTTACCTCTTCTTAAATCATCATCATCCATGCATGGAAGATCGTCATGTATTAAAGAATAAGTATGTATCATTTCAATTGCAGCTGCCATTGGCATTATTTTTTCTATATCATCTTTATATAAAGAATAAGTTAATATAAGTAATGTTGGACGTATTCTTTTTCCACCTATATTTACACTATATCCTGCTGATTCATAAACAGCTTTATTATAAGAATTTCTATTTGTAAAACAATTTTTTAAATACTCATCTATTACATTTTTTAAATTATCTATCTCCATTTTGACTTTCAAACTCCACTTCTTTTTCTTCCTTAATTACAGATATTTTTCCTTCATATGAATTTAAAGTTTTATAAAGTTTATTTACTAATTTTACTCCATCTTCATAAGATTTCATACCCTCTTCAAGGTTTAAATTGTCATCTTCTAAAGTACTTAAAATATCTTGAAGTTTACCAAGCATATCTTCATAGCTTTCTTTCTTTGCCATATAATACTCTCCTTACTTAATAGGTGTAAAATTTCCTTTAATCTTTCCATCACTTAAAGAAATACTTATTTCTTTTTCTTCATTTAATTGTGATATTTCTTTAATGATATTATTATTTTCATCCTCTATTATAGCATATCCTTTATTAAGTACCTTTATAGGATTATTGGCGCTTAATAAATTATTTAATGATTCTATCTTTTGCTTTTCTCTTTTTATTTTTATATCTATTGCAAAATATAATCTATCTTTTAATTTATCAACTTCCAAATATGAGTTTACTATTTTTGACATTGGAGAATGTAATTTTAAAATTCTCTCATTTGACTCTAATCTACTTTTGCAATCTTTTAATTTCTTTTGTATTTCATCATCTAATGATTTTGATATTTCATAAATTTTTGCATTTATATCACTTAATAACGGAACTGCTATTTCAGCTGCTTGTGATGGTGTTGCTGCTCTTATATCAGAAACAAAATCTGAAATTGTAAAATCAACTTCATGACCTACGGCTGAAATAATAGGAAGCTTAGAATTAAATATAATTTTTGCAAGTTCTTCTTCGTTAAAGTTCCATAATTCTTCTATAGAACCTCCGCCTCTTCCAATTATTATTAGGTCTACATCTTTCTTATTATTAAAATATTTGATTCCTTCAATTATTTCTTTATATGCATCATCACCTTGAACCTTAGCTGGATATAAAATTATGTCTACTAATGAGTTTCTTCTTTTAGTTACATTTATTATATCTCTTATTACTGCACCTGTTGATGAAGTTACAACACCTATTCTTTTAGAGTACATAGGAATATTCTTTTTATATCTTTCATCAAAATATCCTGACTTTGATAATTTTTCTTTAAGAGCTTCAAATTTTATAAATAATTCTCCCTGCCCTTCTTTCTTTATCTCATCACAATAAAGTTGAAAACTTCCTGTAGCAGTATAAATAGATGCTCTTCCCTTTACCATAACTTCCATACCATCTTCTAAGGCAATATTTAAAAGACTTGCTTTGCTTTTAAACATAACGCAATTTACTTTACTATTATTATCTTTTAAAGAAAAATAAATATGCCCACTGCTATGGAACTTTAAATTAGAAATCTCCCCTTTTACAGAGAGATTATTTAAAATAAAGTCATTATCAATTACTTTTTTTATATAGTTTGTTAGATCTGAAACAGTTAAAGTTTTAATCTTCATATTCCTTTAAAGCCTCACATGAATTTTTTATTAAAAGAGTAGTAGTTAAAGCTCCAACTCCACCTGGTACTGGTGTTACAAAAGAAGCTTTATCTATTACCTTATCAAAATTAACATCGCCTGTTATTTTACCTTCAAAAGATGAAGTACCTACGTCAATAACTATTGCATTTTCTTTTATGTATTCTTCATCTATAAACTTAGGTTTACCAATTGCTACAACTAATATGTCTGCTTTACTACATACTTCTTTTAAATTTTTTGTTTTAGAATGACATATAGTAACTGTTGCATTTTCATTTAATAAAAGTTGTGCTACTGGCTTTCCTACTATATTACTTCTTCCAAGAACAACTACTTCTTTACCAGTTATATCAATATTAAGACTCTTAATTAAAGTTACAACTGAATTAGGTGTACATGGTAAAAACCCTTTTTCCCCCATATACAATTTACCTTGACTTTCAAATGTAAGACAATCTATATCCTTTTTAATAGATATCTCTTTTATTATCTTTTTTTCGTTTAAATGCTTAGGTAATGGTAATTGAAGCATTATACCTTGTACATTAATATCTTCATTTAACTTATGAATTTCCTTTATAACATCTTCATCAGTAACATTTTCTTCTAATATAATCTTTAAAAAATCTACACCTAAAGAATTAGCCACCTTTTCTTGACTTGACATATAATAAATTGATCCCCCGTCATTTCCAACTAATATAGATGCAATCTTTGGAATCCTAAGTTTATTATTTTTTCTTTCTTCAACAAAGGTTTTTATTTCTTCTTTTATCTTTAATGCTACTTCTTTTCCGTTTATAATTTGCCCCATTTTTATTTTCGCCCCTTATAATTTATTTTTTTAAAATGTTATCTAAAACTCCATTTATAAATGAAACGCTTTTTTCATCTGAATATTTCTTTGTTATTTCTAATGCTTCATTTATTGCAACTTTGCTTGGAATTTCTTTATCATGTAATAATTCATATACAGCTAACCTTAATATACATAAATTAACCTTTGATATTCTATCTATTTTCCAATTACATAAATTCTTTGATATAGATTCATCTATGTTATCTTTATTATTTTCTACCCCTATTAATATTCTCTTTATGTATGTTATATCTAATTCTTTTATGTCACTTTCATAATTGTCTATAAAGTTTTCTAATGTTTCCTCACAATTATCAGTGTTTAATGTCATCCCAAATAATAATTCCATTGCTTTTTCTCTTGATAGTTTTCTATTCATCTGATCCTCCACGTACTTTTAAATTCTTCTTAATTCTTGTCATTTTTGTTGAAATTTATTCTCTAAATAATATCTAGCATGGAAACACCCTCTGAAATTCAGAGGGTGAAATTAGATACTACTTAGATTCACTTTCTTCTTTTTTCGGCATATAAATGTTTTGAACATAAACATTTACAGCCTCTACTACTAATCCTGTCATAGCTTCAACCGTTCTCTTTACATTATCCTGAACTTGTGAAACTACCTCCATTATTTTTACACCATACTCGACGCTTAAATTTATATCTATAGTTGCTTTATCATCAAGCAAAGTAACCTTCGTTGACTTCCCTAATGACTTTTTACCCTTTAAAATGCTTGATAAGTTATTTGAGCCCCCTATTTGGTAATCACTAACGCCGTCAATTTCTTGTGCGGCAATGCCTGCAATAACGCTTACTACTTCGTCTGATATTTTTACGATACCAACGTTATCTTCTTTATTCAAACTTTCCATGCTTTTCACCCTCCTAGGTTTTGTAATAACAAAACATGTTAATCTTACGTTTATTATAACAAATATGATTTAACATTACAATTAAACTTATATTATTTTTCAAAGCTATAATTATGTTATTTTTGAACTTGTATTACTACGTCTTTTATCTTTGATACATTTTGTACTATTTCTTGAATAGCAACACTGTCTTTCTCTTCAAGAGTATTTGCTGACTTTACTATTACACTTGCTTTATTGTCATCTATCATACATAATGCATCTTCATAACCTTTATTTTTTATGTTTATTTCAATTCTGCCTTCATTATCTTTTCTTAAAGTTTTTTCTGTCAACTCCTTTGTTGCTTCATCCTTTCTTTCCTTAGATGTATTTTCATCTGCTACTATTGCTTTTAAAGTTTGAATTGTTGCTGATTCTTGTTGTTCTCTTTCACTTCTAGATTGAAAGAAGTATTCATTTTGACTTAATGTAGCTTTATCATCCTCTGCTTTAGCTACTTCTCCATTTTCCTCAGTTACCCCTACATTTTCTGTTGATAGCACTACACTTAAATCAGTTGGATCATTTAATCCTCCCTTATTTAGCTTTGCTGCTAACACCCCTACACATAATATTAGTGCTAACAAAGTAAAGATTATACCTAATTGTTTCCTTTTCATAATATTTTCCTCCCATCCTTTTTATCTTTTAAATTATATGCTACTTCTTCATCGGATATACATTAACCTTATCTAAAGTTAAGTTATATAATTTTGAAATTGCTTGCTCAATGTTATATTTTGTTTTGCTATTTTCTGCACCTTCTGCAACAACAACAGCGCCTGTTATTTTAGGCTTATATGTTCTTAAAATAAATGGTTCATTTCCACCGTCCTTGCTAGTCATAACAACTGTTGCACCATCATTTTTTTGATTATTAGTTCTCTTGCCGCCTTCAGTATCTGTTTCTTCCGTAGTTGATACTTGAGCATTAGTATCGTATGCTGGAATTTTTTCTTCTCCACTTTCAAATGAAATCATTACGTCAACTTCTCCTACCCCCTCCATCTTTTTTAATATATTTTTCAATTCCACTTTTTGATTTTCTTCATATGTTTTTTGATCACCTGAAATAGTCGTTGAAGTGCTTACTTCATTTTCTTTTGGACTTTCTTTTTTATCTTCTTCATAAGTAATGTCATTACTCTTATTTATATATTTATTCTTTGGTAATAATACATTCATGGTCACAAATATAAATGCTAATACTAAGCAAATAGAAATAAGATTGCTTAATTTTTTTTCACCTAATATTTTCTTTAGATTATTAGAAAACTTTTTTTTATCCATCAACTCATCTCCTATTCCTCTATTTTATATACTTCTATTTTCTCTTTAGGAATATCTAGCTGTTCACTTATAAATGTCACTATTTCTTTATATTGGCTATTTTGATTATCTTCATAAGATTTATCACTTTTATTAATTATCACTTTTTTAATTTTACTTACTGACTTTTCACTTATACCTATTTTAATTTTTTTTATATCAAAAATCATATTATTAAAATTAACTATACATTCAACATCACTTTTAAATTTTTTATTTGGATACTGTGATTTAAGCAAGCTTTCACAATTCTTATTAAAATTTTCCTCAAAAGCTTGTTTTCTTAAATCTCCATCCTTTAATTCACTCTCTTCACTACTTTTAACTTCATTTTTATAATTAGAAAATACTTCTTCATAATTACTTATAGAATCATATATATTGTTTTCTCCATTTGAAATAATTTTTACTATTGGATTTAATATTATGGTTGTTAAAACTAATCCTAATATAAACTTTAAATATTTTTTCATACTATTATTAGGACTTATAAGTTCTATTGCCGTTATAAATATAAGTGCAGTAACTAAAGTTGTTACCAGTTCCTTTAACAAATTCATGTCTTATCCTCCTACTATAAACAGCCCTGAGGATGCAACAAGAGCTATTAAAATAAAAAACATTAAACTTACACTTAAAACACAGGATATAATTAATATCATTGAATCTCCTGCTGCTGCCACTGAATTAGTTATTCTAGGATCACTTATAGGTTCTATTAACGCTGCTGCCAATTTATATATCACTGTCATAAGTACTAATTTTATTATTGGATATAAAAGTATTAATATTATAAAAAAAAAAATAATCAAACGGGGGCCGCCCCCACGGGGTAACGTTTATACCTAACGGGCGCCCCAACGCCGTATCATTGCAAATTTAATCGACTATAAAACTGATAGGGCGACGT
>NZ_CAURTC010000015.1:0-69088 GCF_963527835.1 uncultured Clostridium sp. | reverse complement strand
ACGGTGGTGTGAGAGGACGCTAAATAAAATAATTATTTAGCTCCTACTCGATTAAGATTAAAAATTGTAATAAGGCTAGAGTCTAAAAATAATTCAAATATAAAGATATTTTTTATGTTATAAAACTAAAATTTAGAAATATTTAAAAAAATAAGAAATTAACAAAACCTAAAAGAGATATTTATGCTCTTATATTATAGAATGCAAAAAGAAAGGAGATGTAAAAATTGGATATGCAAGACACGATAAGGCGTTGTAAGCTAGGAGACAAAGCGGCATTTCAGGAACTTTTGCAAACAGTAGAAAAGAAAGCATTGGCCACTGCTTATTTTTTGTCTGGAAAAAGGGGAATTGCAGAGGACATTCTTCAGGAAACTTATATGAAATGCTTTATGGAAATAGACAAGCTTAAAGATCCTGAAGCTTTTAAAGTATGGTTTTTTAGAATTCTTGTTCGCACAGGCTGGAAAATGTCTAAAAAACAATCCATGCTAGTTCCTACTGATATAACATCTGAGAATGAAGCCTTGTTTTATAATGAAAAACAAAATGAAGAAAATATAATTGATACTTATGAAACAAAGCACATAGTAAAAAGTGCAATTAATAATTTAAGTGAAAATTTAAAAACTGTTGTTATTTTATATTACTTTAATGATATGTCAATAGAGGAAATTTCAAAAGTAACTGGATGCTTTAAAGCAACAGTGAAATCTCGTTTATTCTATGCAAGAGGTGCTTTAAAAAAGCAATTAGGTGATTGTTTTGAAAATCAAAATCATCTATTAGAAATTAAATGCAAACAAATATAGTGTAGTCAACTATATAGATAAAGGAGTGTATTAGAATGAATAAGAATAATAAATTTGATAGTTTAATAAAATCAGCTATGGATGATAGTGCTAATAATATTAAAGCATCAAGAGATATTTTTAATGATACTTGGAATAAAAAAGAACAAGGAGTGACTAACATGAGTTATTTTAAAATAAAAAATATAAAGAGAGCAGCGTTGATTACTGCATGTTGCGCAGCATTTTCTATTGTTGGAGTTTTTATAATTTCACCAGAAGTTAGAGCAGCTGCGCAGGAAGTTTTTAGAACAATATTTATAACTGATGAATCTGGTAATATTGTAGAGAGGTCAGAAGATGAAAAGGTTCCAGTTGCTTTTGGTAGTGTACCAATAACAAATGAAAATAAGAAAGATATGGAAAGAAGAAGTGGATTTAAAATTAATTTACCTGAAAAAATAGGAAATTATTCCTATGAAAAAATAGAGGATTATGTTATGGAACCAGGTGTAGTAATAATGGCTGATGACGTAAAATATAAAGATTCAGATGAGGTAAGTGATAAATTAAAAAAGGCCATAGATGATGAACAAACCTTTGATGAGCTTAGTAAGGATTATGAGCTTACTATAATGCCTAGCTCAACATATGAAGATAATAAAGGACACAAATTTCACCTGACTCTATTTAAATATAGTGAAAATTCTTCAAAACAGCTTGAAGATGATGAAAAAGAAATAAATATTAATGATATTAAATGTAGAATATCACAAGGAACAAGTGTTAAATATAATGTGAAGGAGAATTCTGAAGGTGAAGGTGTAACTGATCTGGAAAATAAACCAACTGCCGTAGATGAACGTTATGATATGGAATGGAATTATGATGGGGTAAGATATTGCCTATATATTGGAAATGATTCTTCTCATGTTGATGCAGCAAAACAATTTGCAGAAGATTATATAAAGATTTTAAAGCAATCATAGAATAAAAATATAAATAAAAATATAAAAAAGTAGCATATGATTAATAAAATGAGTATCTTTTTTGATGCTCATTTTTATTTATATGTATTAGTTTATCACTTTGTTTGCAAATCTGCTTAAAAAATTAGTTATTTAGTTTCTTTAATATCTCCATACATATTCTAAAATTAGATTTACTATATGATTAGTACTAAATGTAATTATATAAACAAATATTTATATTTGTTTATATTTGTTTAAAAAATAAAAGCTTTGTGTTATAGTTTGTTCATAGAAGTTAAGGGGGTATCAAGATGCTAACGGATAATTATGTAGTGGTTATAGGAGGGCTGAATTTAGACATAGCAGGCTTGTCTGGAGATCTATACAGGGAAAAAGATTCAAATATCGGAGAAATTAAGATGACAGTTGGTGGAGTAGGACAGAATATTGCTCAAAACTTAGTAAAATTAGATGTTCCCACATATTTAGTAACAGTCTATGGAGATGATTATTTTGGGGAATTTCTAGCTGAGGAGTGTAAAAAGTATGATATTCACTTAGATTATGCTCAATGTATTCTTAACACCAGGAGCTCGACTTATTTATATGTTACAGATGACCATGGAGATATGGTCACAGCGGTTAATGATATGAGAATTACAGAAAATATTACTCCGGAATTCTTGGAGAGACGTATAAACTTCATTAACGGAGCATCAATTTGTGTGCTTGATGGAAATATTCCAAAAGAATCTATGGAGTGGCTTGCAAACCATTGTACTGCACCGATTTTTGTAGATCCAGTTTCTATTGCTAAAGTAAACAGATTTGAAAATATTTTAGATAAGATTGATACTTTTAAGCCTAATGCATTAGAAGCAAGTGCTTTATCAGGAGTAAAAATTCTTGATATTGAAAGCGCCAAAGAAGCAGCCAAAGTTTTGCATAAAAAAGGAGTAAAGAATGTCTTTATATCTTTAGGGGCAAATGGAATATTGTGCTCAAGAGAAGGAGAAGTAGATTGTATACCGATTTTTCCTACACATGTAGTTAGTGTAAATGGAGCTGGAGATTGTAATATGGCAACCATTACATGGGCACGTTTTCAGTATGGCAATACAATACCATTAACAAGAGTAGGGATGTTGACTCAGGCAGCAGCTAGCTTAACAGTAGAAGTTGCACAGTCAGTATCTCCAAATTTAAACATTAAAAATGTAATAGAAAGATTAAGAAAATTTTTAGAAGAGGTGTAAAAATATGAAAAAGCAAATCTATTCTTTAGTAAACTACAACGAAAGTATCGCAACTATTAATGCTGGTGCAGACCATATTGGATTGGTACCTATGCAGAGCGGAGGGGTACCAGCCCATCGTGTTCCGTTTGATGTTGTGGATCGTATCTTCAATGAGGCGAAAAAACGTGGTGTAAAATGTGTAGCTATCATGCTGAATACAGACCCTGATGAAATGATCTTTATTGCAAACAGAGTAAAACCGGATATTTTGCATATTGCTGGCATGGAATTTACAGCTGATGCAGCATTCGCTGAAAGATTACGTAAAGAATGTCCAGGTGTTAAATTGATGCAGGCTGTTCTTGTGGATGGACCTGAAGCTGTAGAACGTGCAAAAGAATATGCAAAATTTTGTGATTATATTTTAACAGATTCAGGACTTGCAGCGGATACAGGCATCGGGGCAAGTGGTATGACCCACGATTGGAATATTGATTCAGAAATCGTTAGATCTGTAAATATACCAGTGATTATTGCAGGAGGCTTAGGACCAGACAATGTAGAAGAATGTATCAAACAGGTAAAACCTTATGGTGTAGACTCTTTAACTAAGACAAGCTATAAATACAATGATGGTGTAATGGAAAAAGATATTCCAAAAGTAAAACAATTTTGTGAAAGAGCAGATAAGATTGCTGAAGAATTAGGCTTATAAAATGAAATTTATTAGTAAAAAATTATCATTTATGAAAAGTAATAGTATAGTTTTAATTAGGGAAAAGAAATTTCTTTTTTTCCATTAATAATTCCTGAGATAAATTTGGGTTTACTGGAGTTTGTGTTTCCATACTACTAATGGCTGCAACATATGCATATTTTAAAGCTTCTTCCCATTTCATATTATTTTGAAGTCCCCAGATTAAAGTGCCAGTTAGAGTTGCACTTGCTCCGTTTGTATTTACAATTGAAGATGTTGCAATCTTCAATTTATATTCTTTGCTTTGATTTTTAAAAAACAGATATTTGCTTGCTGAAAAAACGAGAACATTTTTAACACCCTTATTCAGCAAGAGGTCAATGGCATTGCTAATGTTTGTATAAGTCTCATTCAATTCAGAAACTAATTGAAATAGCTCTTTTGGTGTGATTATTAAAATTTCTATTTTTTGTATGTTATTAATTAGTCGATAGCTTTTATTCAAAGATACTGTTTTAACGACAAGAGGAGCTGTTACTTTTTCATATATGTAATCTATGGTATCTTTAGGAAGATTTGTGTCAACAATACAATAGTCTGAATGATTGATTCTGTCTAAATTTTTTTCAATAAACGCAGGCGTAATATTATGATATATGTCCATGTCATCAATACCAACTATTCTATTTCCAGCTGAATCATTAATGGAGATGAATGATGATGTGGCTTCTTCTTTAATTTTTTCACAATATTGAATGTCCATATTATTTTCTTTTGCATCATCTAAGAATTTTTCTCCATTTAGATCATCGCCGAATACAGAAATAAAATAATTAGGAATTTCCAGTTTTGTTAGAGCGAGTGCGATATTCCTTCCTGCTCCTCCTAGTAAATGAACTATTTTCCCAGGATTTGAATTATCTTGTATTAGTTTACTCATTGACGTTCCAATAGTATCTATATTAACGCCACCTACTACTGTGATAAAACTAGGCTCACTTAAAACATAGCCCTTTCCTTTTATGTATCCTTTCCTTGTTAAATTATGAATGTGAGCGGCAGTTCCAGAGCGAGTAATCCCGAGAATATCTGCAAGCTCATATTGGGAAATTAATGGATTCTGTTTAATTATTTTTAAAATTTCCAACTCACGTTCCGTCATATAATTCTCCATCTCATTATAAATAATATTAATTGTAAAATAACTAATAATTAGGTGTTTAGACATTTATAAAGTTTATTATAAATAAAATAAGAATGAAAATCAACAAACTTCAATAAACTAATGTTTGTTTTAATAAATATTAGTTTTACCGTTGGAATTATATGATATGATTCCAACGGTAAAACTAAAAAATATTAAGATCGGTGATAAATATGAAAAAGCAAATTTATTCTTTAGTAAACTACAGGGTATTGAATTTCTTTGGTGCAATGACTATATGTATACATAAGACTTATATTTATGTTTCTATAAACAAGATACATATGGATTTTGTATTTCTGCATGAATTTTAATAGATAATATTTAGGATTTTATAAAAGTATTAATGGAAAGTAGAATAACAATATCTTTATAGTTATAAAAAGATATATTTTTCAGTTACTTTGAATAAATAATACGAATAAAATATGGTAAAATAGTAATTAATTAAAATTAAAAATGGAGGGCTATATTTTATGAGCAATAAAATCAAAGTTGGAGTAATTGGATATGGAAATTTAGGAAAAGGAGTATTAAGGGCAATTAAACAAAATAACGACATAGAATTAGAAGCTGTATTTACAAGAAGAGAAGGAGTTTCTATTGAAGATGGCTTAAGTGCTATACATATTTCAAAAATTGCAGAATATAAAGATAAAATTGATGTTATGATACTTTGCGGAGGATCAGCTACTGACTTACCAGATCAAGGACCTAAGATTTCAGAAATGTTTAATACTGTAGATAGCTTTGATACACATGCAAAGATTCCACAATATTTCGAAAGAATTGATAAGGTTGCTAAATCTGCTGGAACTTTAAGTATAATTTCAGTTGGCTGGGATCCAGGTTTATTTTCATTAAATAGATTAATAGGACAAGCAATTTTACCAGAAGGAAAAGATTATACTTTTTGGGGTAAAGGAGTAAGTCAAGGTCACTCAGATGCTATAAGAAGAATAGATGGAGTTAAAGACGGAAAACAATATACAATTCCTAAGGAAGAAGCATTATCAAAAGTTAGAACTGGTGAAAATCCAGAGCTTACAACTAGAGAAAAACATTTAAGAGTTTGTTATGTTGTATTGGAAGATGGTGCAGACAAGGAAAAAGTAGAGAATGAAATTAAGACTATGCCTAATTATTTTTCAGATTATGATACAGAAGTTAACTTTATAAGTGAAGAAGAATTAAAGGAAAATCATTCAGGAATGCCACATGGAGGTTTTGTTATAAGAACAGGGGTCACAGGCAATGGAAATAAGGAAAAAATAGAATTTTCACTTTCATTAGATAGTAATCCAGAATTTACTTCAAGTGTATTAGTTGCATATGCTAGAGCAATTGTTAAGATGGCTAAAGAAGGAAAAACAGGTGCTTGCACAGTATTTGATGTTCCACCAGCATATCTTTCAGCAAAATCACCAGAAGAGTTAAGAAAAGAATTACTATAAATTTTTTAACACTTAAAAATTACTAGACCATTAATTTATAGTATTATTCAGTAAATTAAGTTTATAAAATTAATAGTAGAGATAAATGAAAAAAATAGCTTATTCATTTATCTCTTTTATTATTTATGTAACTTATTTATTAAAACAAGACATTATATTAAAGTAACATAATATTCTTCAAGCAAATTAATTATAGATTTATCTGGTAAGGCTTCAGTAATAATACTATGAAAATCTACTGCATTTGAGAAAATAAAACTAGCATTTGTTTTAAATTTTTCATTTAACATTACTAAAAATAACTTTTTAGATATGCTTATAATAGCCTTCTTTGTACATGAATCTTCTGAAAGTGTAGTACTTATACTACCATCACTAAGATCAATTCCGCTACATCCTAAAAATGCTTTATTACAACGATATTTTTTTATTTGTTCAATAGAGTATGATCCGATGCTACCACCTACAAATGCATTATAATCTCCACCAATAAAAATAAAATGTGTTTTTGAGTTTTCAGGAATTAATGATGATATTTCAAACATGTTTGTGATTAAAGTCATAGGTACATCACTTTTTACTATTAGTTTTGCAATCATGTATGAGATAGTTGATGCATCTAAAAATATAGTATCATTTTCATTTATTTGTTTAAAAGCTTTTTGTGCAACAACTTCTTTTAAATTGATATCCTCAACTATACGCTTACTAAAAACTTGACAACTAGCAAGAGAATGTTTTATATTTATGGCCCCACCATAAGTACGCTGTAGTAGATTCTTTTTCTCCAATGCTTGGAGGTCTTTTCTAATCATACTTTCACTTACATTAAACTCTTTACTTAAATCTTTAACTAAAACTTTTCCGCTTTTTTCTAGTAAATCTAAAATATATTTATAACGTTCTTCTATAAACATGTCTGTATCTCCTTAAATTATTATTTGTTATCATTTTAATATAAAATAACTATAAATTCAATTGACAAATGAGAATAAACGATATAAAATCAGAGCAAATAGGAAATAAGGGGATGGATTTATGAAAAAGATTATATTTTTAGATATAGACGGAACATTATTAGATTGTTTTAATGGATTATTAGATATTACGCTAAAAGTTAAAAGGGGAATTCGTTCTTTGCAAGCCAATGGAGATTATGTTTTTATTGCATCAGGTAGACCATATGCATTTTTAAGCCAAGCTATATTAGATTTTGGCTTTGATGGTTTTATTTTAGCAAATGGAGCTCAAGTAATAATTGATAATAACACCATATACAGTGATCCTATTAATAGAGAGTTTGTAAAAAATCTAATATATGAATTTGAAAAACATAATATCCAATATATTTTAGAAGGAGAACTTTACTCATATATGAAAGAATGTTATAAAGAGTTTTATAATTTTTATGACAGTTTAGGTGTTTCAAGAAGGTATATAAAGAGTGATTATAATATTGAAGAAATTAATGTTCATAAAGTAGAAATGCTATGTATTGATAAGGAAGCTTCAAAATTATGCTTGTCATTAGTAAAAAGTAATTCTGAGTATGATTATTTTAGCAGCATAGACGAGAAATCTTTTGAATTATATTCAAAGAAAAACACTAAAGCAACTGGAATATTAAAAGCATTAGACTATTTAGATATTCCTATTGAAAATAGCTATGCATTTGGAGATGGAAAAAATGATATAGAAATGTTATCAACAGTTGGATGCGGAATAGCAATGGGAAACGCTTGTGATGAAGTTAAGGAATATGCAAAAGAAGTTACTGATACTGTACATAATGATGGGGTAGCAATTGGAATAGAAAAGTATGTGGTGTGTTAGGAAATGAAGCATAATCATCAAAAACTAATTCACATCATTTATTATAATGCTATTCAAATAAATAATAATTAAAATTATTGTGAAATAGCAAGAGAAATGGTTCCATTGCTTGATTATTCACCATCTATGGAAAAAACAGGATTGTTAGAAAGAGAGAATACATTTGCTGTAGTTGGAGTATCTATTGCGGATAATTTTCAGGTAGAAATGCCGAAAGATATAATTGGAACGTCTATTTTAAAAAATTTAAATAGAATTATATAAGTAAAGAAATGACTCTAGCATTGTTGAAGCAGAAAATTCATGCTAAAATTTATTATAAACAAATATAAGTAGTGAGGAATAAAAATATGGAGTTAAAAAAAGCATGGGAAAAATATCAACATGAAATAACTTTTAATATATCAAATCTTCCTGAAGATGTAAAAAAACAAGGAGTATTATTAGATTTTGCTCCTAAAAGTTTGATTATATCAAGAGGAGAATTTCCTAAATATATTTATTTTATTTATTCTGGAACTGCAATTGGAATTCGTGACTATGAAGATGGAAATGAGTATGAGTATTTTCAAATTGATAAAGAGAATGGAAATATTGGCTTGCTGGAAGTTTTAGCAAGAAAAGAACAGTATATTGCAACTATTATGTGTATAACAGATGTAAAAGCTATTAGGATTGAAGCAGATTATATTTATGATTTAATAATGTCAGATATTACGATGCTTAGAAGATGTACTGTCCTCTTAGCAGATGATTTATATATGCGTTCTGGAAATGACGGTATTTTATATTATTTGAAAGGACTAAACAGGGTAAGATATTATCTTGTTAATTATTATGATAAGCATAAAAAAGAAGGGGAAAGAGTTATTTTTTATGGAGAATATCAAGAAATAGCAAATAAAATAGGTATTAGTATACGAACTGTTGGAAGAAGTATAAAAAAATTAAAAGATGCTGGAGAAATTTCGTCAAATAATAAAAAAATAGTCATTACAGAGACTCAATATCAAACAATGTTAATTAATATAGAAGAGAAGCTGAATATTTATTAGAATTCAGCTTCTTTTTTGTTTGTTTAGATATCATGTTCACTATTTTATATTAACACTATTCCTTCTAGTCGATTGATTAAAATATTGGAAACTAGGAAAGGACATATGACCTTTCCTAGAAATTCAATTTATTAATATAATAAAGATATCAATAATGAATAAAAGCAAAAGAAAAATATTCAATGTGTAAATACAATATGCAACATGTTAGCGTTTACTGGAATGTATACATGTAGATTTAATGGATGTTGTAATATCTATGGGTGCATGTACAGATTCTAAGTATGCAAAACAATAAGGTAAAAAATAACTTGGAATAAAATATAATATTATTACTTGTGCAATGCGACATCAGTCTATTGCATTATCAAAAGTAGAAATGAATACTTTTATAGCTGGCAAAATCGGAAATGATGGCAAAATATTATTATAACAATGTAAAAAATACGGTGTTAATACTGACTTTGTTGATATATGTGAAAACAAAAGTGGAAATACAATTATACAAGTTGATAAAAAAGGTCAAAACAATATTTTACTTTTTGGTGGAACAAATCAAATGCAGGAGAGAGAACATATAAGCAATGTATTAAATTATTTCAATGAAAACGATTTATTAATTTTAAAAAATGAGATTAATGAGTTGCCATATATTATTGATGAAGCTTATAAAAAGGGTATGAAAATAGCTCTAAATTCTTCACCATATAATAATAATTTATCAGCATGTGATTTAAAAAAGGTTATAAAGCTCAGGTAGTTGATACTACTGTAGCTGGAGATACTTTTACAGGATTCTTTTTTGCAGGGATTACAAACAATGAAATAAAAGCGGCTCTTGACATGGTAGCTAAAGCAGCAGCAATAGCAGTATCCAGGAATGGAGCAGCAGAGTCAATATCTAATATTACTGAAGTAAAGGGGGAATCCTTTAATTAATTACTTAATGTTTAAAATAAAAATGTGTTTATATGAAAGGAGCAGAAAATGAAAAGAGGTATTAAATATGATTTTTCGTTATTAGCATTATTGCTAATTCCAGTAGGTGTATCACTTAGTGTAGTAGGATATCAAATGTCAACTATTTTAAAATTACCTATATTTGTTGATCAGATAGGAACAGTTATGGTTTCCATGATTGCAGGTCCTTGGGTTGGACTATTAACAGGTTTTTTGGGAAATGCAGTAAATGGAATGTTAAATCCACTATCATTTGCTTTTAGTATTGTTTCTATGTGTATTGGATGCGCTTCTGGATATTTTTCTAAATGGAAGATGTATACAAACTTAACAGGAATTATTATTGCATGCGTTTTACTATCAATTATTTCAGCAACGTCAGCAGCAGTTGTTACTGTATTTTTGTTTGGTGGGGTCACTGGTGCTGGTACAGATTTTATTACAACAGCATTTCTTGCTACAGGGAATGCATTATGGAAATCTGTTATTTCTACTAATCTTATTTCAGGAACTATTAACACAATTATTAATGTTGGAATTAGTTGGATAATAGTTAGGAGAATACCAGATAGGTTTTTAGTAAAGTTAAATTATGGATTGCCTTATATAAAGAAAAAGGGGGTAAAAACTTATGAATAATTGGGTTGTGAAATTATATCCATCTACAAAATTTTTGTTTTTATTGATATTAATTATTTTAAGTATTTTTGTTCCAGGATATAAGTTTCAATATTTAGTATTGCTATTTATACTTATTGTTAGTTTATTATCAAATAGTCTTAAAGGATTTTTAAGTGTATTTTTTAAATCTATTTTTATTATTGTGTTATTCCTTTTTATTATTCAGACATATATTGTGCCAAATTCAGATTCAATACAATTAGTAGGATTTATTCATTTTTCTAGTACTGGTTTAAATGATAGTTTAAATATGACATCTAAAATTATAGCAATCAGTTCTAGTATTATATGGTTTTTTCAAGTTACTAGTATTAAAGATATTATTTTTGCTTTAGAGAGAATAGGAGCTCCAAGAAAGGTTACTTTCATAATTGCATCTACTATTCAACTTGTTCCACAAATGACATCATTATCAAAAACAATTACAGATGCTCAAAAATCTAGGGGAATTGAAACTGAAGGTGACATCTTAATAAGGGCAAAAGCATTTATTCCTATGATTGGACCATTAGTTTTATCTTCTATTCAACAAACAGAAGAAAGAGTTTTAGCACTTGAGTCGAGAGCATTTTCATCAAATGTAAGAAAAACATCAATTTATACAATTAAAAAAAGTAAATTAGATTATATATTAGATATATTATTATTTGCAGTATTTATCGGATATTTTGTAAGGAGGTTCATATAATGAATATAGTTTCTTTAAAAAATATAAGTTATCAATATCCTTTGGAAGATCGTGAAGTGATAAAAAATGTATCATTAGATATTAAAAAAGGAAAAGTATATGGATTAATTGGAGCTAATGAATCAGGAAAAACAAGTTTATGTAATATTATCCGTGGATTTATACCCGAATTGTATCGTGGAAAATTAAAAGGAGAAGTATTAATTCACGGGAAGAAAATAGAAGAATATTCTATGGGAGATCTTTCAACAATTATTGGATATTCTTTTCAGAATCCATTTACTCAGATTTCAGGAGTTAAAGATACTGTGTATGAAGAAATTGCTTATGGAATGGAGAATATAGGAGTTCCACGAGACAAAATGATAGATAGAGTAAATGAGTTGATTAAATTGTTTAATCTTGAGAAATTAGTAGATAAAAATCCGTATGAATTGTCAGGAGGTCAAAAGCAAAGAGTAGCTCTTGCATCTATGCTTGCATTAGATCCAGAAATTATTATTATGGATGAGCCTACATCACAGCTGGATCCAAAAGGCACAGAGGATATCTTTGAAATTATTCAATTTATGAAAAATAAAGGGAAAACAATTATTTTAGTGGAACATAAAATTGATTTAATAGCTTCATATTGTGATAATATTCTCTTGATGAACAATGGAAAGCTAGTTATGAATGGGACTGTACGAGAAATATTAACCAATACAAAAGTATTAGAATATGGGGGACAGTTGCCACAAGTAGTATTGTATTTTATTGAACGTATAAAAAGAGGAGAGGATTTTGATTTTATTCCATTAACAGTAGAAGAAGCATATGAGTATCTTGAAAAGAGAGGTGTAAAGTAAAATGGCATATCTTGAATTAAAAAATGTAAGTTATGTTTATTCGAATGGACACAAGGCTATCGAAAATGTAAATATGCAGTTTGAATTGGGAGAGTCTGTAGCAATTATAGGACAGAATGGTGCTGGAAAAACTACAACAGTAAAATTAATGAATGGTCTATTAAATCCAACATCAGGAGAAGTAATCGTTGATGGACTTTCTACGAAACAAAACACAACTGCAACCATAGCTCAAAAAGTTGGATATGTTTTTCAAAATCCAGATGATCAAATATTTCAAGACACAATTTATAAGGAAATTGCATACGGACCTTTAAAACAAAAGCTTTCAAAAGAAGAAGTTAAAAAAAGAGTAAGTAATGCAGTAGAATTATGTGGATTATCAAATGAATTGGATGAGCATCCATATAATCTGCCTTATTCAAAAAGAAAGTTTATTACTATTGCTGCAATAATAGCAATGGATCCTCAAGTTATAATTTTGGACGAACCAACAGCTGGTCAGGATAGTGAATCTACAGAATTACTAGGAAAGATTATTGATGAATTAGCTGGAAAAAGCAAAACAGTTATTACAATTACACATGACATGGAGTTTGTAGTGAAACAGTTTAAACGTGTAATAGTAATGGCTGATAAAAGAAAAAGGACAGACGAGCATCCAAAAAATATTTTTTGGAATGAAGAACTTTTACAATTAAGTAATTTAAAACAACCATACATTTGTCAGCTAGCTAAATTGATGGGATATAAAAATGCATTAACAATAGATGAGTTAATTGGGAAAGAGGTATAGGTATGCAAAATATATTAATAGACTGTGATCCAGGACATGATGATGCATTAGCACTTTTAGTAGCTTTAGCAAATGAAGAAAAATTAAATGTGCTTGGAGTTTCAACAATTGGTGGGAATCAGACGTTGGAGAGAGTAACAAAAAATGCAAAGAATGTGTTAGGTTTTATTAAAGCAACTGTGCCGTTAGCGATGGGGCAGAGCTATCCATTAGTAAAAGAACTGAAAACAGCTCCAGAAGCGCATGGAGACAGTGGTATGGATGGTCCATATTTTAGTGATAATGATTATCCTATAAGTTCAGAAAATGCGGTTGTATTTATGTACAATAAGATAATGGAGAGCGAAGATAAAGTTACTATCGTAGCGTTGGGACCATTGACAAACATAGCATTACTAATAAGAACTTTTCCGGAAGTTAAGCAGAAAATTGAATGTATAAGCTTAATGGGAGGAGGCTTAGATCATGGTAATTGTTCTGAGATTGCTGAATTCAATATCTACGTAGATCCAGAGGCTGCTAATATAGTTTTTCATTCAGAGATACCTATTATAATGGCAGGATTAGATGTTACAGAAAAGGCAGAAATTACAGTTGAGGAAATTGAACGATTGAAAGATAAGGGAAAAGTCAGTCATTTAGCTTATGAATTGTTATCTTTCTATAATAAATCCGGTCAGCAGTTTGGGTTTATTAATAGTCCAATACACGATTTATGTGCTGTTGCATATTTACTTGATGCTGGTATATTTGCAGGAAAAAAGTACTATGTTGATATTGTTACGGATTATGGAAAAAGCAGAGGCCTAACTTTTGCAGACAAAAGACGTATTCCAGCAGCAGCTCCTAATGCGCTTGTGTTATTAGAAGTAAATAGAGAAAAATTTGTGAAATTATTATTAGATACCTTAGAAAAATTGGATTCTAAAGTGATATAATTACATATATTTTGTGTATAATTAAGATAGAGGTAGGTGAGATTCATGCTACATGTAAATGGGCTAAATCTGATTATACTTTAGAAAATAAAATAAAATTATGGTATTACATCAATGAAAAAAATTGTGATATACTATGAGAGCAATGCGTTGTACCGACAGTCATACCACTTGTCGTCGATACAACGTATTTTTTGTAGTCAAAATATATAATGGATATTTTAATAATTAGGAGGAAAAGAAATTTAATGGAAGCAAGAAAAACAACAAACTTTATAACAGGAATTAATGTAAAAGCAATAATAGCAGTATTTAATGAAACTATATTGAATGTTGTTTTATCGCCTCTAATGGTGGAAATGAATGTTACAGCGGGAACAATACAATGGATAATTACTGCATATAGGATAGTTATAACAGTTCTAGTACCAATTACAGCTTTTTTAGTTCAAACATTTGAAACAAAGCAGCTATGACAATATTTTTAGTTGGAACAATATGTGCAGCTTGTTCGGAATCATTTGTAATGTTACTTATATCAAGAATTTTACAAGCGGGAGGAACTGGAATGATGATTCCAATTATGATGAATACAGTGTTAGTAGTAACATCATCACAAAATCGTGGTTCAGTAATGGGACTATGTGGTGCTACACTTTGTCTTGGACCAGATCTTGGACCAACAGTTGCAGGAATTGTATTGCAATTTTTTAGTTGGCATGCACTATTTATAATATTAATTCCAATTATAATTTTAGCTATGATTTTAGGTTCAATTTATTTAGTTAATGTATCAACTGTTACAAAACCTAAGATTGATTTCATGAAGGTATTATTTGAAAATGCTGATTTGGAGTTAAGGGATTAAAGTTAGAAAACTAGAATGTGTTAGAGTGAACCGTATCATAAATAAGTGAGGTTTATAGCCTTAGGTATTTATATTACTTACTTAGGGCTATTTTTATAAGTAAAATGCCGTATTGTAAGTTAGAATGATAAATTAATTAATATATTTATAATTGACTTTAACCTAAGGTGAAAGTTTAGTATATTAATAATTATGAGATAGTATGAATAGACCAATTTAGATAAATGCTATCAGTTGTAAAAGAAAAATATCCTAGTTTAAAGATGCGATTAGGAGAACTTTTAAGGATACTACATGATAATAATGGGTTCAATTTTAAGGTGCAAAAAGAGCTAAATAAGGGTGAAACCACATATGAATCACATTAAGATTCTCATGTGGGTTTTCTCGTTATAGTGGCTGTTTTCAATGAGTTTATCACATTTAAATTAGGATAATGTAAGAAAAACTTAAGAATTAAGTTAATATATATTAAATAATTAATGTTAAAATATAAATGAAAAAAATATACTAATACCAAGGAGGAAATTAAGTGATAAGAATACCATATATACTTATTGTATCAATTTTAATAGTAATTTGGACAATATATAGAATATCAGTAATAAAGAAAAGTAAAGAGAAAAATGTAATGAGAGAAATATTTATAAACGTATTTTTTATATATTTTCTGATATTAATTAATTTAACAATATGCAAAGGTTCAGTGTTACAAATAAGTTTTGAAGATAAACGAAGTATTAATTACATACCTTTAGTAGAAACAATAAAGATGTTCCAAAATAATTACATGGGTATAGGAAATACGCTTTATAATGTAGTTGGTAACATAGTATTGTTTTTACCATTAGGATTTTTCATTCCTTTATTATTTAAAAAGAAAAATAGTGTTTTAAATATAGCTCTATATGGATTTATAACATCACTAACCATAGAATTAATTCAGTTACTTACGTCATCTAATATAACTGACGTTGATGACATAATATTTAATACTTTAGGTGCAGCATTAGGATTTTTAATCTTTAATGTATTTTATAGGATTATAAAGAAAACTAAACTGAAATATTTACCAAGAAGTGTAACAAGCACCTTTGACGGAAATTTAGTAACTCTTATTATTAAACCAGTAAGTATTATGTTTGTAATAGTTTCACTTTTTAGCATTATAACTGTATATAATTCAACAATGTCATCAAATACTTCAGATGAGGAGATTGCAAACTCAGTTTTCCAATATAATAGTAATACAGAGTTTCAAGCAGTAAAAGAAATTTTAGGATATAAGATTTTCCTTAAAGAAGAAGGGGATTATGTAGAATTAAAAGCTGTACAAAAAGTTTTGAATAACAGGTGGCTTGATATTAGAAACTGTACGGGTCAATATCTTAAAGTTGATGGTGATTATAGTATTGGAATTATTTATGATGACATTACAGAACAAAATGTTACAATGTCGGTTTTGGCATTTGGTAAGAATAAGGATGCAAGCAAGGTTGAGATAATATTTAATGGTAAGAGTTATAGCGAAGAAATAAAATCAAATGAGTACTTTCTTATAGCATTTCCTAGTTTTGAAACTTTAGAAAATAAAGGTATTCATAATATTTATAATGGTTTGGAAAGTAAGGATTTAAAGATTGAATTCTTTGATAAAAACGGAAATAAGTATAATGATATGAAATTTGCGACTAATACATTTCAAGTTAGATTTAAATAGAGCATCAATGATGCTCTATTTATTTTTCATGTGAATTACGTTGTATTTCAATGTGAAGTTAAGTACGATTTTTAATGTGATTTTACCACTTTGCACCTCAAACAGGAGCCTGTTGATATGATAATAAGTCTTTTGATATTATTATTTCAACATATGCATTTCATCATTTAAATGAAGATGAAAAATGTATAGCAATAGAAGAAATGATAAGAGTATTGAAATATAATGGAGTAATAATTATTGGAGATCTAATGTTTAAAGGTAAAGATTCAGAAGAAAAAATATTGAAAGGTTTATCAAAGGAACAGATAGATGAGATAAAAGATGATTACTACTCATATATTAATTTATTAATTGATGAATTTAAGAAATATAATAAAAGGTTAGAGTATATTAGAATAGATAGGTTTAATCATCATTACTCATTAGTATCACCTCCCTTCTCAAAAGAGGTAAAGTAATACCAGTAGCCCACATTCAACCGTTGAATTGTACTTTATAATTATACCATAATTATGTAGAATGTATGCACAAGAATAAAATGGAAAAATATCACTTACAGTAGTTACAGAGAACCGTATCATAAATAAAGAGATGCGGTTCTATTTTAATTATAAATTTAAAGTAGCAACATTTAGAATCTATATGTTTACTACTTAAATTTTTGTGGAAATTGTTTGATTATACCGTCAGTAAGTATATCTGCAAACATAATCATATGTTTTTCACCTTTATCATATGATTCAATATCGGATTTCCAATCTTTATTTAATCTGGCTACAACTTGATCTGTAATAAATTGTAGATGTTTATATAGCATATCTTTTAAAACTTTCTTTGAATAGTTAGGGTTAGCAGAACTTAAAAAATCAGATATTTTATCAGCATTTTCATACCAAAGTTTATTATATTTTTCTAAATCATCTTTATTTCCACTTTTAGCAGCATCAGTAACTTGCCCTGCAAGTTCTATATGCTCTCTTAGTAGTACAGATAATTTATTTCCAGCAGCTTATCCATAATAAGGTTTAATTGAATTTCCAATATCATCTTGATTTTTAAGAAGTCTTTCTAATACAGGTTTTTTATCTTCAAGTGATGACAAATCACTTGTAATAAAGCTTCTAGTCCATGAAACATAATCTATCCAAAGAATTCTCTCTGCCATTTTTAAATCACATGTAGCCTTATTACAAGGTATACTTTTTTCTAATGCGTTAGATTTAACTGGTACTAAAATCAAAGATAATAGAAATAATGCTAACAATAAATTTTTTGAAAAATTTTTTATAATTATATAGTCCTTTATTCTTAGTTTGTTCAAGATTATGCAAATGTATACTGCTAAATGCGAAGAATGATTTATTAAATTTGGTAAATATAGGTGATAATGAATGTAGATATGATATAGAATAAAAAAGAAAAAGAACGACAAACAAACTAGTTTTTAAATATTTTATTACATAAATTGCTTTATTATTAACTGAAAAATATTGATTTGGTTATATAAGATTAAGAATAGTATTTAATATAAATAATTTAACTATTTAAGGTGATTTATATAATCATTTTAAATAGTTTTTTTATGATTCAAATCTTAAGATTTCATTAAAATATAAATTATTATGTTAAGATTTTGTTAATACTATAAGGATTAAATAGAATTAAGGAACAAATAGTAGTATAATTGCCTTAATTTTTCCTAAATGCATACATTTGGAACAAAAAAATACTAAGGAGGGTTTTATGAAGATTAAAGATATGCCAATATATAAGAAACTAATAGTTTCGTTTATTGTAATAGCAATAATTTCAATTATATCAGGCCTAATTGGATTAGGCTTTTTAATAAAAACTAATAAGGACTATCAATATGCATTAACTAATTATGGATTTTCTCAAGGGGATATTGGAAAATTAGGCATAGAAATTCAGAAGTCAAGAGCAATTGTGCGTGATATTATATTCTTAGAAAATAAGGACGAGCTGATTGAATCTCAAAATTTACTTGATGAATGTGAAAAGAAAATAGATGAATTACTAAAAGGAGTTGAGAATACAAGCACAACAGATACAGAAAAAGAAATATTTAATGATCTTAAAGATTCATCAGAGCAGTATAAGAAAATAAGAAAAAAAGTAGTAAAATTAGGATTAGAGAATAAAAATCAGGAAGCATTAGATTTATTTAGAGACGAAGGCATGCCTATTATGGAAAATATAACTGGTTTAACTAATGATCTTTTAAAAACTAATATTATTGATTGCAATAATGTTTCCAATAAATTAAAAGTATTATCTGGTATTGCAATAGTTGTTATAATATCATGTATAATAATTTCTTTTGTACTTACAATAGTACTGGCAAAATATATTTCTAAAATGATAGGTAATCCAATAAAGGATATGGTAAAAATTGCAGATGAAATATCTCATGGAAATTTAGATGTCTTAGTTGAATCAACATCTAACGATGAAGTAGGAGAATTGGCAGATGCATTTTCTAAAATGATTAAGGCGCTAAAAGCCTACATTAATGACATAGAAAATGTTTTGGGGAATATTTCAAATGGAAATTTAAATGTAGAAACTGAAGTAGATTATAAAGGAAATTTTGTTGAAATAAAAAATTCATTATATAATATTTTACAGTCTTTGAATGAGGTATTTGGTGAAATTAAAGAAGCGTCTAACCAAGTTACTGGAGGCTCAGAACAAGTTTCAACAACTGCACAGGTTTTATCAGAAGGATCTACAAATCAAGCAAGTGCAGTGGAAGAACTTTCAGCATCAATGCAAGAAATAAATGAGAAAGTAAAAAGCAGTGCTAAAAATGCAGATAATACTAATGATATAGTAATCAAACTTCTTGAAGATGTACAAAAAAGTAATAATGAAATGAAAAATATGCTTACAGCAATGGATGAAATTGAGAAGTCATCTAATGACATAAATAATATTATCAAGGCTATTGATGATATAGCAGCACAAACTAATTTACTTGCATTAAATGCTGCAATAGAAGCTGCTAGAGCAGGTGAGGCAGGAAAAGGATTTGCAGTAGTAGCAGAAGAAGTAAGACAGTTAGCTAATCAAAGTGCACAAGCATCAAAACAAACTGCTGAATTAATTCAAGAATCAATAAACAACGTAGTTACTGGAAAGAACTTAGCTGATAATACAGCTGAAAATTTATCGAAAGTAGTTATAAATGTAAATAAAGTTACTGAATTAGTTTGTGATATAGCTTCTTCATCTGAAGAACAAGCAGAAGCAATTGCTCAAGTGAATAGTGGAGTTAATCAAATTTCAGATGTTATTCAATCTAATTCAGCAATTTCAGAAGAAAGTGCTGCTGCCAGTGAAGAATTAACAGCACAAGCAGAAACATTAAATACAATGATAGAACGCTTTAAATTAAGACACTAATATAATTAATAAGTCTGTAAAGTAAATGAGTATAAAAATACTACTGAAAATGTAAATTTCAGTAGTATTTTTTATAATATAATTAAAAGTTAAACAATTATAATTATTTATTTAACGCTTTAATAAATTCGATTTGAGTATTAATAACTTGTCTTTCTTTATCCGTTTCAGCATTCTTTAATCTACTTTCAAGATTAGTTATTCTAGATGATAATTCTTGTTCGCTTAAATTAGTAAGGCTCTTTACATTGATAGAAGAAGCATTAGTATATTTATTATCAGCTGTTGTATGAAGTTTAATTAATCCTTTATTAATAAAATCTTTAACAACATTATAAGATTTAGAAGTTTTATCTATACCAATTATTTCCCAATTCTTATTTAAGTTTGGTTCTAAAACTCCATTTTTAACTTCTTTAATGTATTTTATAGTTAGATTTCTAATTGTTCCTTCATCTTCTCCAAATACTTCTTTAGAATCATAAATTTTATTGAGGTTCTTTCCGTGGAAAATACCACCTTCTTTTTGAAGTCCTTCTAATCTATAAGAATTCATACCTAATGTAAGTTTTGTATCATCCGTAATCGCTTCCCCATTAGGGAAAGTTAAATCAGTTATTCTATTTCCAGATTCTTTAGTTAAGTCAATTTTGTAATTAACCCCACCAAAAATATCATTAGTGCTGTATTTAGAATTTCTTCTATTAGGATTATAACTTATTGTCATATCACCATCTTTAAGAGTGTTGAAGTAGTCTGCACTCCATTCCATATACGTTTTAAGGTCTTTACCTGTTACTTCATAAACAGATACTTCACCACCAGTATAAGTATAATTGGCTGCAATATCTTTTATTTTAATATCCCCAACATTTAATTTAGCTTCTTCATTATCAGTACAGAAAGCTACAACATCAGCTTTACTATAATATTTAGCTACATCATGAAATAAATTCATTATACCAGTAGGCTCTGTAAATACAGTAGAAATTCCTTTAATTTCATCTTCATGAACTAAATTTTCATTAACAAGTTTTCCTATAGGTTGATTAACTATATCTCTAAGTATATTATTAAAAGGTGCTAATTTTTCTTCTAAATCTTTGTTAGATTCAACATTGTTAACACTTAAAGTTTCTGCTTTTTTATCTATAACTTTATAACCAGTACCATCTTTTTGCACTTTAATATCTATTTTAGATAAACTATTTCCATATTTATATGGTTCTGTAACTAGCACACCATTTATAAGTTTAGAACTTACATTAAGGTGCATATGACCTGCTACAATTGCATCTAATTCAGGACAAGCATTAGCTAAATCAGTAACTCCTGTATCAGATATGTTATTTTCATTGGCTTCACCCATATGCATAACACCTATAAGTAAATCTACATTTCCTTTTAATTCCTTAATAGCTTTCTTTGTTTCTTCAACAGCATTGTTTACAACAAGTCCATCTAAGTTTCCATTGTCTTTTTCAAATTGTACTATCATTGGTGTTGTCATACCTATAATACCTATTTTAACACCATCTTTTTCTATGATTTTATAAGCAGGTAAAAATCTTGTACCATCTTCTTTATAAACATTTCCTGAAAGAGCAGTACCACTAAATTTAGAAATAGTTCTGTTTAATACATCTTGAGTAAAGTTAAATTCATGATTACCCATTACCCATGCATCATATTTCATATCATTCATTGCCGTAACCATAGGGTTGTCCGCATAATCTTTAAAAATTTCACAGTAATTATCTTGAATGCTATCTCCTGCATCTACCAATATAGTGTTGGGATTTTCAGTTCTAATTTTATTTACTAAAGTTGATATTTGAGTTAAACTTCCTTTAGTATCAGGCGTGTCGGTAGCATATTCCCAAGGCATAAATCTACCATGAACATCAGATGTACCTAAAATTGTAATATCAATAGAATCTGATGCATAAACAGGGTTTTTTACAAAACCGGTACTAACAAGTAATGCAGTTAAGCATATTGACATTAGTGGTTTAAATAATTTTTTTTCAAGTCTAATTCCTCCTTATAATGTATATGTATTGAATGTTATAAGTTATATATCAGTTAGCCCTTTAAAATTATGAAAATGTTTACTTTTAACAATATATTTAAATATACTTTAGTATTATCAATCTGTCAATATTTCCTTCAAATTAATAATGAAGTAAAATCATATGTTTTCACACTAATTTAGTAATATAAATTTAACTATATCTCTATAATTAACTAAAGTGCGAGCTGTGAAGCAGCACGCAAAATAGCGTGACTCTTCCTCTTGTGGGCAAATGAAATCTGTCTACATTAGTAAGCTAATAATGTATAGTAGGGAAACCCTATCAAGTAATACCTAACCAGTAGCTTGTATCTAGTCCTTGGAGCCGAAGTGGTAACATCAGGTTTAAGCGTAGGGCAGAGAGCAAACGAGCCGAAACGAAAGTGAAGTGATCGAGCCGCGAAATAATTATACAAATGAAGAGGTCGATGTCTTTTTAGTAACAGCAGACAATACTATACAAATCGATATGGTTAGAGTTGTATAGCTCTTCCGAGGTCTTAGAGCTTGGCGAGTTTGATGATAAATATGTTGTTAGAACAGCTGAGGTCCTATAATATCTACAATGTAGTATGCAAAATCAAGTAAGGAAACAAGCAAGATGAGCAAAAGTATTATAGGAAGTCCCACTAACACATAGTACCGTAGAAACCTGCGAAAGCAGGCGGATGGAAGGGGTTAGCACAACATAGCTTCAAGTACACTTGAAAATTTTACAGACAGGAGAGCTGAGATAATATGATTAACGAGTTACTTTGAATACAATTTAATATAGAAAAGGCTAGAACAGATGGTAAAGTACAAAACCTTGCTTCATATATCAACAAAGAAACTCTCATAGCAAGCCATAAACAAATGGATAGAAAGAAAGCTAAGGGAATTGATGGTGTTAGCAAAGAAGACTATACTGAGAAATTAGAAGAAAATATTACAAACTTAGTTAAACGAATGAAGAGTGGTAGTTATAAACCAATGCTACAAGAAGAACTTATATTCCTAAAGATGGAAGCAACAAGATGAGACCACTGGGTATATCTTGTTATGAAGATAAACTAATAGAAAATGTAATATCTCAAATATTAACTATGATTTATGAACGAAAATTTTATGATGATTCATATGGTTTCAGACCGAACAGGAACTGCCATCAAGCAGTTAGACAATTAGTAGAAAATGTGCAGTATCATAAAGTATGTTATATTGTTGAAGCTGATATAAAAGGTTTCTTTGATAATGTAAATCACCAATGGATGATTAAATTTTTAGAACACGATATAGCAGATAAAAGATTTATTGAAATAATTAATAAATTTCTTAAGGCTGGAATTATGGAAAATGGAAAATATATAGATAGTGAAAAAGGTACTCCGCAAGGTAACGGAGCATTGCCAGTGCTTGCTAATATATATTTACATTATGTTCTAGATAATTGGTTTGATGTAATGGTTAAACGTAAATATAAAGGTGAAACATATTTAGTGAGATATTGTGATGACTTTGTTTGTTGCTTTCAATATAAATGGGAAGCAGAAAAGTTCTATAAGGAACTTATTGAAAGGTTCAAGAAATTTGGATTAGAATTAGCATTAGAGAAAACTAAGATTTTGGAATTCGGAAGGTTTGCTAAAGAAAATAGGAAAAGAATGGGGTTAGATAAACCTGAAACCTTCGATTTCCTAGGTTTTACATTTTATTGTAGCGAAAACAGTAGTAAGTCATATTTCAGATGCAAGGTTAAGACTTCTAAGAAGAAGTATCGGAGTAAAGTGAAAACAATGAAACAATGGATTAAATATAATAGAAATATGCCTATAAGTGAATTGATTAAGAAAATAAATCAGAAACTTAGAGGACATTATCAATATTATGGCGTAAACGACAACACACGAAGTGTGAAAAGCTTTCTCAATACAACAAGATATTTACTATTTAAATGGACTAATAGAAGAAGTCAAAAACGTAGTTACAATGCAGAAACATTTTACAACGGATTATTGAAAACTTTTCCGTTGTTAGAGCTGAAAATAAGCGTTAGCTTATTCTATAGATAAATTTAAATATGAGGTGAAGAGCCGTATGCCTTAATAGGGCACGTACGGTTCTGTAGAGGAGTATAGGCGGTAACGCCTATATTTACTCGAGAATTTTTAATATCAACTTAGGTTTAAATTATAATAATACATTTAAGGAGTTATAAATTATAGTGTATAATTAAGAATATAATAAATAACATAATTACCATTTAATAAAAGTATTTGGTGAAATATATATGGTTTAATAATGGAGGGGAAATATGAATATTTTAATTACTAACGATGATGGGATAAGTGCTAGAGGAATAAAAACTTTAGCGGAAAAGATGTCAAAGAAGCATAATGTAATAGTTGTTGCACCAAGAGAACAAAAAAGTGCATCAAGTCATTCTATATCTATTAACATACCAATTAAAATTAGAGAAGAAAAGATTGATGGCCTAGATTGTAAGGCGTATAGCCTTGTTGGAACACCTGCAGATTGTACTCAAGCAGGAATATCATTGTTAGCTAAAGATATTGATCTTGTTATTTCAGGAATAAATAGAGGATTCAATAGTGGAACTGATATCCTATATTCAGGAACTGTTTCAGCTGCTATAGAAGGAGCACTTTATGATGTACCGTCCATTGCAATATCTATGGATGTGAAGTGGGACAGGGATGATGAAGATTACAGTAAAGCTGCTAATTGGGTGAGTAAAGTTGTTGATTTAGCCGGGGAAAAATATTTAAAGAAGAATGTGGTTTTAAATGTCAATGTCCCTAATATTAATGAAGAAGATATTAAAGGATTAAAAGTATGTAAGATTGGAAAATCCACATACAAAACAGAATATGTTCTTTTACATGAAGATGATGATAGAGTTTATGAAACTAGAGGTGTTAGAAATGAAATAGAAAAAGATGAAAGTGATTTATATTTTTTATCTCAAGGATATGTTACATTAACACCATTACATTTCGATTTTACAAATTTTAAGGAACTAAATGAAGTTAAGAAAATTTTTGAATAAATTATGGATTTTTTTAGGCTCTGTTTTATTGAAGTGTTTATATATGCATAAACAAAGTGGACTTAGTAATTGAACTTAAGAATACCACTTTTATTGCATATATAAACACATATTTGAAACAGAGCCTATATTAAAGTGCAATTATTTCTTATGCGATTAAAATAATGTACGAAATAAAATTTATAAGTAAGGTGTCACAAAGAAATATTGCACTAGAGATAAAAGTATACTTACAATTAATATTAACGAAGTAATAATTGCATGTCTTTTTTTATACATAACTACAAAAGCAATATATTCTCTAATCATTGCATTTGGTAAGAAATAAAATGCAGTCTTAGAGCCAATTCCTTGACTTTTTAAACCTGCTTTTCTTGCAAAAATTCCAGCTCTAAATAGATGAAAATTATTTGTTACAAATATGCTAGAATGATTTTCAGGAATTAAATTATCCATTATTTTTTTAGAAAACATCATATTTTGTAAAGTGTTTACTGATTTGTCCTCTAAAATAGTATCTTCAATAGGAATTCCTTTTTGGGTAGCATATTTTTGCATAGCTAATGCTTCAGAAATTTTTTCATCAGATCCTTGACCACCAGAAAAAATAATTTTAGGTGGATTAGTTACAGTGCCTTGTTTGTTATAAAATTCAATAGCTTTATTAATACGACTAGCTAATAGCGGAGGGACTCTCTCTCCAATCAATCCACTACCTAATACAATAATAAAATCTTGACAAAGTTTTGGTTTATTAAATTGATAAAGAAATGATATCATTAAAAAATTGAAAACATCGAATAAATAGTATAGTAAAACAAAATTTATTCCACCTAAAAGAAGTTTTACTTCTTCAGGAAAATTCCAACTACTTATTGTAAAAGACCAAATTAAATATAGTATTAACGCTATTGCAAGAAAAAAAGTTAATAAGTTAGCAGGAGTTCTACTTTCACGTTTTATGACAACTTTAGCATTTATAAATAACCCTACAATTAATGCATAAATACCAAAAGCAAAAACTATAAACATAATTATAAAAAATACAAGAAATAAAAGTATTAGAAATCTATTTTGTGTTTCAAATACAATATCAATAGTTGTTATCATTGCTGAAAATAAGAAAATATTAAATAGAAATCCATTAATTAATTTTCTTGAATCTTTTAGATATGAGGCTAGAAAAATTAAAAATGTAATTGCTGTCAATCCTAATAAAAGAACCATTATGTACCTCCATATAAATTTTTTGGTTATTATATTCTTATATTGATATTATGTAGCCTTAGGTTAAAAGTCAATGTAAAAATATTACTTAAATTATGAAAAAATATTTATTTTTAAATGTGAATAAAAAATTAAAAAGGTGAAATAATAATAATAACTCTTCACAGTAACTAAAAATAATATATATTTAATATTTAAAAAATAGTGTATTGGTTTTTATTAAATCAATACACTATTTTTTATTATGTTTTAAACTGTCTAGTTATATACATTTACATATAAACATTTTATTAGAACAGGGTCTTTTAAATAGTGTAAAATTAAATCTATATAAAATTGTATATAGATAGATTTTATTATAAAATTAATGTAAAGTACGCACAGCATCTTTAGTGCGTTTTTTCTTTATATAAATGAAGTGGAGCGGAAAAAATGAAAAATATAATAGATTTAAAAAGAAAAGATGGTATTAGCTTAAAAGCAGAATTAAAAGTGTTAGATGAAAGTTATATTGAAAAAATAATGGAATTACAAGAATATGTAGATAGATCATTAGAAGATAAAGAATTATATGTTTTATCAACAAAAGATGAATTTATAGAATATATGCAAGGTGAAGGAAAAGTAGTAGGATATTTTACTTTAGATTCAAATGAGTTGATAGCTTTAGGTGTATATAGAAAATTAGGATATGAAAAAGAAAATTATGGGTATGATTTAGATATAGAGGGAGAAAAACTTTTAGAAATTGGTCAAGTTGAAGTTACGATAGTTAGGGAAGACTTTAGAGGGAATAAACTTCAAAAGATTCTTTGTGAGAATTTAGAGGAAATAGCTTTAAATAATAAAATTTCTATTATGACAGCAACTGTATCTCCCTATAATAAATATAGTTTAAATACATTTGAATCAATAGGATATAAAGTTGGAAAAGATAAATTTAAATATGGTGGACTAAGAAGATATGTTTTAATTAAATATTTATATTAATTGGGGGAGGTAAAGATGAGAATATTGCATACTGGTGACTGGCATTTAGGTAAGAACTTAGAAGGAAAAAGTAGAATGGATGAACAGGAACTATTTTTAAATGATTTTGTTAAGTTAGTTAAAGAGAATAATATAGATTTAGTTATTATTGCAGGGGATGTGTACGACTCAAGTAATCCACCAGCAAGGGCAGAAAAAATGTTTTATGATACACTAAAAAAAATATCGTCTAATGGTGAGAGAATTACATTAGTTATATCAGGCAATCATGATAATCCAGAGAGGCTTATATCAGCAGGTCCACTTGCAAGAGATCATGGAATAATTATGGTTGGTACCACTAAAACAATAGTTCAATGTGGTGAATATGGAAATCATAAAGTAATAGAATCTGGAGAAGGTTATATTGAATTAGAAATAAATGATGAAAGAGCTGTTATATTAACAGTACCATATCCTAGTGAAAAGAGATTAAATGAAGTTTTATATGGAGAAATGGACGGTGAAGAAGATAGAGTAAAATCTTATAGTGATAGAATGCATGTATTATTTGATTCTCTAAAAGTACATTATAGAAAAGATACTATTAATTTAGTTGCATCACATTTGTTTGCTATGGGGAGCGAAGAAGGTGGTTCAGAAAGAAGTATTCAATTAGGGGGAAGCTATATAGTAGATGGAGGTTGTTTTCCAAGTAAAGCTCAATATGTAGCTTTAGGGCACGTTCATAAACCACAAATTGTTCCTGGAACTAATAAAAGAGCTAGATATTGTGGATCACCTATTCATTATAATAGAAAAGAAATAAATTTTGATAAAAAGTGTTTTATTGTAGATGTAAAATGCAATGAAGCACCTAATATAAAAGACGTTGATTTAAAGATATATAAGCCTATTGAAATATGGAAATGCTCTAATATTGATGAAGCAATATTAAAATGCAAAGAAAACTCAGAAAGAGAATGCTTTGTTTATCTTGAAATAGAAACTGATAGATATGTAAGAGAAGATGAAATAAAGCAGATGAAAGATTTTAAGAAAGACATATTAGAGATAATTCCTAAGATTAAAATAAATGATGAAGAGGATGATGTTAAGAATATATCAGAAAAGTCTTTTGATGAAATATTTAAGGAATTTTACAAGAAAGAAAGAGGAGTAGAGGCAGATCAAGAAGTAATTGATTTGTTTTTAAATATAATGTCAGAAGTAGGGGAAGATGATGAGACCAATTGAGCTTAAAGTTAAAGGATTAAATAGTTTTATAGAAGAGCAAAAAGTAGATTTTAATAAGCTAACTGAGAGAGGCTTTTTTGGAATTTTTGGCCCAACAGGTAGTGGAAAATCAACTATTTTAGATGGAATAACATTGGCTTTATATGGACAGGTTTCAAGAAAAAGTTCTAATTATATAAACACTAATTGCAACTCATTAAATGTAAGCTTTGAATTTCAAATATCAGGTACAGAAAAGAGAACATACATTGTAAGTAGGGAATTTAAGCGTGATAATAAAACCGGAAATCCAAGAACCTCAAGAGCTAAAATTATTGATAAAACTAATGAGATAGAAGAAGTTTTAGCTGATAAAGCTCAAAGGGTAACTGAAAAATGTGAAGAAATAATAGGACTTGGATTGGAGGACTTTACTAGAACTGTTGTATTACCACAAGGTAAATTTAGTGAATTTTTAAAACTTGAAGGAAAAAGTAGAAGAGAAATGCTTGAAAGATTATTTAATCTTCAAAAGTACGGAAATATTCTTTCAGTAAAATTATCTAAAGAAATAAATAAAGAAAAAACTGAAAGTAATCTTTTAACTGGAGAATTAAAAGGTTATGAGGAAGTGAGTAATGAAAAACTTGATTCAAAGAATAAAGAATTTGAATTTGCAAAAAAACAATTAAATAGTGCAATTACTGAATTAAATAATATAGAAAAAAAATATAAGTTAAGTGAAGAAATTTGGAATTTACAGCTTGAATTAAATTCTTATAAAGAACAAAAAAAGGTTTTAAATTATAAATCTAATGAAATAGAAGAAGATAAAATTAAATTTAAACTTGGAGAAGCTGCATTAAAAGTAAAGCCTTATTTATTAGCGTATGAAAATACTTTAAAAGAAAATGATAAAACAAAAATAGAAAAAGAAAAATTAGAAATAAATTTTAAAGAGCTTAAGATTGAAAAAGAAGATGCTGAAAGAAAGCTATTAGATATTACAGAAAAAAAAGATAAAGAGATACCAGAATTAAAATTAAGAGAACAAAAAATAAATGATGTAATAGAAGAAAAAAGTAAGTTAGATATTTTAGATAAAGAAATAGAAGAAGTTGCTTTAAAAGTTCAAGTATTAAGAGAAAAATATAAAAAGGAAAATAATAAATTTGGAATTATAGATGGTAATATCAAAAATACAGATATTAATATAAAAGAGTTAGAAAAGCAATTTGAAAGTTTAAAAATAGATGATGAATTAAAATCTAAGGTTCAAGAAGGCCTTTTAATTAGTGAAAAATATAATTTATTTGAAAGAAATATCATTAATAATAAAAATAAATGCGCTAATTTAAATAAAGAAATAGAAGGGCTAAAATTAGAATTTAGTGGTTTACAAAAAATATATAAAGTAAAAATTGATTCGTTAAATAAAAATAAAGAAGAGTTAGAAGAATTAATTAAACACTCTCCAGGTAAGCAAGAAGATTTATTAAGTCTTCACAAAATATTAACCACTTGTAATGAAAAGTGGGAGAAATTTAATCGATATTCTGAAGAAATAAAAAAATCTAAGTTATTAATTGAAGAGTTAGAAGAATTATTAAAAAAAGATAAAGACAAAAAGACTAGTCTTGATAATGAATTATTAGAATTAAAAGAAAAATATAAAAAATATGAAATAGAAAATTTGGCTTTTAAAATAAGAATGAATTTAAGGAATGGGGAAGCATGTCCGGTATGTGGATCTTTAGAGCATAGACTAGAAGATAAAGATATTTTAATTGATGATTTAGAAGATGATAAGATAAATGAATTAAATGACAAAATTAGTAGAAATGAAAATAAATTAAAAAAACTAGAACAAGAAATAACTGTATATAATACAAGAATTACTTCAGAAAAAGAAAAAATTAAAGAAAAAAAGATTCAACTAGAAAATTTAGGAGAAGAGTTTAAAAAATTATCACCTAAAGATATTGAACAACAATTTAATAAGTTAAAAAAAGATATAGAAGATTATGAAATAAAAAAAGAAGGTTTAGAAAATACACTAATAAAATTAAATGATGAGAATCATAAATTAGAAAATAATATTAATAAAATATCAACTGTGGTAGTGGAAAAAGAAAATCAATTAGATTTAATAAATGAAGAATTAAATCTTAATATAAATGAATTTAATGATGTAAAAGAAAAATTGCAAGTTATAAAAGAAGAAACTAAAGTTAGTGATTTTAATAAAAAAAGTGAAGAGATAATTAATATAGAAAAAGATAGAGATAATTTATCAAAAAAAATAAAGGAACTTAGAATTAATATTGAGACTTTAATAAAAGAAAAAGACATAGTTCAAGATAACTTAAAATTAATCACTGAAGAAGGGACAGATGCACGTACATCATTAAATGAAAAAAATAAAAATAGAGAAGAAAAAATAAAAATAATAAAAGATAAGTTGGAAAAAGAATTTAATTTGCTTGATGATTCAGATAACATTGATAAAGATAAATTATTTAATTTATTAGATTTCATAAAAAAAGATATTAATTCTATAGAAGTAGAGTTTAAATTAATTCATGAAGAAAAAGATAAGACTTGTGTTAAATATGAAAAATGTAATGAGGAATTTATTTCAATAGTAACTAAGCAAAATGAACTTATAAAGAGATGTGAAATAGAAAAAGAAAAATTAAACAAAAGTTTAAAAGATGAAAATTTTGAATCTATAGAAGATGCAAAGAAAAATATTATTGAGTCTAAAGATATTGAAAGATTAAAAGAAAAGATAGAAAAGTATAAAGAAGATTTATCTAAAATAAACGGGGCAATAGAAAGTTCAGTTAAAAAATTAAATAATAGAGAAATTACAGAAGAACAATGGATAAATATTCAAAATGGTGCAAAAGAAAAGAAAACTGAAGTTGAAACATTGAATGAAACAAAAATTAAATTAGAAGAAGAACATAAATTTATAGATAATAAGCTTAAAGAACTTAAAGATTTAATGGTTAAAAGAGAAAAAATTGATCATAAATTAGCATTGTTAGATGATTTAGATAAATTGTTTAAGGGTAAGAAATTTGTGGAGTTTGTTGCAATTACTCAGTTAAAATATATCTCAATGGAAGCATCTAAAAAGTTAAAGGAAATAACAAATGGTAACTATGGTTTAGAAGTAGATGAAAATGGTAAATTCATAATAAGAGATTATAAAAATGGAGGTGCTGAAAGAGATGCTTCTACTTTATCAGGAGGAGAAACATTTTTGACATCACTAGCTTTAGCTTTAGCATTATCATCACAAATACAGCTAAAGGGAACAGCACCATTAGAACTGTTTTTCTTGGATGAGGGATTCGGAACATTAGATGATAATCTATTAGAAGTAGTTATGAGTTCATTAGAAAGATTGCATAATGATAAATTAAAAATAGGCATAATTAGTCATGTTGAATCGATTAAAAATAGAGTGCCTGTAAAACTAATACTTACCCCAGCAGAATCAGGTAAAGGGGGGAGCAAGGTAAGACTTGAACGAAGTTAAATATATTGATGGTTAAAAGGGACAATATTTATGTACTAGAATTAATATAAATTTGGAGGGAATAAAATGGGAGAAAAAGAAAAAATGATAAATGGAGAACTTTATCTTACAAATTCAGAAGAATTAACGGGTGAAAGACAATATGCTAAGGAAGTTATATTTGAATATAATACATTAAGTCCAAGACAAGTTAATGAAAAAAATAATTTATTAAAAGAATTATTAGGAAAAGTAGGGGATAAGTTTTGTATTGAATCTCCATTTAGGTGTGCTTATGGGTATAATATCTTTTTAGATGAGGGTGTTTATATAAACTATAACTGTACAATATTAGATTGTGCAAAAGTTAAAATTGGTAAAAATGTAATGATTGGACCTTCAGTAAATATTTTTACAGCATGCCATCCTATAGAAGTGGAGCTAAGGCTTAAAGAATTAGAGTATGCATCTCCAGTTGAAATTGAAGATAATGTGTGGATTGGTGGAGGGGTAACTATTACTCCAGGTGTTAAGATAGGAAATAATTCAGTTATTGGAGCTGGTAGTGTTGTTACTAAGGATATACCAGAAAATGTTGTAGCAGTAGGAAATCCATGTAGGGTTATAAAAAATATTAATAATAAATAAAATTTATGTTTATATAGTGAATAAAAGTCAAAGAAAGTCAAAATTAAAGAAAAACTTAGATTTATACTGAATGGTTTAAGATAATTAAGATTTTTAGAAAAAACATTCACTTTTTAGGTATTGACAATATTTAGTTGTGTTAATAAAATATTCACTATAAAAAGGAGTGATAGTTTATGATAAAAGAAAATGGTAATATTTCAATTCATACAGAAAATATTTTCCCTATTATAAAAAAATGGTTATATTCTGATAAGGATATTTTCATAAGAGAACTTATAAGTAATGCTTGTGATGCTATAAGCAAGTTAAAAAGATTATCAGCTTTAGGTGAAGCAAATATAAATGAAAATGAAGCATTTAAGGTTAAAGTAATATTAAACAAAGATAAAAAAACTCTTAAGTTTATTGATAATGGAATTGGAATGACTGAAGAAGAAGTTAAGAAATATATAAATCAAGTAGCTTTTTCAGGAGCAGAAGATTTTGTAGAAAAGTATAAAGACAAAATGGATGAAGGTAATGACATTATAGGTCACTTTGGATTAGGATTTTATTCTGCATTTATGGTTTCAGATAAAGTTCAAATTGACACATTATCATACAAAGATGGTTCAGAGCCTACAAAATGGATATGTGAAGGCGGTACTGAATTTGAGATTTCTAACTCGGATTCTAAAAATGAAAGAGGCACAACAATAACTTTATATATTAATGAAGATAGTAATGAATTTTTAGATGAATTTAAGCTTAGAACTATTATAACTAAATATTGTTCATTTTTACCTATAGAAATATATTTAGAAGATGAAAATAAGCCAAAAGAAGAACCTAAATATGAAACAAAGAAAAATGATGATGGAACTGAATATCAAGAACTTATAACACCAGAAGAAGCAAAACCTCTAAATGATGTACATCCTCTTTGGATGAAAAAGCCAAATGAATGTACTGATGAAGAATATAAAGCTTTTTATAGACATGTATTTACTGATTTTAATGAACCACTATTTTGGATTCATTTAAATGTGGATTATCCATTTAATTTAAAAGGAATACTATACTTCCCTAAATTAAAACATGAATTAGAAGCTACAGAAGGTCAAGTTAAGCTTTATAATAATCAAGTTTTTGTTGCTGATAACATAAAAGAAGTAATTCCAGAATTTTTATTGTTATTAAAGGGTGCAATAGATTGTCCAGATTTACCTCTTAATGTTTCAAGAAGCTTTTTACAAAATGATAAAGATGTAGCTAAAATATCTAATCATATAATTAAAAAGGTTGCTGATAAATTAACATCATTATTTAAAAATAGCAGAGAAGAATATAATAAATTCTGGAATGATATACAAATATTCATTAAGTATGGATGTTTAAGAGATGAAAAATTCTATGAAAAAATTAAAGATATAATTATATTTAAAACTATCAACGATGAATATGTTACATTAAAAGATTATTTAGAAAAAGCTAAGGAAAAGCATGAAAACAAAGTATTCTACGTAAATGATGTAAGACAACAATCCCAATATATAAAATTATTTAAAGAATATGGATTAGATGCAATCATATTAGATGCAAGTTTAGATAATCATTTAATATCTTTCTTAGAAATGAAAGAAAGTGGAGTACAATTTACTAGAATTGATTCAGATATATCAGATGTTTTAAAATCTGATGATGATTCTAACACTGAAGAAGTAAAAGAATTAAATAAAAAAATAGAAGAAATGTTTAAAGTTACTCTTGGTGAAAAGATAAAAAATATATCAGTAGAAGGATTAAAAGATGCAGGAACTCCAGCCATGATATTAATATCTGAACAGTCAAGAAGAATGGCTGAAATGAGCAAAATGTATGCATCCATGAATATGCCAGCAGGAATGTTTGATGAAGAAAAAACTTTAGTATTAAATAACAATAATCTTATTGTTAAAAAACTTATAAATTTAAGTGAAGATGAATCTAAAAAAGAAGATGTTAAATTTATTTGTGAACACATATTTGATTTAGCTAAAATAGCTAATAAGGAATTAAGTCCAGAAGATATGGATGAGTTTATAAAGAGAAATAACGAACTTTTAAGTAGAATTTTATTATAAGATAATAGCATTATTAAAAAAAGGTACCTGATGAATTTCTCAGGTACCTTTGTGTTATTATATATTATTTTTATTAAACGATTTAAATTAGTATTTTAAGTAATTTATATATCTATATAAGTTAAGTGTTAGGTGATAATAATATAAATTTTATGCTAAATAATTTATAAATTTATTATTAACCTATCTCTAAGGAGAATAATATTACTATAATTTGAGTATATATTAAAAAGGTGGTAAGCTTGTCCTTTAATACCTTAGCGTATTATGGTATAATAACACCGTATATTTTTAAATGGAGGTGTTTTTATAATGAAACACATAAAAACAATTAATAAAACAAACATAAAAAATAGTTTATGTAAGCCAGGATGCAAAGAATGTGCTAACTCATGTCAATCAGCATGTAAGACATCTTGCACAGTTGCAAACTTAGAATGTGAAAACTAATATGCATTAATAGCAGTAACTATTTAGTTACTGCTAACTTTTTTATTCTTTAGGAAATTATATTATTAAAGAATTTATGGATAACTCAAGTTATAATTTTGTTTTAAGGCTAAGAATTAAAAGCTAAAGAATAAAAAATAATCATATGCCGCACCATTATTCCTGCACTGCGTTTGGAAGGGGTGCATGGCTAAAAAAAATCGACGGCTCCACAGTCGCTTTGGCGATTTTTTTATTTTATATATTTAGGAGGAAAAGATAGTGTCTTTAATACACAAATTTAAACAAGGTGAAAACTTTTTTGTTTTAGACGTAAACACAGGTGCAGTACATGTAGTTGATGAATTAGTATATGACTTAGTTGATGATAATAAATTAAAATCTAAAGAAGAGCTTGTTAAAGCTTTAAGCAATAAATATGAAGAAAATGTTATTTCAGAAGCATATGATGAAATACTTGAACTTATAGATAATGAAATACTTTATTCTAAGGATCAATATGAAGAGATAGCTCATAGCTCTATGGATGATAGAGACTATATAAAGGCTGTATGTCTAAATATTATTCACGGATGTAACTTAAGATGTAAATATTGCTTTGCTGATGAAGGCGAATATCATGGACATAAAGGTGTAATGAGTCTTGAAGTTGCTAAAAAAGCAATTGATTATGTTGTTAAAAGAAGTGGTCCAAGAAAAAATATAGAAATAGATTTATTTGGTGGCGAACCAACAATGATAATGGACACTATAAAAGATATAATCAAATATGCAAGAGACAATGAAAAGAAGTGGAATAAGAACATAAGATTTACAATGACAACTAATGCTACTCTTTTAAATCCAGAAATGATGGATTTCATGGATAAAGAAATGGGTAATATAATATTATCATTAGACGGAAGAAAATGTGTTAATGATAATGTTAGAATTAAGGCTGATGGAAGTGGGTCATATGATGATATAATTCCGAACATAAAAGAAATGATAAAAAGAAGAACTAAGGGTAAGACTTTCTACGTTAGAGGAACATTTACTAGAAATAACACAGATTTTTATGAAGATGTTATGGCTATGATAAATGAAGGGTTTGATGAAATATCAATTGAGCCAGTAGTTTTACCAGATGAACATACTCTTTCATTAAGAGAAGAAGATTTGGAAACTATTTTTGAAAATTATGACAAGTTATATGAAGAAATGGCTAAGAGAAAGAGAGAAGGAAAAGATGAATTTAACTTCTATCATTTCAATATAGATCTTCAAGGCGGACCTTGTGTTTATAAGAGAATTTCAGGTTGCGGTGCAGGATTTGAGTATGTAGCTATAACTCCTCAAGGAGATGTATATCCATGCCATCAATTTGTTGGAAATGAAGATTTCAAATTAGGAACTATATATGATGATACTTATGATACAGAATTAGGAAAAAAATTCAAAGAAGCACATATATATAATAAACCTAAATGTAGAGATTGTTGGGCTAAATTCTATTGTAGTGGTGGTTGCCAAGCCAATAACTTTAATTTTAATGGTGATATGAAGATACCATATGAAATAGGATGTAAAATGCAAAAGAAGAGAATTGAATGTGCTATAGCACTTAAAGCAGAGTAACAAAATTAAGGGACTGCTATATAATAATTTTTTTATTATATAGCAGTCCTATTTTTATTATTTAGAAAAGTATATTGTTAAAGAACTTGTGTATAACTAAAATTATAAATTAGGTAAAATTTAAGAATTGTTCAATTTAATATGATTTTCATAAAAAATAATATGATATTTATAAAATTTAATGCGACATCTTTGCTAAATTGTAACTTTAATAGATAAAAAATATATAATGTATAAATATATGTTAAAATATGTTCGATAATTAAAAAATAAAAGTATATAGGGGGAGAAGATATGGAGAATAACAAAGTTATCAAAAAATCAATAAAAAGATTACTTACAGGAGTTATATTAGTATCCTTATTAGTTATTTTTTCTTTAACAACGATAATAAGTATATTTAATATAAAGAATAGTATGACTAATGTTTTGCTGAATAAATCAGTTGAAGTAGTTAACCAAGTTAAATCTTTAGTTGAATATATAATTGAAAATCAAGATAATGATATTGATCAATTACAAGAGCTGGTTGAAAAAAAGGCTAAATTAGATAATATTACATATGTAGTTATCGTAGATAAAAATAGTAAAGCAATAGCACATAGCGATAAACAAAAACTTGGCAAGGTATATGATGATGATTACATTAAAAATGCTGTTAAAGAAGGAGAAACAAAATCTCGTAAATTTTATGCCGATGTTCAAAAGATTTGGGCATATGATATAATTGTTCCTATTGAAGTAAATGGAGAACTATATGGTTCACTAAGGATAGGGATACCTATTAGTGGAATTGATGCAGTTATAAATGATTTCGCTAAGGTACAAATATTAGTTACTATTATATCATTAGCTTTACTTACAGTAGTATTAGTTATTCTTTTAAATAAAAGTTTAAAACCATTAAAGGATCTTATGGGAATTATTGATGATATAAGTAATTTAAATTTAAAAGAAAATGATCTTTTAGAAAAGTATTCATTAAAACAAGATGAAATAGGTAATATATCTAAGTCTGTTTTAAATATGATGGCAGTTCTTGGGAAAATGGTTGCATCAATAAAAAATACATCTAATGAAATAAATGAATTTTCAAATAAATTAGTGGATACTACAGAAATGTCTATTAGTTCATTAGATGGAATTTCAAGTGCAATATCAGAAATTGCTAGTAGTTCACAAAAACAATCAGAAGATATTCAAGAAGAAGTTTCACAAATAAATGATTTAAGTAATGAAATAGATAATATATCTGATGAAACAATAATAACTTTTGACAAAATAAAGTATACTAGAACTTTAAGTGAACATGGTATTGGTGTTATGAATAATTTATCAAATTGCTCTGAAAAGAATAGAGAAATTTCAAATAATATAAAATCGATTGTTATGGATGTTGATAGTAATTCAAAGGAAATAAGTAGCATAGTTGATACGATTAATGAAATTGCTAATCAAACTAATCTTTTAGCTTTAAATGCATCTATTGAGGCTGCAAGAGCCGGAGAAAGCGGAAAAGGATTTACAGTAGTTGCAGAAGAAGTAAAAAAATTAGCAGAACAAACATCGAAGTTTACTAATGAAATAAGAAGTAAAATTGATGCAATACAAGAAAAATCTAATAATGCAGTTATTTCTGTTGAAGAAAATATTGCAGTTGTTAATGAAAATAATGAAGCTGTAGTAGAAACAGAAGATATATTTAATAAACTTTCAGGTGAACTATTTAACTTATCAGAAATAATAAATAAAATTGTAGAATACAATAAAACTATGATAGGAAATAAAGATGCAATTTTAGATATAATTCAAAATACTTCAGCAGCATCGGAACAAACAACAGCATCTACTCAAGAAATTAGTAGTATATCTAAAGAACAATTGTTAAGTATGAAAAACTTAAGTGAGGAAGTTGATAGATTACAAGAATATTCAAATATTCTTACAGAAGAGGTTAATAAATTTAAACTTTAATATTGGAAAAAATGTATATATATGATAAAATGAAGTATATATTTTATATTAATTAAAAAGCAGAAGGTGAAGAACATGACAAATTTCTTTTTAGTAAATACAATTTTAAATAGATTACCTATGTCAATATTTGGAGTTTCATATATTGTTTTTAATTTTACAGGCGTAGTCTATCTAAAATTAAATAGTGTACTAAAAAGAAGTGAGTTATCTTTGCCTTAAATTATTGATTTGTAAAAATTAAACCTAGGTAAGGACGATCTTACCTAGGTTTAATTTTTGTTTAAGTATTATTTAAATAATACCTATATTTGTGATGTATCATTTATTTCATTCAAAATATAATGTTTTACATTGCTTATATATTTTAATAGCTTAATTTAATGATTTTAACTCGGGTAAGAACTAATTACCCGAGTTTTATTATTTTAAATCTATGTTAAAGATATGTTGATATATGCAATGAGCAATTAGACATTGCATATATCAATACTTTGTTAAAACATAATCTATTTAAAAAACTAAGATTATTAAAGAATGGAGTAGGTGTTATAAATGATGGAGTTAGCATTAAAAGAAGTAAAAAAATATTTCGGTGGAAATAAAATTTTAAGTAATATTACTTTTGAAATAAAGGAAGGAGAAAGAGTAGGCCTTATTGGAAATAATGGAAGTGGTAAAACCACAATTTTCAAAATTATTGCGGGAATTGAAAATAAAGATGGTGGTTCAGTATTCATTAGAAAAAATTCAAAGATAGGATATCTAAATCAAATACCTGAATATCCTGAAGGATTTAAAGTCATTGATGTATTAAATAGTGCATTTGAAGAATTACATCAAATAAAAAGTGAAATGGAAATTTTAGAATCTCAAATGAAAAAAACAACAGGGAAAGACTTAGAGATAATATTAAATAAATATTCTAATTTGAGTTTAGATTATGAAAATAAAGATGGTTATAATATAGATGAAAAGTTAAGTAAAGTTTGCACTGGATTAAAGTTTGACGAAAGTATTTTAAATAAGGATTTTGTAAATTTAAGTGGTGGAGAAAAAACAGTTGTAATGTTAGGAAAAATTTTAGTGCAATCTCCGAACCTACTTCTTTTAGATGAACCATCAAATCATTTAGATATGGAATGTATTGAATGGTTAGAAAATTATATGAAATCATATAAGGGAACAGTAATAATAATATCTCATGATAGATATTTTTTAGATAATTCTGTCAGTAAAATAATTGAATTAGAAGATGGTGAAATACTACATGAGTATAATGGAAACTATTCTTATTATATTAAAGAAAAAGAAAGAATAGTAAATGAGCAATTTGAAGCCTATAAAGATCAACAGAAAAAAATTAAAGCAATGGAGAAATCTATTAAACAGTTAAGAGAGTGGGCTGTACAAGGAGATAATGAATCATTTTTTAAAAGAGCAGAGAGTATTCAAAAAAGATTGGATAAAATAAAAAGAATAGATAAACCGGTAGATAAAGCCAAAATAAACATTAATTTTGTTAAAAGCGATAGATCAGGAAACAATGTATTAGATATTAAAGATTTAGAAAAGAGTTTTTATAATAAATTGATATTAGAAAATTTAAATTTATCAATAAAATATGGTGATAAAATTGCTATAATAGGCAATAATGGCACTGGTAAATCAACAATATTAAAATTAATATTAAATGAGGCTAATCTAGATAAAGGAAAAATAACGTTAGGTCATAATGTTAAAATTGGATATCTTCCACAAAGTGTAAGTTTTGAAAATGAAGAATTAACGGTTTTAGAAGTATTTAGAGAAGATATTAATATTTTAGAGGGAGAAGCAAGAAAGATATTAGCTAAATTTCTATTTTATGGTGAAAGTGTTTTTAAGAAGGTAAAAGGTCTTTCGGGTGGAGAAAAAAGTAGACTTAAGCTGTGTAAATTAATTCAAGATGATATAAATTTACTTATTCTTGACGAACCTACTAATCATTTAGATATAGATTCAAGAGAGATGCTTGAAGATTCATTAATGAATTTTGAAGGAACCATATTATTTGTATCACATGATAGATTCTTTATAAATAAAATTGGTAAGAGAATATGTGAATTAGAAAACAGAAAAGTTACTAATTATTATGGTAATTATGAATATTATAAAGAAAAGAAAAGTGAAAATAAGATAGAAAATATTAATAACAATAGAGACAAAAAATCTAAAACCAATAAAGTCAAAGATAATAAAAGCAATATAAAGAATATGGAAAAAGAAATAAAAAATACAGAAAGAATAATTGAAGATTATGAAAAAATAATTAATGAAATTGATAATAAAATAAATACTTATACAAGTAATTATGAAAAATTGACAAACTTATATAATGAAAGAACAAGGATACAAAATGAATTAGATAATACATTAGAAAAATGGATGGATATGAATAGTTAATTTAAAGTTTATAATGATATAATAAATCATTATATCATTATAAACTTTATTAATTTAGTATTATTAAAATATATACTGAATTTAAAAGAGTATTTTAAGGGGGAAGATTTTTGCAAGAGTATATTTTTGAAAACAATTTAAAGTTAATATATAAAGAAAATGAATCAGAATTATCTTCTATATGTATATCTTTAGAAGCAGGAGCAGGAGTAGAAAAAGATATTTTAGGAATAGCGCATGTTACAGAACATATGGTATTTAAAAATACTAAAAATAGAAATGAATCTGAAATAAATAAAGAATTAAGCTCTATATTTGGTTTTCATAATGCTATGACGAACTATCCGTATGTAATATATTATGGAACTCTACTTAGTGATGAACTTAAAAAAGGTTTAGAAATTTTTTCAGATATAATTATAAATCCAGAGTTTATTGAAAATGGATTTAAAGAAGAAATAAATGTAGTAATAGAGGAACTTAAAGAATGGGATGAAGAAGTCGAACAATATTGTGAAGATAAACTATTTTTAAATTCCTTTGAAAATAGGAGAATAAAATATCCTATAATAGGTATTGAAGATCAACTTAGATCTCTAAAATTAGAAGATGTTAAGAACTTTTATCAAGAATATTATTTTCCGGGAAATACGTCTATTGCTGTAATATCTTCACTAGAATTTGAAGAAGTAAAGAACTTAGTAGAAAAATATTTCGGATTATGGAAAAAGAAACTTAAAATAATAGAACAAGTTTATTATGAAAATAATGTTTCAGGTATATTTGTAGACAAAAGAGATGGAATAAAAACATGTAAAGTTCAAATGATTTTTTCTATACATGAATTAAACAATGACGAAATTAATTATTTAAGAATATTTGATGAGTATTTTGGACAAGGAGTAAATTCATTACTTTTTGATACATTAAGAACTAAAAATGGACTTGTTTATGATGTTATTACTAATATTACTCATGAGAAATACATAAAACTTTACAAAATTACATTTAGTACATCAAAAGAAAATGTAGATAGATCTATAGAATTAATAAAACAATGTATTAATAAACTCATTGAAATAAAAAACAATATTGATTCAGAAGATATTAAACAATTAGTGAAGTCTTATAAATTAAAAAAACTATTTAAAGAAGAAAAAAGCATTGTGTTAGCAAAAGAAATTTCAACTTACGATACTATGTTTGGAGATTACACAGTATACACAAATGAAAATTTAAATAATTTAACTAAAGAAGATATATTTGATGTAGGAATAAAAACATTAAAAAATCCTTCAATAGAAATTATATCTTAAAGATAATATTTACTAACATTATTATATTTTAAGAAAAGTTAAGAGTGTAATATAAGGGCGTAGTGGCATTGAAATTTGCTTTTTAGAACTCTTAATGAAATTGTCACATTTACTGCTTGTACCAACTTCATATTGGGAGCAAGCTAAAATTGGACTATATTCATTATTAGTGTTCTTAAAGTAAATTTCACAGTCCACGAGCTTTATATTACACTATTAACTACTAGCTAAAATATATAAAGGAAAGGGAACAATATGAAAGAACGTATTCCATTGTTAAATGAATTGATAAAATATCATAAAGAAAAGAATTTATTACTTTCTATGCCTGGTAATAAAGCAGGTTTAGGTTTTTTAAGAGATGATATTGGAAAGGAATTTGCGGAAAAATTAGGATTTCTTGATATTACAGAAGTAGACCCTTTGGATAATCTTCATTGTCCTGAAGGGGTCATAAAAGAAGCTCAAGAGTTACTTAGTAAAACTTATAATTCAAAAAAAGCTTATTTTTTAGTTAATGGAAGCTCATGTGGAAATTTAGCTTCAATATTTGATGCATTTGATGAAGGTGATGAGGTTATAGTAGAAAGAAATTGTCATAAATCTATATATAATGCATTAATTTTAAGAAAATTAAAAGTAGAATATATTGAACCAATAGTAGATATTGAAAAAGATATATTTTTACCTCCAAATAAAGAAAACATATATAAGGCACTAGATAAATGCAATAATCCAAAAGGAATAATTTTAACTTATCCAAATTATTTTGGAATAACTTATGATATTGAAGAGATTATAAAAGACTTAAAGAAAAGAAATTTAAATATTATTATAGATGCAGCTCATGGAGCACATTTTGGACAAAGTGATAAGTTGCCTAAAGACATATATTATTTAGCAGACTATGTTGTGTTAAGTGCACATAAAACTTTACCTGCATTAACTCAAGGCGCTTACCTTTTGGTTAACAATGATAGTGAAAGCATAGAGTTTTATTTAAAAACTTTTATGAGTACTTCACCTTCGTATTTAATTATGGCTTCTCTAGACTATTCAAGACATTATTTAGATGAATATGGAGTAGATGATTATAAAGAATTAATATGTAATTGTGAAATATGGAAAGATAAAATTAATTCTTTAAATAAAATTAATATATTTTCTAAAGAAGATTTAAAATTTGGATATGATATAGATATAACAAGATATGTAATGTTATTACCAAGTGGGTATAGTGGACATAAATTTCTGGGTTATTTAAGAGAAAATAAAATACAAGCTGAAATGAGTTTTTCAAGAGGGGTAGTTTTAATATTATCTCCGTTTAATACTGAAGGTGATTTTGAAGATATTTTTAAGGTCATAGAAAATTTAGATATAGAAGTATTAAAAAATAATAGTGATGTTAATGCTAAATATTATAATCTTGTTCCAGATAAAAAATTAGAACCTCATGAGGTATTTAAATTAAAGGGAACTTATTGTAAGGTAGGAGAGAGCGAAGGAAAAATATCTAAAAATATGATTATACCTTATCCACCAGGAATACCTTTAGTTTGTCCAGGAGAAGTAATAAGCAGGGATGCAATTAATATAATAGAAGATTATATTTTAAATAAAAAAAGTATCATAGGAGTAGAAAACAGCACAATAGAAGTTGTTGATTTATTATAGGATATGTTTTAGTAGAGTGATGATATATGTATAAGCAAAGTGAACTGAGTAATTGAATTTAGGAATGCTAAAATCAGTATAGTCCCATTTTAGCTTGCTCTCAATATAAAATTGAGACAAGCAGTGAATGTGAATATAAAAAGGAAACTCGACTTCGCTGAGTAAGTTCGAAAAGCTAAATATAAAATTTAGATTCTCACTTAAGGATTCTCAAAGTCCAATTACAATGTCACTTCACCTATTGCATATATCAACACATATTTAAAACAGAGCTTAATAAAAAATAAAAATAACCCTACATTAGTAGAAAATAACTAAAAGTTATTATAATGACTACTTAATAGGATTATTTTTTATAAAGAAATTTAAGTGGCTTTAAGTATTATTTTTAGGTGTATCATTTTAGTTATTAATCACATTCATGACAATTAAAATTTAAATGAAAGATACTCTTGGAATCTTCACTACAGGTTTCTCCACATATTGTACATTCTTTATTGTAACTTGAGTTATAAGTTACAATCTCACAATTATCTTTTGCATCATTAAATTCATGATATGAAACTTTACCACTATCTACATTTGCTTTTGTAATTTTCCATGAGTGAGTAGGTTCATTTGTATTTGCAAAAGCGTTAAGTGAAGTAGAAGCTAAACAAACAAATGCTACTACTCCGCATAATAAAAATTTTTTCATAAATCTCAACCCCTTCAATAAATGTTAACATAATATGTAAATTATAAAAAGTTAATTTTAACATAGCAAATTGACGAAAGTTTAAAAAAATACTCAAAAATAAAATAAATCTTTAATAAAATCAACAAAAATATAAAATATTTTCAAAGAAATATTGAAAATATTATTTATCTTATCTACAAAGGGGGAAGCGGACATGAATGAAAAACGGGATCAATGGGGTAATAAATTGGGATTTATTCTTTCAGCTGTTGGATCAGCCGTAGGACTAGGGAATATATGGAGATTTCCATATGTGGCATATTCTAATGGTGGAGGAGCATTTTTAATTCCTTATTTCTTTGCTATTTTTACAGCTGGGATACCTTTATTAATATTAGAATATGGAATGGGGCATAAATATAAGGGATCAACACCACTTGCGATGACAAGAGCAAAGAAAAAATGGGAGTGGCTTGGTTGGTGGCCTACAATCAGTGCATTTATTATACTATGCTATTATTCAATGATTTTAAGTTGGGCTATTAATTATTTGAAATTTAGTTTTACTAGGAGTTGGGGAAATAATTCAAATTTATTTTTTCATAATGATTTTTTACATTTAACTTCATCACCATTCGATTTTGGTGGAATGGTTTGGCCTATATTCATAGGAATCGCTATTATTTGGTTAATTAATTGGACTATTTGTTATGAAGGAATAAAAGGTGGAATAGAAAAAATTAAAAATACAATAAATACTTATGTTTTAAATAGTGTTAATATTGTAGTAAAAATTTTGTTGATAGCGAATTTTAATTTAATAACACTAAAATAGATATTTATAGCTCAACTAAAATAGAGCTAATATTTAAAATGATCAAGGACATATATATATAAATATACCTTGGTCATTTTTAATATACTAAAATTTATTATATATTAGCTTTAAAGTTTTTGTTTTTATAAATGTTTTATTATAATATAAGTATATAATTTCTATTATTATCCATATATTAAAAGATAAACATTTAAACTCTAATAAAGAAAAGAGTTTAAATTAAATGTGCATTAATAAATAGAAATAATTAATATATAAAAAGTATTAGAGGTGCTAAGAATTATGATGCAATCTATATTATATGAACAGGAAAACTATTGTGGAAAATTAGGAGCAATTTATTCTGAAGAAAAAACAAAGTTTATATTATGGGCTCCAATTTCAAAAAGTGTAAGAGTAATATTATATTACAAAGAAAAAAATGAAGTTTTTGATATGAAAAAAAGAGAAGAAGGGATATGGAGTTTAGAACTTTTGGGAGATTTTAATGGAGTTTATTATAATTATTTGGTTAATAATGATCAAAATGAAATAGAAGTTGTAGATCCATATGCTAAAGCAGTAAATGTAAATGGAAATAGGGGAATGGTAATTGATTTAGAATCTACTAATCCTAAAGATTGGGATAAAGATATGAAACCTAAATTTACAAATGTGACAGATGCTATTATATATGAAATGCATGTAAGAGATTTTTCAATAAGTGAAACATCAGGTGTTAATGATAAATTTAGAGGAAAGTATAATGGGGTTTATGAGAAGGAAACTAAGATTCCAGGAACTAATTACCCTACATGTTTAGAGTATATAAAAGAGTTAGGAATAACACATGTTCATTTAATGCCAGTGTTTGATTATGCAACAGTAGATGAATCGAATGTTAGTTCTGAAAATTATAATTGGGGATATGATCCTAAAAATTTTAATGTACCGGAAGGATCATATTCTTTAGACCCGTTTAATGGGGAAAAACGAATAATAGAATTTAAAAGTATGGTTAAAACTTTACATGAACATGGTATAAGAGTGATTATGGATGTTGTATATAACCACACACATTCAACATATAGTTCTAATTTAAATTGCATAGTTCCTAGTTATTACTATAGACAAAATAATGATGGCTGGTTTTCTAATGGATCTGGATGTGGAAATGAATTAGCAACAGAAAAAAGGATGGTTAGAAAATTTATAATTGATTCATTATTATATTGGGCAACTGAGTATCATATAGATGGTTTTAGATTTGATTTAATGGGATTATATGATATAGAAATTATAAAAGATATAAGAAGAAGTTTAGATAAAATAGATAAGACTATACTTATGTATGGTGAAGGATGGACAGGTGGCGCATCTCCTTTACCAGAATGGGATAAATGTATTAAGTTCAATATTAGTAAATTTGGAGACATGAATATAGCAGCATTTAGTGACGATATTAGAGATGGCATAAAAGGAAATGTTTTTGATTCTAATTCAAGAGGTTTTATAAGTGGTGCGGCAAATCTAGAAGAGACTATTAAATTTGGTGTAGTAGCATCTACAAAGCATGATCAGATAAATTATGAAAGTTTAAAATACAGTAAATTTCCATGGGCAAATGAACCTTATCAGACAGTAACATATACTTCTGCACATGATAATTATACATTGTGGGATAAGATATGTATATCTAACAATAATTTTTCAAAAGAAGATTTAAAGGCTATGAATAAACTATCTGCAGCTATAATTCTGACTTCTCAAGGTATTCCGTTTTTTCAAGCAGGAGAAGAATTTTTAAGAACTAAGAAAAATAAAGATGGAAGTTTAAATGGCAATAGTTATAATTCACCTGACAGTGTAAATGAATTACAATGGAATAGGACAGAAGAATATAAAGATGTTGTAGATTATTACAAGGGATTAATTAAGCTCAGAAAGTTTTGCAAAGGCTTTAGAATGGAAAGTAGCAATGAGATAAGAGCAAATTTAAGATTTTTAGAAAAAGAAAGAAATTTTTATAATGATAAAGTTGTTGGATTTAATATAGATTTAAATTATTTACAGATTAATTGGAAGCAAATTTGTGTAATATATAATGCAAATTTAAACCCTGTTGAAATTAAATTAGATAAAAATAAATGGTATGTTATTGTTAATGAAAATAAAGCAGGAATAGATGAATTATCATATATAGATAATAATATAGTGAAAGTTCCTAAATTAAGTTGTTATGTATTAGTAAAAAAAGATTAGGTACGTTTTAACAGAATGTTGATATATGCATAAGTAAAGCAGAACAAAATTCTAGAAGTTAAATTACAAAAACGCTTCGCATATATAAACACATATTAAAAATAGATCCTAAGATTAAAATGTAACGCCATTATTAAAAAGTATTAACAAATTAATAAAAAGAACACTATATACTATTGAATTTAAATCAATATATGTTTATAATATATTAAAATGATATGTTAAAAGTTGTGATAAGGAAGAGTATATTTAGTAAGCTTTTCAGAGAACTAGAGATTTGGTGGAAATCTAGTAAGTGAACTTTATAGAAGCAGCCTTTGAATTTCACATTGAAAAATAAGAATTGATATTCTTAATTAGATGATGACGTGTTCCTTACGTTATAGAGGTTGAAGTGTTTATTAATACTTCTATAGAGTGAGCATTTTTGCTTATTAGGGTGGTACCGCGTAGTTAGTCCTTCGTCCCTTGTTGGGGATGAAGGACTTTTTTTATTCTTTAGGAATTTATATTACTAAAGAATCTGTGGATAATTTCTAGAATACTGTATTTTAAAGGTATGATGAGGGCCACCTAAAGAATAAAAAATAATCATATGCCGCACCATTATTCCTGCACTACGTTTGGAAAGGGTGCATGGCTAAAAAAATCGACGCTCCACAGTCGCCTTAGCGATTTTGTTCCGTTTATAAATATTTAATATATTATCGAATAGTCATTAATTTTAAGGAGGCATTTTATTATGGAAGAAGTATTAGAAATATTAGAAAAAAATAGTCGTTATACTGATGAACAAATAGCAACTATGGCTGGAAAAAGTGTTGATGAGGTTAAAGCTGCGATTAAAGATTATGAAGATAAAAGTATTATAGCGGGATATACTACTTTAATTAATTGGGAAAATACAGGGAAAGAAACTGTGACAGCATTAATTGAAGTTAAGATAACTCCTCAAAGAGGAGAAGGTTTTGATAATGTTGCAGAAAGAATATATAAATTTTCAGAAGTTACAGCTTGTTATTTAATGTCTGGTGGATTTGATTTAACAGTTATAGTAGAAGGAAAGAGTATGAAAGAAGTAGCTCTTTTTGTATCTGAAAAACTTGCTGTACAACAATATGTATTAAGTACTAGTACACATTTTGTTTTAAGAAAATATAAGGATCATGGAACAATATTTAAGGAAAAGAAAATTGATGATAGGGAGGCAATATTTATATGATGCTAGAGAATATGATTAAGAAGAACGTAAGAGAAATGCCACCATCAGGAATAAGAAAATATTTTGATATGATTAATGAAATGGAAGGTGTTATATCTTTAGGAGTTGGTGAACCAGATTTTGTTACTCCTTGGAATGTTAGAGAAGCAGGAATTTATTCATTAGAAAAAGGGCATACTCATTATTCATCAAATGCAGGATTTATAGAACTTAGACATGAAATATCTAAGTATTTATATAGAAGATTTAATCTTAGCTATAATCCAACTGATGAGATAATAGTAACAGTAGGTGGAAGTGAAGGAATAGATATAGCACTTAGAGCATTAGTTGGACCTGGAGATGAAGTTATAATACCAGAACCAAGTTTTGTTGCATACAAGGGGTGTACAACTTTTACAGGAGCAACACCTAAAGTCATAAATCTTAGAGCTGAGGATGAATTTAAGCTTACTCCAGAACTGTTGGAAGAAGCAATAACTCCAAGAACTAAAGTTGTAATAATACCATTTCCTAATAATCCAACTGGTGCAATTATGACCAGGGAAGAATTGGCTAAAATAGTAGAAATTTTAAAAGATAAAGATATAATTGTTATATCTGATGAGATATATGCAGAACTTTGCTATGATGAGAAACATGTTTCTATAGCATCTTTCCCGGAAATGAGAGATAAAACATTAGTTATAAATGGTTTTTCAAAAGCCTATGCTATGACAGGATGGAGATTAGGATATTTGTGTGGTCATCCAACTTTAATAGATGCTATGAAAAAAATACATCAGTATGCTATAATGTGTTCTCCAACAACAGCTCAATATGCAGCAATAGAAGCAATGAAAAAAGGAGATCAAAGTGTACAAACGATGGTAAGAGAGTACAATAGAAGAAGACGAGTATTAGTTGATGGATTTAGAAGAATGGGATTAGAATGTTTTGAACCATTAGGCGCATTTTATGTATTTCCATCTATAAAATCAACAGGTATGACATCTGATGAATTTTGTGAACAACTTCTTATAAATGAAAAAGTACTTACTGTTCCTGGTAATGCATTTGGTGATTGTGGAGAAGGTTTTATTAGAGCTTGTTATGCATCTTCTATGGACAATATAATGGAAGCACTTAAAAGAATAGAAAGATTTCTCAACAAAATAAACAAGTAAATAACAAGCATTGTTAAAGACTGAAGCTATTTTAATTATTTAAGTAGCTTCAGTTTTTTGTGAAATTATAAATAAACGAATGTTAAATAAAATTATTGACTTAATATTTGTTAGCTGGTATTATATTCTTGAATTAAATCTTATAGAAAAAAGGGAAAAATTTTAATGATTTTGAATTAATTTTTATAAAAAATTAAAAATAATTTAAATTCAAACTTAAATATAAAGTGGCAGAAAACAGCATGTCTATTTTATTTACTGGACATCACGCAGAATTTTAAAGAATAAAATATAGACTCACATAAGTGTATCAACAATAAATGAAAATTCAACTTAATGCACTTTATTTTAAAAAAGTTATAATAATAGTATTAACTTAATAATAGTATTAAACAAAGAGAAGATATAACTGTGATAAATTTTGAGATGACATTTGAAAAAATATTGAAATTTAATTATTTTTTATTAAAATTTAAAATAATTTAAATCTTAAATGAATATTTTAAAAGGATTTCATATGAATAATTGTTTCGAAAAAATTCAATATTATAAAATTTTATGGAAATTATATGAAAAATTATAAAATTGATATAATTAATGGCATGTAATGCGAATCAATTAAAAAAATATCAAATTTTATAGTGCTTTAACAATGAAAAGGTTATCCTAATATTGACATTGTTAATAGAATATAATATGATAATTATGTAACCGGTAACATATTAAGAAAATTAAAAAAATTCTGTTAATTTTATAATATTCAAGGTTAATCGTTTACAAATGTGTTAAAATAAGTTTAGGTAGTTATATGAGAACATTAAGGGAGGATTCATATGGGGGCCACGATAAATGATATTGCTAAAATAGCAGATGTATCATCTACAACAGTTTCGAGAGTATTAAATAATTCTGGTTATGTAAAAGAAGAGACTAGACAAAAAGTTTTAAATGTTATAAAAGAAATGAATTATACTCCAAGTGCTATTGCTAGAAGCCTTTCTAAAAGTGAAACCAATACAATTGGAATTATTGTTCCGGACATAACTAACAATTATTTTGGAGAAATAATAAAAGGAATAAGTGAAGTTGCAGAAGAAAAAAATTTAAATATAGTGTTATTTAATACAGATAATTATTTGGAAAAAGAATTGAAGGCATTAAAATCTGCAAAGGCGCAAAGAATAAAAGGAATAATAATGACACCAGCTTTTGGAGATGGTAATTTTAAAAATAAGTATACTACATTAATAGAACAGTTAAATATACCAGTTGTTTTGGTATCAGCGGATATAAAATACAGTAATTTAAGTGGAGTTTTTGTGGATAACGTAAAATGTGGATTGGATGCCACTAAATTATTAATAAAAGAAGGTCATGAAAAAATAGCAATAATAACAGGGAATATAGACTCTGATGCAACTATGGACATGCTTTCTGGATATAAAAAAGCGCTTATTGAAAATAATATTGATATTATAGATGAATATATTTTTAATGCAGATTTCAAAGCAGAAATAGCTTATAAATTAACTAATAATATATTAAAAATGGAAAACAAACCAACAGCATTGGTTATTTGTAGTAATATGATGACTATGGGAGCAATAAGAGCACTTATAGATTCAAAAAAGAAAACGCCAGAGGATATATCTATTGTAGGAATTAATAGAGTTGATTTTTTAGATATAGTAGGATTACAAGTTACATATGTAGAGGATTCACCAATAAAACTTGGAAAAAGTTCTATGAATATGCTTTGGGAAATAATAAATGATAAAAATGATAGATCCGTAAGGAGAACAATAATGGCTCCAAGAATAATATGTAATGGTTCAGAGAAAAAGATGTATTGAAATGAATAGTATATATGTTAATTGCTAAAATTATTATAGTGGATAAATTAGAATTAATATTATATAAAATTAAATTTGCATAATATACTAAATTAATTTGAATTTAAGTTATAAATTTTATTATAGTTTGTAACTTGAAATATATTATTAAAAATAGTAGGAGGAAAAGCAATGAAAAAGAAATTATTATCATTATTAGCTATTTCTGCAATAACAGTATCAATGTTTGCTGGTTGTGGAGCATCTAGCACAGGAACTAGTGATTCAAAGGGTGAAGAGAAAATTAAAGTAGGTATGGTTACAGACTCAGGAACAATAGACGATAAGTCATTTAACCAAGGTACTTGGGAAGGAATACTAAAGGCTGAAAAAGATCTTGGAATTGCACAACCTAAATACTTAAAGCCTAATGGAGAAACTGAAGCAGATTATATGAAAGAAATTGGAAATCTTTATGATGCTGGATTCAGATTAATAGCTACTCCAGGATTTAAATTTGAAACTGCAATATTTAAATCACAAGAAAAATATAAAGATGCAAAATTTGTTTTAATTGATGGTACTCCAAATAGTGGTGGAAAAGATCCAGAATATAAAGTAGATGAAAACAGTGTTTCTATTTTATTTGCTGAACATCAAGCAGGATTCTTAGCAGGTGTCGCTACATCTGTTGAATTAAAAGAAGGAGATCTAGGATTTATAGGTGGTATGGAAATACCAGCAGTACAAAAATTCAATTGGGGATTCCAACAAGGTGTTGCTTATGCTAATGAAAATTTAGGAACTAAAATGTCATTAAAGGCAGATAATATATTATATCAAGGTACATTCAATGATACAGCAGCAGGACAACAATTAGCAGCTCAAATGTATGACAGAGGAGTTAAAGCTATATTCTGTGCAGCTGGCGGAGTTGGTAACGGAGTTATAACAGAAGCTAAGACTAGAGTAGGATCAGGAAGTCAAGTATGGGTAGTTGGTGTTGACAGAGACCAATTCGATGATGGTGTATATGCAGATGGTAAATCAGTAATCCTTACTTCAGCAGTTAAAAAAGTAGAAGCTGCAAGTTTTGATATGGTAAAAGCAGTTAAAGAAGGCACTTTCCCAGGTGGTCAAACTTTAACATTTGATGTTACAAAAGATGCTGTAGGTATTCCAACAAAGAATCCTAATTTATCAGAAGCAACAATGAAAACAGTTGCTGAAGTAAATGAAAAAGTTAAAGATGGAGCAATAACAGTTTCAGGTGAACAAGGAAGCTTAGTAAAATAATTTCTATTTTATTAAATAAATATTATTTAAAGTAATAACAATTGAAGAAGACTTTTATTACGTAATATAATAATAAGTTTTCTTCATTGTTAAATACTATATAAGAATCAATAATGTTAATTTTCTAAAACAATAATAATTTTAATTTCTACATATTGATGATTGACAATGTACAATAGATAGACCTTGAGTATTGTATATTATCAATTGGCAATTAGAAATTGCTAATCTAAAAAAGGAGGACTCTACTATGGAATATGTAGTTGAAATGCTAAATATCCGTAAGGAATTCCCAGGTATAGTTGCAAATGATAATATTACCGTAAGATTAAAAAAAGGTGAAATTCATGCATTACTTGGTGAAAACGGTGCGGGTAAATCTACATTAATGTCAGTTCTTTTTGGTATGTATCAACCAGAAAGAGGAGTTATAAAGGTAAGAGGAAAAGAAGTTAAAATTTCTAATCCAAATGTTGCAAATGATTTAGGAATAGGAATGGTGCATCAACATTTTAAATTAGTACACAATTTTACAGTAACTGAAAACATAATTTTAGGATGTGAACCTAAAAAGGGTTTAACAGTTGATATTAAAAGTGCTGCTAAAAAGATTAAAGAATTATCTGAAAAGTACTCATTAAATGTTGATCCGTATGCCAAAATAGAGGATATAACAGTAGGTATGCAACAAAGAGTTGAAATCTTAAAAATGCTTTATAGAGATGCTGAAGTATTAATTTTAGATGAACCAACAGCTGTACTTACACCACAAGAAATAGATGAACTTATGAAAATTATGAAAAACCTTATAAAAGAAGGCAAATCTATAATTATCATAACTCATAAGCTTAAAGAAATTAAAGCTGTTGCAGATAATTGTACTGTTATTAGACGTGGAAAATATATAGGAACAGTTAATGTACAAGAAACATCTCAAGCAAAGATGGCAGAGATGATGGTTGGAAGACCAGTAAGCTTTAAGGTTGAGAAAGAAGATAAAGAACCAGGAGAGGTAATTTTAAAAGTTGATAACCTTTCTGTAATGAATAACAAAAAGGTGCTTGGTCTTAAGAACTTTTCAATTGAAGTTAAAGCAGGAGAAATTCTTGGAGTTGCTGGAGTAGAGGGTAATGGACAATCTGAATTAATTGAAGCTATTACTGGAATGAGACATGTACAATCTGGAAAAGTATATTTTGAAGGCAAAGATATTACTGATATGTCAATACGTAAGCGTATTGATAGCGGAATAGCACATATTCCAGAAGATAGACAAAAAAGAGGACTAGTTTTAGATTATACTATTGAAGATAACATTGTACTTGAAATATATGGTAGAAAACCATTCTCTAAACATGGATTATTAAATAGAGAAGCTATACACAATTATGCTGAAAAAATTATTGAAGAATTTGATGTTAGATCAGGAGAAGGTGGAGCATCTTTTGCTAGAACAATGTCAGGTGGTAATCAACAAAAAGCTATAATTGGTCGTGAAATTGAATTGGATCCAGATTTACTAATAGCAGTTCAACCTACTAGAGGTCTAGATGTAGGTTCTATAGAATATATTCACAAAAGACTTGTAGAACAAAGAGATGCAGGAAAAGCTGTTTTACTTATATCTTTAGAATTAAGTGAAGTTTTAAATTTATCAGACAGAATTGCAATCATTAATAGCGGTGAACTAATCGGTACTGTTAATGCTTCAGAAACAAATGAAAATGAAGTCGGCTTAATGATGGCTGGCATTCAAAGGGGGAACGAAGCGTGAGTAAAAAAGAAAGTTTAAATTCCATACTTGCAGTTGTTTTAGGATTGCTTGCAGGTGCAATATTAATGACTCTTATTGGAGATAATCCTGTAGATGGATATTCATATCTATTTAGAGGCGGATTAATGAACATAGAAAGAATTGGTAATACTTTAGCCACAGCTACACCGTTAGTACTTACAGGGCTTTCTGTTGCATTTGCATTTAAAACAGGTCTTTTTAATATCGGAACTCCTGGACAAATGTTATTTGGTGGATTCGCTGCTACAGCAGTAGGATTAACATGCTATAATAGTATGCCAAGACCAATATTACTATTAGTAATGATAATTGTGGGAGCGGTTGCAGGTGCACTTTGGGCATTTATACCAGGATTATTAAAAGCTAAATTTAATGTAAATGAAGTTGTATCTACTATTATGATGAACTGGGCTTGTTATTGGATAGTTTATTATACAATTCCAGCTTACTTTAAAGGTGAAACTTTAGAAACTGAATCAAGACTACTTCCAGAAGTATCATCTTTAAAAACACCGATACTTACTAAATTATTTGATGGGTCTTATATTAACTTAGGTATACTTATTGCAATTTTAGCAGTTATCATAGTTGGATTTATACTAAACAAAACAGTGTTAGGTTATGAACTGAAGGCTGTAGGATTTAATAGAGATGCTGCCGAATATGCAGGTATGTCTGTAAACAAAAATGTAATTTACGCTATGATGATTGCAGGTGCACTTTCAGGTCTTGCAGGTGTAGCTCAATATGTGGGAAATGCATCTAATATCCAAATTGGTGTAATGCCGACTCAAGGTTTTGATGGTATCGCAGTATCATTACTAGGTGCTACAATCCTATAGGTGTATTTATATCAGCAATATTCTTTGGACTATTATATTCAGGAAAAGGATTTATGAATGCTAATACAAGTATTCCACCTGAAATTGCAGATACTATAATAGCAACTATTATATACTTTGCAGCTACAAGTGCAGTTGTACCTATGGTATACAATAAATTTAAACGCAAAAAAGAATTAAAAAATGAACAAAAAGCAGGTAATACGGGAACAGGCATATTGCCTAATGATGGAAACAATAAATCTTCAGATGATACTGACGAAATAAAGAACAAGGAGGAGAAGTAATATGTGGGGAATAATACAACAAGTTTTTCCTTATGCTATTGCGTACACAATTCCTCTATTAATCACTTCACTAGGTGCATTATATTGTGAAAGAAGTGGAGTTGTAAATATTGGACTTGATGGATTTATGATTATAGGTTCATTTTCAGGAGCTTTAACGATATTTAAATTACAAGAATCAATGCCAAATAGTACTCTTCCTCTTTGGATAGGTTTGCTTGTAGCAATGGTAGTTGGAATGTTATTTTCACTATTACATGCATTTGCTAGTATAAACTTAAATGCAGACCAAGTAATTAGTGGTACTGCAATTAACATGATAGCAGGAGCATTAACTGTATTTCTAGCAAGAACTATTGCAGGTAGTGGACGTATAAGAATTCAAACTGGATTTTATCCAATGGATGTTCCAGTTCTTTCATCAATACCAATAATCGGAGATCTATTTTTTAAGAAAACATATATTACTACATGGTTAGTTTTATTAATACTTGTAGTAAGCATATTCTTAATATACAAAACTAACTTTGGTTTAAGATTAAGAGCATGTGGAGAACATCCTCAAGCAGCAGATGCAGCAGGAATTAATGTTTATCGTATGCGTTACATTGGAGTATTAGTTTCAGGAGCATTATCTTCTCTTGGAGGAGCAATAATACTTGTAACATACTCAGGTGAGTTTAATGGAAGTGTTGCAGGTCTTGGATTCTTAGCATTGGCAGCATTGATATTTGGTCAATGGAAGCCGTTAGGTATCCTTGGAGCTACATTATTCTTTGGATTTGCAACTACAGTTGCTAATGTATCACAAGTAATTCCAGCATTAGCATCTATACCATCAGTAATACTAAAAGTATTCCCATATGTGGTTACTTTAATTGCATTGGTATTATTCTCAAAATCTTCACAAGCTCCAAGAGCCTCTGGAGAACCATTTGATTCTGGTAAGAGATAATAAAATGATATAATAAAAAATTAATTTTTAAATGATAAGCTAATATATTATTTTAAATAATAATACTATTAGCTTATCTAATCAAAAAATATATTATTAAATAATAGGAAAACGGTAACATATTTATTTTAATATATGTTATTATAAAAAAACATAATAAAGTTAAATTTTTGGAATCCTATAGTTATATAAATTTAGAATAAAAGGGGACATGAAAAATGGAAAATAAAGAACTTATTAAAATAGCACTAAAATATAGAGAAAAGGCATATTCACCATATTCTAATTTTAAAGTTGGTGCAGCTGTATTATTCGACAGTGGAAAAGTATACGGTGGATGTAATATTGAAAATGCTTCTTTTGGTGCAACTAACTGTGCAGAAAGAACAGCAATTTTCACTGGTGTAGCAGAAGGCGAAACTAAGATTAATGCAATTGCAATAGTAGGAAGTTTAGAAGAAAATACTTATCCTTGTGGAATTTGTCGTCAAGTTATAAGTGAATTTGGTGGTCCAGAAGTAAAAGTAATACTTGCTAAAAATGAAGAAGATTACATTGTAACAGATATGGCAGAAATTTTACCAGGCACATTTACAAAAGCAGATTTAGATAAAAATAATAAATAATAATTAAAAATGTATTTTAGTATATAAAAATTAGATTGTATGGAGGTAGCAAAATGAGTATTCATATTAATGCACCAGAAGGTGCAATAGCAGAACGCATATTATTACCAGGAGATCCTTTAAGAGCTAAGTTTATAGCTGAAAATTTTTTAGAAGATGTAGTTTGCTATAATGAAGTTAGGGGAATGTACGGGTTTACAGGAACTTATAAAGGAAAAAGAGTTTCAGTTCAAGGAACAGGTATGGGAATACCATCAATATCAATCTATGTTAATGAATTAATTCAAAGTTATGGAGTTAAAAATCTTATAAGAGTTGGAACATGTGGTGGATATCATGAAAAGGTTAAGGTTAGAGATCTTGTAATTGCAATGTCAGCATGTACTGATTCAAATCTTAACTTAGTAAGATTCCAAGGAAGAACATATGCACCAACTGCAAGTTTTGATTTATTAAAACCAGCTTATGATTTGGCAGTGCAAAAAGGATTTGAACCTAAGGTTGGGCCTATATACAGCTCTGATATATTCTATGGTGATGATAATGAAGATTGGAAAAAATGGGCTGACTTTGGTTGTCTAGGCGTTGAAATGGAAGCAGCAGCATTATACACTATTGCAGCTAAATATAATGTTAATGCATTAGCATTACTTACAGTAAGTGATCACTTTATAACAGGTGAAGTAACTACTGCAGAAGAGAGACAAACAACATTTACAAATATGATTGAAGTTGCATTAGATACTATAGTTGGATTGAAATAATAATTTAATTACAAACAAAATGCGTTTGAAATAAATTTTTATCTGATAAAAGTAAAAATAGTTAAATAAATGAATTTATAAAAAGAAGCTTTGGAAATTCCATCAAAGCTTCTTTTTAATTTATAGATAAATATAGTATTTTATAAACCTCAAAAGTTTATGTTAATATTCGTCATAAATACAAACACCTATAGAACCAGGTCCAGTATGTACACCTGTACAAGCACCAATAGTCTCTAAAGATATCTCTGTTATGTTTTCATGGGTTTGTACACTATTTAAAAATTCATCAGCTTCTTCATCAGCATCTCCATTTAAAATCCAAACTCTACATTTGCCCTTGTCAAGATATGACATAAGTATTTGTTTTAGTTTAGCTAAAGATTGATTTCTACCTCTAGCTTTGGCAAATGGGTATAAAAAGCCATCTTCATCAGAAGAAATTATTGGTTTCAAATTTAAGGTTTCAGCAATAGCACCAGATACTCGTCCTATTCTTCCGCCTGCTCTTAAATATTTTAAAGAAGGAAATGTTACAAAGGCATGAGTTTTATTTCTAATATCTTCAAGTTTAGAAATAATATCTTCAAAGGTATTATTATCATTAATTAACTTTCCAACTTGTGTTGTAATAGCTCCAACAGGATATCCTATTGTTTTTGAATCAAATATGTAAGATTTAATTTCAGGATAATGCTCACTCAATAATCTTATACTATTAAAGCATCCTGAAGTATTAGCTGAAACTGTAATAATAATTACATGAGTGTAATTTTCAGCTATTAAGTTTTCAAATATTTTACTACTATACTCTATATCTGGTAGAGAAGTAGTAGGAATTTCTGTTTTTAGTAAATTAAATAATTCTTTTGAGGATATTGTTATTCTATCTAAGTATTCGTTATCATTGAAAATTATTCTAAATGGAAGTAACTTAATATTAAACTTGTCTAAAGTACTTTCACTTAAGTCACAACTACTATCTGTTATTAAGGCAATTTTTTGCAAAAATTTTTCCTCCTTAGTATATAAATATACAAAATTTATCCTTAATTTATATGAAGTGAAGTTTTTATGTAATTAAACTATATCATAGCTTTTAACGCACTACAATGATTTTTAATGTTAATATGTTGTTAAATATATTCCAATGAAAAGTATTACTTTTATTAATTTTATTTACATTTTAAATCGTAGATGAATTTTATATATTAAAGCTTAATTTAATATTAAATGTATAGTCTATATTTTTTTTACAATACTAAAATAGAGGAACATTATATATTTAGGAGGGTTAAAATTATGGCAAAAGCAGGAATGAGAAGACCTGATCCAAATGATGCTCATGGAACAGAGAGTAATCATAAAGCACATTATAAGAAAAATGATGTTAAGCCAGTACCAGAAATACAAGGGAAAGCAAAAACAGGTAACAAAAAAGCAAATCCTATACAGTATTAAATCTTTAACTGTCTAAAATAGAATAACTCTGTTTTAGACAGTTATTTTTATTTTAAGATATAATTATTAAAAATAAGTTAAAAACATTAAAACTAGGATGGAATTATAGTATAATTGTAAAACAAGAGAATAAAAAGCAAGGAGATTTAGTAATGTATATAATAAACTTTATAAGAGGATTTTGCATGGCACTTGCAGATAGTGTCCCAGGAGTATCAGGCGGAACTATAGCATTTATTTTAGGATTTTATGATAAATTTATTAATTCACTAAGTAATGTTATTTCAGGAAGAAAAGAAGAGAAAATAGAAGCATTTAAATTTTTATTCAAATTAGGAATAGGATGGATTGTTGGATTTGTATCATCTGTATTATTTTTAACATCAATTTTTGATAAAGAAATTTATAAAATAAGTTCATTATTTATTGGTTTTATAATATTTGCGATACCTATAATTATAAAGGAAGAAAAAAGTTCTATTATAAATAGATATAAAAATATTTTCTTTTCTATAATAGGTATATGTATAGTTGTATTAATAACTTATTTTAATCCTGTTGCAGGTCCAAATAGTGCAGCAGGTATGTCATTAGATAGATTAACGCTAGGACTTGGAATATACATTTTTGTAGTAGCTATGATAGCTATTTCAGCGATGGTCCTTCCAGGAATATCTGGTTCAACTTTGCTTTTAATTTTTGGATTATATGCACCTATAATGAATGCTGTAAAAGAAGTGTTAAAATTAAATTTTGATTACTTACTTGTATGTTTTGTATTCGGTTTTGGAGTGCTTTTTGGAATACTTATAACTATAAATGGTGTAAAATACTTATTAAGTAATTATAGATCACAAACAATATATTTAATTTTAGGTCTTATGCTTGGATCAATATACGCAGTGTTTATGGGACCTACATCATTAGAAGTGCCTAAACCACCTATGAATTTACATACGTTTAATATAATATTCTTTATAATTGGTGGAGGTATAATATTATTACTTCAAAAATTAAAATACTATCTTGAAAATAAAAATTAATATTTAGATAAAAAAATCATTTTGAGTTTTCAAAATGATTTTTTATCTTTGAAGCATTAAAAGGAGAATTATTAATAATTGTAGAATATTAGTAATTGGATTATATTACATATAATATAAATTTTATAATAAATTGTTAATATATACAAATAATTTAAGTATAGGTGATTAGAGTGGAAAAAAAATTAATGCTTTTAAAAACAAGTGACTTAAAAACTGGAATGGTAATAGGGGAAGACGTACAAGATAATAATAATATATTATTATCAAAAAACGTTGTTATAAGTGATAAAATACTTAATAAATTACAAACTTCATATAATATAGAAGAAATTTGGGTTTATGGAGAAGATTCTTTAGAAAAAGCAGAAAATAGTAAAAAAAGTTCAGAACGAGAATTTAAAAGGGTAGAAAATAAATTAAATGAAATATGTGGAGATTTACATGATGTTTTAGATAATACTGTTGATTTACAAAAAGATTCTCTTAAAGAAATTAGAAAGTTAATATCTGAGTTACAAAATATAATTAAAAATCCAAATGCATTGATAGATAATTTACTTTTTTATGGTAGTGATAAAGATTCTATATATAGACACAGTTTAAATGTAGCATCTATAAGCAGTTTGTTGGGCAAATGGATTGGCTTTGACGATAATAAAATAAAATTATTAATATATTCAGCGCTTTTGCATGATATTGGGAAATGTAAAATTGATGATAAAATAATTAATAAAAATGGTAGATTAAATTCAAAGGATTTTAAAAAAATTAAAGAGCATCCTGTTTTAGGTTATAATGTAATTAAAAAAATCAACTTTTTAGATAAATCAGTTTCTCAATCTGTATTATTACATCATGAAAGAGAAGATGGAAGTGGTTACCCATTAGGAATTAAAGGTGATAAAATACCTAATTTTGCAAAAATTATTGCAATAGCAGATGTTTTTGAGGCGGTAAACTCTAATAGATGTTATAGAGATAAGAAATCTCCGTTTGAATCAATACAAATAATTAAAAATGAAAGCTTTGGCAAGCTGGATTATAATTATTGTAATATATTTTTAGAACATATAGTAAACTATTACATTGGCAGGGAAGTTAAATTAAACAATAATAAAGTAGGAAAAATAGTACAAATGGATATTAATGAATTAGAAAGACCGTTTATATTTATAGAGAATGACTTTTTAGATTTAAAAGAAAATAAAGATTTGGTCATAGATGAATTCATATCAATACTTTAGTACACTAAAGTATTGACAAAATTTATTAGGTTTGATAAACTTAGCACATAATTTCTTAATTGACAGAGTAGATATTTGCGCGTTAAGTGTTGAGAGGACGGGAAGTTGCCTCTTAAACGAAAAACTTTTGTTTGCGGTGTAAATATTGCATTCCGCTGTTAATATTAAAGAGGAGCCCTCTTTTTTATTCAGCAAATATAATTAAAGGGGGGATTCTGTATGAGAAATTTTTATACTTTAATTTTAAATTCATCAAAAGAACTAAAAAATGTAAGAAATCTAGTTACAGCTTCGTTATTAATAACAATAAAGCTTATTTTAGATTTGTTTACAATCCAAATCACACCATTTCTACATCTGAGTTTTGAATTTTTAGCATCTGTAACTATAAGTATGCTATTTGGTCCGGTGGCTGGTGCAATGTGTGGAGGTTTGTCTGATGTTATTAATTATGTAATAAATCCTAAAGGAGCTTTTTTTGTAGGATTTACTTTATCAGCAATGATGTCTGGATTAATATATGGAAGTATTTTGTACAAGAAAAAAATTACTTTAACAAGATGTGCATTTGCTAATATTATTTCAGTGATTTTGGTAGATATAGTTATGAATACTTTTTGGTTATCTATATTGGGAGGTAAGGCATTTTACGTAATTCTACCAATAAGAGCCTTTAAGAATTTAATAATGATTCCTATAAATGTAATGATGATATATTTTGTATTGAATTTAGTAAATAAAATTAAAAAAGAAAATTTTAGTTAAAATAAATATTTTTATAAAAAATGTGCTCTGAAATATACAGAGTACATTTTTTATTACGAAAAATTAAAGAGAATATAAAATCTTTTAAATGCAAAAATATAAATAAAGAAATTGTAAAATGAAAAAAGTAATTATTAATAAACAAATTCTAGTAAAAAATAATAGTTTACCAGAAAAAATTAGTATGATAAAATACTATTGTAATTGTTAAAGGAGGAATTCCAATGCTATTAGTACAATATCCTAAATGTTCAACATGTAAAAAAGCATTAAAATTTTTAAAAGAAAATGATTTTGAAATAGAAGTTAGAGATATAGTTAATGAAACACCAACAAGAGAAGAATTATTAGAATGGATAGACAAGAGTAATTTGGAATTTAAAAAATTCTTTAATACATCAGGTAAAGTTTATAAAGAATTAAATTTAAAAGATAAGATTAATTCTATGACAAAAGAAGAAGCTATAGAATTATTATCTGGTAATGGAATGCTGATAAAAAGACCAATTTTAATAAATGAAGATTTAGTAATAATTGGATTTAAAGAATATAATTATAGTAAATTAAAATGATTATTTGTAGTATTATTAGGGAGGCATTAAACATGAAAAAAGATTTATTAGACAAGGGAGCAGTTTTACAAAGAGATAAGGAAACATATGCTATAGCACCTCATTTAACAGCAGGGCTTATAACACCAGAACAATTAAGAACATTAGCTGATGTTGCAGAAAAATATGAGGTTAAAGCTGTAAAAGTAACAGGAGCTCAACGTATTGCACTTGTTGGAATAAAAGAAGAAGAAATAGATAATGCATGGAAAGACTTGGGCATGAAACCAGGAGCAGCTGTTGGATTATGTGTAAGAAGCGTTAAAGTATGTCCAGGAACAACTTTTTGTAAAAAAGGACTACAAGATTCAGTAGCAATTGGAAGTAAGCTTGATGGATTATACCATGGTAAGGATTTACCTAATAAGCTTAAAATAGGAGTTAGTGGATGTCCACAAAGTTGTTCAGATAACCACATAAAAGATATTGGTATATATGGAATGCCTAAGGGATGGGTAGTTCAAATTGGTGGAAAAGGTGGACTAAAACCAAGACTTGCAGATAAAATTGCAATGAATGTGTCAGAAGAAAAATTATTTCCATTAGTTGAAAAAATAATTCAAATTTATTCGGAAAATGCTACTGCAAGAGAAAGACTAGGCGATTATATAGATAGAGTTGGATTAGAAGAAGTCAAAAAACAAATAGATGTTGAAAGTTATTTATAATTTAAAATAATATTAAACAAAATTAATAGCAATCTGGATTTATCCATGATTGCTATTAATTTTTGTTATATAATAAAACGTGGTAATTTTATCATAATCGATAAATATTTATTTAATTACATATGGAGGAACATATAGTGAAAGAATTGTTAGATTTATTTTGGACTTTTTGTAGGATTGGAGGCTTAACATTTGGTGGGGGATATGCAATGCTTCCAATGATTCAAGAAGAAGTGGTAGAAAGAAGAAAATGGGCAACTGAAGAAGAGATAATGAATTATTATGCAGTTGGTCAATGCACACCAGGAATAATCGCTGTTAATACAGCGACGTTTATTGGATATAAAACTAAAGGAATTCTTGGTGGTATATTTGCAACTTTAGGGGTTGTATTTCCATCTCTAATTATAATAATGATAATTGCAGGGCTATTAAATAACTTCAATGACATTGAAATTATAAAAAATGTATTTGGAGGTATTAGAGTTGCAGCATTAGTTTTAGTTATTAATGCAATAGTTAAATTATGGAAAAGTTCTATTAAAGATTCATTAGGAGTTATAGTAGTTATTTTTGCATTTTTTATGACTGCAATATTAAAAATATCACCAATATATATTGTTATTGCATCAGCAATCACTGGAATAGTATCAAAATTAATAAGAGGTGAATTAAAATGATTTATTTAACCTTATTTTACGAATTTTTTAAGATTGGATTATTTGCAGTGGGAGGTGGACTAGCCACATTACCTTTTTTAACTGCATTAACATTTAAATATGATTGGTTTAGCCAATCAAATCTAGCAGATATGATAGCTGTATCTGAATCAACACCAGGACCAATGGGAGTAAATATGGCAACATATGCTGGTTTTCACTCAAGTGGTATTTTGGGTAGTATTGTTGCTACATTAGGACTTATAATTCCATCAATTATTATTATAATTATAGTTGCGAATTTTTTAGAGAGATTCAAAGAAAGCAGATATGTTAAAGCTGTATTTTATGGATTAAGAGCTGCTGTTGTAGGATTAATTGCAGCTGCTGGTTTTGAAGTTTTAAAAATATCATTGTTTAATTTTAATCAATATAATTTAAGTAATAAAGTAATACAGTTAATTAATATAAAGGCAGTTGTATTATGTACAATATTATTGTATCTTAGCAATAAATGTAAAAGACATCCTGTATTTTATATTGGCATAGGAGCAATTTTTGGAATAATATTTAAGCTTTAGAAATGAGTTCAGTAAATTTAAAAAGTAGTATGAGATTTAAGTTTAAATGTAATGTTACTTTAACATGCTTGAAAAATTTAAATTATTTAAATATCTTATACATATGCTAAAATAAAAAAATTAAGCAGAGAATTAGCTAAAAGTAACTATTTCTCTGCTTTAATGACTATCTTAAAAAGTCTTTAAATGTTGCACGATCATTAGAGTCATTTTTTGATGATCTTATAATATTTTTGTATTCTTTTAATTTAGCTTTCTCTTCCTCTGTAAGTTCTTTTTTACAGTGTTTCTTTTCTATTAGTGCCTTAAAATCTTTATATTTCTCGTTACCTAATTTTTTCTTTAAAACAGTTTCTTTTATATCAGCTAATTGCTTTTTTTGTTCCTCTGAAAGTTCTTCACCTTTATCTTTAAGTTTTTTAATTTCTTCTAATTGCTTCTTTTCCTTCTTTGAAAGATAGTTAAGATTATCTTTATCAAAGATCCAACTACCATTGTGTTTGCCATTTGAAGAATCATCCTTATTAAAATAGCTTATGCTTGAAGTTAAAGTCGTAGCACTAACTTTTTGAGGAATAACTGTTGTCATACTAATGATAGAAAGAGAACAAGCTATAGATTTTATTAATGCTTTTTTCATATAATAAATCTCCTTTTTAATGTAATTTTTAATATTTCATTAAATGTCATATCTAGTATGTGAAATATTTAAGAAATTTATTATATTTTTTTAAAAGTAAAGTTTTTTACTAGTGATGTTATTTATTTAAAGCATTTTGTGAATTGCTATTTTCAGTAGGTAGATTTTCTGATTGATTTAAATCAGCTTTTTCATTTTCATCTTAAGTGTTAATTTTATCACTATTTTCATTTGAATTATTATTTTGAATAGAACTTTCAGTATTTACTGATTCAGTGTTGTTTTTTGTAGCTCTAGTATCAGCATCTGAATCTGAATCATTTGAAAACCAATCTGATATTGCTCCAAAGAAATTAGCAAAGAATTCTTTAACCTTAGCAAAAAATCCTTGAGCTTCTTCACTATTTAATTTTTCTTTTAGTTTACTTGCAGCATCATTTAATTGATCTTTAATTTTATTATAATTAAGATCTAATCCATTTATTTTAGTCATTAAAGAATTAATAGTTTCTTTATCTTCATTACTAAGTTCAACTTTGTATTCTTTAATGGCTTTTTCAACTATTTTCTCAATCTCTTTGTCAGTTTTAGGTTTTTCTTTAACCACATCTTTTTTCACATCATTTATTAATTTAGCCGCTTCATCTTGTCCAATTTTATCTCCAAGGTCACCTGTAACTACAATTTCTTCGTTAGCAACTTCTTTTTTTTCTTCATCTATTTTAGATCCACCAGAACTATTTTCAAATCCTTTTAGAATACCAGTAAGTGCAGCAGTACCAGAAACTTTAAATGGTGCAGCAGCTATTACATTAGCATTTTCTACTCCCGCTGTAATTAAAGCATTTCTTATCATTCCTTCTGTAACCCATGTAAGGTTATATGTAGAAATAGTTAGTCCACCTTTACTTGTTGGTTCAACATAAGAACAAGAAATGGATTTATTACCTAATTGAGCTGGAGATGCAACATTTCCAAGATATTTTTGTTCTTCAGCTGTTGTTATATCTAAAATATTTGCGTCATTTTTAGTAACCTTAAAGTAATCAAGCATTTGATTCTTTTGATCCTGTGTTAAATTTCCACCTAATGTAACAACTTTAAATGAATCTGCAAAAGCTGTTATATTTGGAGAAAAAGAAATAAATAAACATAATGTAATAAACATAATTACTAATTTACTTGAAATTTTTTTAATAATTTTCATAATTTTAAGCTCCTTTTATTAATACATATTAAATACAATTAAACTAAAAAGAATAATTACAGTTATATTATAACATACAATATAATAGGGTTAATTTCAATTATATTAATTTAATATTAAGATTTAAATTTAATATTTTTAAGAATTTTGGACAGAATATTTTAAATAAGTCTAGGATATTAAAAATTATGACGTAAAAAATAAAATTTTATAAAATTGTAACTTCTAAAGAAATATAATATAATTAACATTAATATTTAAAATATTTTAGTATAGATTAATAAGTATAATTTTTATTGAATTGTAGGTGAACTTGTGATTAATCATAATGATGAATATATAGTATTCATAAATAATATTGGAAAAAATAAGCCTAATAGTTTTAATAATAAGAATACAGAATGTCCATTTTGCAATAGAAATAAACTTACTGATATTATTCAAGAAAATGGACCATTTGTATTATTAAAAAATAAATTTCCGACATTAAGAGATACTCTTCAACTGGTTGTTATAGAAACATATGATTGTGAATTGAATATGGGGAATTATGACTCTGAATATATGGAAGAATTAATTAGTTTTGGATTAAAACATTGGCTTGCTATAGAAAAAAGTAATGAATATAAATCAGTAATATTTTATAAGAATCATGGGCCAAGTTCAGGGGGAAGCATAAAGCATGCTCATATGCAAATTGTAGGATTAAACAATATAGATTATAGAGAAAACATAAATGAAAAGTATTTTGAAGGTATAGAGATTTTTAAAAGTGAATGTTGTGAAGTAAACTTATCTACTAAACCTATAAATGGATTTAGTGAATTTAACGTTATTATAAATGATGATTTGAAAAATACATTTAGTTTATCTGAAGGCATACGAAAAACAGTTTGTTATATATTAGATGATTATTTTGCTAAATGTGATAGTTTTAATTTGTTTTTTTATCATTGGAACAACAAAATTATATGTAAAATTACACCACGTTTTGTTACATCACCGCTATTACTTGGATATTCATTAAAACAGGTTTCTAATAGTCTAGAAGAGATAGCAGGAAAATTAAAAGAACTATATTTTAGAGAATAGTATTACAGTGAGAAAAGAGTTACTTTAGGTTTAAAATGGACCCTATGTCAAGGACATTTAAAAAGAGGATTAAGCAGCTAAAAG
>NZ_CAURTC010000014.1:0-69375 GCF_963527835.1 uncultured Clostridium sp. | reverse complement strand
GACGTTGCCAGGTAAGCTTAAAGAGATAGTTGTTATAACTATCTCTTTTTTAGTTTCATTTTTTGAGTTTATCCACAAGTTTACCCACAAGTTTATAAAAATTATGTTAGGCATTTATTTAAAAGTTTAAATTAGATTACATAACTTGTATTATTTCACATTTGATTAGAGTATAATTATAATGTATTACATAAATAAAGATTATGGAGGAAATTTATGAGTAATAATTTACAGATATCATATAAGGGTTGTAAAACTAAACATTTTATAAATTATGTATTAGGTATATTTAATGCTTTATTTACACTTTCAATTTCTGTAATTATTGCATTGAATTTAACTTTTATATATAAGTTAACTATATATAGATATAATTTATCAAAAATTAGTGGATTAACTGTGGAAGAATTAATGATTAACTATAAAAAAATAATAGTTTATTTACAAAATCCATTTATCGAAAAATTATATTTCCCTGATTTTCCTATGAGTATTCAAGGAGAAATTCATTTTCAAGATGTAAAAAAAATATTTATATATATAAATATGTATATTTTTTTAGTCATGATATTAATAGGAGTATACTTTCTTATAAGAGGTAAAATAAGGTGTGCTAATTATATAGAGTTAAAATATATATTAAATAGTAGTGCTAATTGTATACTTATATTTTTTACATTTTTAATGTTATGTATTTTAATTAATTTTTCACAAATATTTAATACCTTTCATAAAATATTTTTTAGGAATAATTACTGGGTATTTGACTCTGATTTGGACCCAATAATTAATGTATTACCTGAAGAATTTTTTATGATAATGAGTGTAATTATACTGATATTTATATTGGTACATGCATTAATTTCAAAAATATATTATTATAAAAACTGTAAATAGTTAAATAACAATGTATTAATAGTTTGACACTTATTTGTATACCCCTTAAAATTTATAAGATAGTAAATAATTGAGGGGGATTATATGGGAGTATTATTAATAATATGTCCACTTGTATTTTTAGCAGGAATTATTGATGCTGTAGCAGGTGGTGGAGGTATAATATCTTTGCCTGCATATATTTTTGCTGGAATACCAATTCATATTGCATATGGAACTAATAAATTTGCAAGTTGTATTGGTACTTCGATTTCATCAATAAAGTTTTTTAAAAGTGGAAACATAAAAATAAAGCCAGCATTATTATCTGCAGCAGGAGCATTAATAGGATCGTGGTTTGGGGCACAAATAGTATTATTGTTAAATGAAAAATATTTAAATTATTGTTTAATAATAATTTTGCCTATTGTTTCATTATTTTTATTGTTTAATAGAAATTTTAGTATTAAGAATAAAAAAGAAATATCTAATAAAAAGTTGTACATATTATCTTTTATTATTGGATTGTTTTTAGGTGCATATGATGGATTTTTTGGGCCAGGAACTGGAACTTTTTTAGTTATATGTTTTACAGGAATATTAGGATTTAATCTTATAACTGCATCTGGAAATGCCAAAATTGTAAACTTAGCATCTAACTTTTCTGCATTAATAGCATATATATTAGGTGGAAAAGTTATGTTTTCTATTGGAGTACCAGCAGCTATATGTGCGATAGCTGGCAATTATTTGGGAGCTCATTTAGCTATTAAAAATGGTGATAGGATAATAAAGCCAATAATATTTGTAGCTATTGGTTTATTATTTATAAAAGTTATACTTGATTTAATATAAAAAGTTATTATGTTTTTAAACATTTGTAAGTTTTATATTAAAAACATTAAACAATAATATTATATATTAGAAATGTTAAACGATATTAATTATAAGTTATATTAAAAACAGAGCTTATAATTAATATCGTTTATATTGTTATTTATTTTACATCTATAATTATTTATTATCTTTTAAATCTAATATTCTGTGTAATTATAAGAAATTTTACTTTGAACTAAAAAATTTTAATATTAATAAGTACTCACAATATTCTTACAAACTGTGCCTATTTGCTATTTCAAAACAAGCATTTATCTTATTATGGATATAATCAATTGAGGTTAATTCAACAGTATTTAAATTTCATAAATATAATTAGTCCCATATTGTTTTTATAAATCTATTATTTCTAAATCATCTGGAACATATATGTTACCACTAAACTCTTCTTTACCTTCTTTAAGATATAGTTCTTTTCTATGTAATAAATCTTTATCTTCTGTATGATATAGTATAACATTTTTTACAGCTAATATTTTAGCATTATTACAGGCGTCTTTAACTGTAGCATGATGTTTTTCATAAGGTTTAAAGATTTCTTTTTGAGAATATAAACAAAATGCTTCATGAAATAAATAATCTACATTTTCACAAAAATCTTTTACTATCTCTCTATATGGTTCATCACCTAGAAAAGTTAAAGTTTTACCATTTGATAAAAATGTTTTGAATCCAAACTGCAATTCTTTAGTGCTATGTATGTCAAAAAATATTGTTCTTCGCCCTAATATATTAACTTCAGTATTATTTTTAATTTCATTAAATATAATTTTATTATCAAATAGTTTTAAAAGTTTATTTTGAAGCACATAAGAACAAATAGTTTTTATAGCTTCAATGGATTTTTTGTTGCAATAAATATTAAAAATACCATCATATTTATCATTTAACATTCCATTTGCTACTGCACGAATTACCCAAACACTTCCTAGCACATGATCATTGTGATTATGAGATATAAACATATTATGTATTTGATTTATTTTTATGTTTGCTTTTTCAAGATTTGATAATATGGTATTTCCACCACCTGCATCTATAAGAAAATGCTCATTACCTTTTGATAAAGTGAAACAAGTATTATAACATTTGGTTACCATAGCAGAGCCTATACCAAGCATAGTTATAGATTCCATAAGATTTCATCCCCCTATAATTCATTATTTAAGACAGTATAATTATAAAGTTTATATGTATTTATAACAATAAGTCACATGAAAATAAATAATAAGACCAAAGTTGCAATGGATATTTTTCATCAGGCAAGAAGGTGAATTGTCCTCATAGCGTGCCTATTAGGTCAAGTTGACGACGCAGCATGATGGAAAATAGGCTGGCAAATGGACTTCTTATTTATTTGATTGTGCCTAAGCAGTAGATAGTAAATTATTTTTATTTATATAAAATGCTCGAAAACCTCTATTGTTTATCTCGGAGGATTAAAGGGCATTAATTTAAGGTGGCTCGATACCAACTTAAATTAACATTACACTTGAATATATTTTGAATTGTTTCAAAACTTACAGTAAAAGATGAATATGGTTAGACATTATTCAAGTGGTCGTAGTGTTTTCGATTTGGAACTAGTAGGTAAAAACACTACGATAAAACTCGTAGAGTAGTTAGAGGATTATTCAAATCAAGTTTTGGATTAGTCAATTCAGATGTGAATTGTTCATTAAATATATTAATAAAAGAAAAAATGTATTCCTGAAATAGTTCAAGCTATGGAGGATAAAGGTAGTGTGTCCCCCATTTAATAGTAAGGGGAACTTAAATATCAAACCTCTAAAGAATCCACAGTTGATTGTCTCAGTGCTAGTTCATAAATCAATAAATACAATTATTATATTAAATATATCTTGTAAGTACTTTACAGTAATGTTTAAAAATGATATAATGATCAAAATGAATACGGAAAACCTAAGGTAGAGGAGCTGTTTATAAAGAGTACTTATTTAGGAGTTGGCAAACGTTGATTAATAAGGAAAGGTATAATGGCCGAAGAAATAAATCAAGCAAAAATTTATTTCTGGGTATGTATAGAATATATACATAACTGTCACGAAAGTGGGGAGCTACAAGGATTTACTAAGATGTTATTTTTATTATTAAATTTTAATTTAAGTAATATTTTTATAAGCTTTAGCAATGAAACTCTACCCGTTATAGTAATACTATAACGGGTTTTCTTATAGCAATATTTTGAGGGGGCTAATTATGAAAATTGAAGGAATAATAATACCACTTGTAACACCGTTTAAAGATAATTGTGTTGATTTTGTTTGTTATAAAAGGTTGATAGATTATTATATAGAACAAGGCGTGGATGGGATAATACCATTAGGGACTACTGGGGAAAGTCCAACAATATCATCTTTTGAATATAATGAAATATTATCAAAAACAATGGAATATAATAATAGTAGAACAAAAGTTTACGTAGGACTTGGGGGAAATAACACGTCTGAAGTAATAAAAAGGTTAAAGATAGCTAAAGATAATAATGTTGATGGAATATTATCAGTAGCACCGTATTATTCTAGACCAAATCAAAGAGGAATTTATGAACATTTTAGGAGCATATCTGAATCTACAGATAGAAATATACTAATATATAATATTCCTTATAGAACAGGAGTTAATATAGAAAATGATACTATATATAAGTTGGCACAGCTAAAAAATATAGTTGGAATAAAAGATTGCTCGGGAAATATAAGCCAAACTTCAGAGCTATTATTAAACAGACCAAGTGATGATTTTTCAATATTAACAGGAGAAGATGCTCTTTTTTATACTACATTGGCGCTTGGCGGTGATGGTGGAATTTTAGCATCTGCAAGTTTAAACACAAAAAGTTTTATAAAAGTATATAATGATATGAAATCAAATAATTATAAAGAAGCATTAAAAACATGGAGAGAGATTTCTAAGGTTATACCATTATTATTTAATGAACCTAATCCAACTCCATTAAAATATTGTTTAAAAAATATGGGATTAATTAATTCTGATGAAGTTAGATTACCACTAACTAATATAACAGATGAACTTAAGAACAAATTAGATAATATGTTATTTTTATAGATAACTATTTATATAAGGGGCTAGGACAATTAGCAATAAGTAATAAGTAAAAAATATGGGGATATTTTTAAATAAATAAAATTAAGGAGATTAAAATCTCTTTAGTTTTATTTTTTTTATATTCCCAAATATTTTTGACTATTGAAATATTTAGGAGTAATATAAGAGAGTTGCGTTCAATTTTAAAATAAGTTGAGTTTTTTTATTGATATGTACAATTTAATTAAAAATACTACTAAAATGTAGCTTTAAATAATATGGCAGGGGGAGATATAAATAATGTTACCTAAACTACTTACAATGATAAAACAAAAGAATATTACTAAGAATCAGATAGCAAAAGATATTATATCAGGAATTATTGTTGCTATAATAGCCTTACCTTTATCAATAGCATTAGCAATATCATCAGGAGTATCACCTGAAAAGGGACTTATTACTGCAATTTTTGCAGGATTTGTAATTTCACTTTTTGGTGGAAGTAAAGTTCAAATTGGAGGACCAACTGGAGCTTTCGTAATTATAATTTATTCTATTATTCAACAGTATGGGTTAGATGGATTAATTACAGCTACAATAATGGCAGGAATCATTCTAGTTATAATGGGATTATTAAAATTTGGAACAGTAATTAAATACATACCTCAAACAATAACTGTAGGTTTTACTAGTGGTATAGCAGCAACCTTGTTATCTACTCAAATAAAAGACTTTTTTGGATTAAGAATAGATAATGTTCCAGCAGAATTTATTCCAAAATGGCAAAGTTATTTTTCACATATGAATACATTAAGTACTTCAACATTATTAATAGGTATATTATGCGTACTTATTATTGCTTTATGGCCAAAAGTTAATAAAACAATACCAGGTTCATTAGTGGCGTTAGTTGTATCTACTGTACTAGTAATGATTTTTAAATTACCAGTAGAAACTATAGGTGATAGATTTAGTACATTATCATCTTCAATACCCATGCCAATGTTACCTAAATTAAGTATAAGTACAATAAATCAATTATTTGCACCAGCGATGACAATTGCTATATTAGCTGGATTAGAATCGTTATTATCAGCAGTAGTAGCTGATGGAATGATCGGAGATACTCATGATTCTAATATGGAACTTGTTGCACAAGGTATGGGTAATATTGTATCAGGATTATTTGGTGGAATACCAGCAACAGGAGCTATAGCAAGAACAGCAGCAAATGTTAAAAATGGTGGAAGAAGCCCAATAGCAGGTGTTGTACATGCTGTAACCTTACTAGCTATTATGTTAATTTTAATGCCGGTTGCTAAATTAATACCAATGACATCTCTTGCAGCAATATTAGCTGTTGTATCTTATAATATGAGTGAATGGAGAACATTTAAGTCATTATTAAAAGCACCTAAGAGTGATGTTATTGTATTAGTTATAACATTCTTCTTTACTATAGTGTTTGACTTAGTAGTAGCTATTGGATTCGGAATGCTTATGGCTATGTTCTTATTTATGAAGAGAGTATCTGAAACAACTGCTATTAGGGATTTAGTAGATGAAGAGGTATTTGATGAAGAAGTTTTAGATATGTTAAAAGAAGCAGATGGAAAGATACTTGTTTATCAAGTGGATGGACCATTATTCTTTGGAATTGTACAAGACTTCTTAATTAAAGTTAATGCTGTTAAATCAACAGCAGAAGTTCTTATATTAGACATGAGACATAGTTACGCAATAGATGCTTCAGCAATAGAGGCATTAGATAAGTTGCTTAAACACTGTAGAAAAAATAAAATAAAACTTTTAATAACACATGTTCAAAAGCAACCAAGAAATGTTTTAGGAAATATGGGAATTGCAGATGCAATTGGTGAAGAAAATATATACAACACTAAGAGAGAAGCTATAACTATAGCAAGTAGATATATAAAAAATATATCTAGTTTTGTAAGCTAAATCTTTAAAACCTATCTATTTTATACATAATTAGATTAAATGAGATTTAAAAAATAAAGTATAGTATATAAAAACCATCATAGAAAATAATTTTATAATTATTTTCTATGATGGTTTTTAATTTAAATGCTTATTTTTTATGTTTTTTTAATTAAAATGTTTATTCTTAAATTGAAGAGGAGATATGTCATGTTCTTTTTTAAATAAATTATTATAGTAGTTTTGATTATTAAAACCTACAGTTAAAGATATATCTAGTAAGGAAAGTTCTGTATTAAGCAATAACTCTTCACTTTCTTTTATTCTCAAAGAATTTATATATTGTGTACAAGTTTTGCCGATTTCTTTTTTAAATAAACTACAAAAATAACTTTTATTTATGTTCACATGAGATACGATATCATCTAAAGTAATATTTTTTTTATAATTTTTATGTATATATTCTAACGCTCTTTTTATATGAAAACTGTATATTTTATTTATTATATACTCATGTTTATAGGTGTGCTTATTATTATCAAAATTATATAGTAACTGCACGAGATGAGGTATACAGTGTAATGGTCTATAAATAAACTTTGAATTCTCAATTTTTTCTTTATTAAAAGGTCCTAAAATAAAAAAGAAATTATCACCATTAAATAAATAGGGATAAATAGCAAAATTTAAATCAAAATGTTCTACTATCTGAAGATTGTTTTTTAGATTTTGTTTTTCATATATTAAATTTATTATATGTTTATATATAAAAGCTTCATTAGAATTTTCATCATTACCCTTTGATAAAATGATTTTTCCAATAGAATCTATAACTTTTATTGGCATAGATGTACATAAATAAAAGTTTTCAATGATAAACAATAATTTTTTTTCTTTAGTTTCCAAATTGTCCTCCTTTATTATACAAATATAGTTTAAAAAAAATATATATACTTTAAGACATGAACTAAATAAAAATGTATACTAATTGAGAATGATTATTAATTTTAAAGTGAATAATATTAAAAAATATAAATTATACAAAAGAAAAAATTAAATTATAAAAATATAATTTAATTATATTACATATGGAGGAAAAATGAAAAAAATATACTTGTTAATATTGTTGGTAATACTGTCAATAGCTTCATTATTTATTGGAGTGAGTGATATATCGTTAGTAGATATTATTAATTTAGATAGTGAAAAAATAAATCTTATATTAATTGGTAGATTACCAAGACTTATAAGTATAATCTTTGCTGGAATTGGAATGAGTATAAGTGGACTTATAATGCAGCAGATAAGTAGAAATAAATTTGTTTCACCTACAACTGCTGGAACAATAGATTTTGCTAAATTAGGAATATTAGTATGTATGATTATATTTCCTAAGGCAACAATGATGAACAAGATGCTTTTATCATTTACATTTGCAATACTTGGAACACTTTTATTTATGCAAATACAAAAGAAAATAAAGATTAAAAATATAGTTTTTATACCTCTTATAGGTATGATGCTTGGAAAAATAGTTGGTTCAATAACTATGTTTTTCTCTTATAAGTATGATCTTATTCAAAATATAAATTCATGGATGGAGGGCGATTTCTCATTAATTATGAAAGGGAAATATGAACTATTATATATAAGCATACCCCTTGTAATAATAGCAGCTATATATGCTAATAAGTTCACTATTGCTGGAATGGGAGAGGACTTTTGCACAAATCTAGGAATAAAATATAATCGTGTTGTTAATTTAGGACTAGTTATAGTAGCTTTAATTTCATCAGTGGTAGTTATAACAATAGGTGCAATACCATTCTTAGGTATTATAGTGCCTAATATAGTGACTATGTACTATGGAGATAACTTAAAGAATGTATTAGGACTTACAGCCTTGATAGGACCTATCTTTTTATTAATATGTGATATTTTAGGAAGACTGATTATTTATCCATATGAAATATCAATAAGCTTAACAGTAGGGGTAATAGGTAGCATAGCATTCCTTTACTTAATATTTAGGAGGTCTGGTCATGAGGCATAATAAGAAATTATTAATACTTAGTTTTTTAGCAATAATACTTTGTGTATTGTTTGTAGTAATAGGATTAAATTCAAATAATCTTTCATATGCACTATCAAGAAGGATTCCTAAAGTTATAGCAATAGTTCTAACAGGAGCATCTATAGCATTTTCTTCTGTGATATTTCAAACTATAAGTCGGAATCATATATTAACACCAAGTGTTATTGGACTTGATTCATTATATATGTTAATTCAAACAATAATAGTATTTTTATTTGGATCTAGCAATTTATTTTTAACTGATAAAAAGTTAAATTTCTTATTATCACTTATAACAATGCTATGTTTTACAGGAATTTTGTATAAGTTTTTATTTAAGAAAGGAAGTAAAAATATATTCTTTTTATTACTTGTAGGCCTTGTATTTGGAACATTATTTGATAGCTTAACATCTTTTATGCAGGTAGTTATTGATCCTAATGAGTTTCAAAATTTACAAAATAAAATGTTTGCAAGTTTTAATAATGTAAATACAAATGTACTTTTTATATCTCTTATAATAGTAGTTCTTGTATTTGCATATGTTTATGAACATTTAGATACTTTAGATGTTATGTTGTTAGGAAGAGAGCATTCTATTAATTTAGGTGTAGATTACGATAATATTGTAAAAAAAATGCTTATTTGTGTAGCAATACTTGTATCAGTAGCTACGGCATTAGTTGGACCAATAACATTTTTAGGACTTTTAGTAGTAAATATAGCAAGGCAGATGTTACCTACTTATAAGCATAAATACTTATTTAATGCATCAATTCTTATAAGTATAGTTGCTTTAATTGGAGGACAGTTAATAGTTGAGAGATATATGAATTTTGGAACAACAGTAAGTGTAATTATAAATTTTGTTGGAGGAATTTATTTCATATACCTTTTACTAAAGGAGAGAAGTGTATGATAACAGTAAAAAATATAACTAAAAAATATGGTGAAAAAAAAGTAGTAGATAATGTCTCTTTAGATTTACATGAAAATCAGATAATATCATTTATTGGGCCTAATGGAGCAGGTAAGAGTACATTACTATCAATGATAAGCAGACTTGCTAAGAAAGATAGTGGTGAGGTCGTAATTGATGATAAAGAGCTATCTACATGGCAAGATAAAGATTTATCTAAGACAATATCTATATTAAAACAAAACAATAATATAAACATAAGAATTACAGTCAGAGAGCTTGTTACCTTTGGAAGATTTCCTTATTGTGGTGGGAATTTAACGAGTGAAGATAAAGCTTTTGTTGATGAAGCTATTAATTATATGGAGCTTACTGATTTGCAAGATAGATATTTAGATGAATTAAGTGGAGGACAAAGACAAAGAGCATATATAGCAATGGTTATTGCTCAAGATACTAAGTATATACTTTTAGATGAACCACTTAATAATTTAGATATGAAACATTCAGTTGAAATAATGAAAATTTTAAAGGGATTAGTTAATGAAAAGAGTAAGACTGTGATAATAGTTATTCATGATATAAACTTTGCATCATGTTACTCAGATTATATTGTAGCTTTAAAAAATGGTAAGGTAGTTAACCAAGGAAAAACACGTGAAATAATAAATAAAGAAATTTTAGAAGGCATATATGAAATGAACTTCAATGTTACAAATATAGATAATAGACCAATATGTGTTTATTTTTAATCTATGTTTTAAGATACTAGACAGGCTATTAAAAGGAATAATACATTCCTTTGAGAATAATAGATTAAGGATCATTAAAGAGATGTCTGATGAACATAAAGCATATATATAATTAAATATTAAATTTAGGAGGATACAAATGAAAAATATAAGTAAAAAAACAATAATAATAGTAGTAGCAATAATGGTAGGACTTTTTGGAATAGTAGAAGCTACTAAATTCGCAGGCAAAAGTAGTAATGATAATAATGAGACAATAACAATTACACATAAATTAGGTGAAACTGAAGTAATTAAAAATCCACAAAGAGTAGTAGTTTTTGATTATGGTGTATTAGATTCTTTAGATGCATTAGGAATTAATGTAGTAGGAGTACCTCAAGATGGAATACCTTCTTATTTAGAAAAGTATAGTTCTGATAAGTACATAAGTGTTGGTGGAATAAAAGAGCCAAATTTTGAAAAAGTACATGAAGCAAAGCCTGATTTAATTATAATATCAGGTAGACAAGAAGAAAGTTATGATGAGTTTAGTAAAATAGCGCCAACAATTTATTTAGGAATAGAAAATGAAAGTTATATGGAGTCATTTACTAATAATATGAATGCTTTAGGTCAAATATTTGATAAAGAAGATGAAATTAATAAAACACTTGATGGAATAAATAATAAAATTGCAGATTTAAATAAAAAAACAAGTGAAAGTCAAAAGAATGGATTAATTATATTAGCTAATGATGGTAGCTTTAGTGTATATGGTAAAGAATCAAGATTTGGGATAATACATCAAAACTTTGGTGTTGCACCAGTAGATAGTGACATTGAATCATCTACTCATGGACAAAAGGCCTCATTTGAATATCTTGTTGAAAAGAATCCAGATTATCTTTTCGTAGTAGATAGAAGTGCAGTAGCTGGTGGACAAGTATCTGCACAGGCACTTTTAGATAATGACTTAGTAAAAAGCACTAATGCATACAAAAATAATAATATAGTATATTTAGATGCTAATGTATGGTACATAGCAACTGGTGGAATAAATACAACTTTAAAAATGATAGAAGAAGTTGATAAGGCTTTCCAATAATTTAATATTATCTAAAGCAAAAAATCATGTGTGGATTAATATCTGCATATGATTTTTATTTTTTAGAAATATATTATATTATGAAAGTATTGGGTATTAAATAACTATTAAATAGTTTATAGATAATCTAAGATAAATCTTTATTTAAACATAAAAAAATATATAAAAAAATAACAAAAAGAAAGATTTAGCTTATAGTATAAATAGAATTCTTAGCTTCAGATTAAATATCTTAATACTTGATAATTGAAGCTAAGAAGTTGTTATACAATTTTTATTTTTAGTACTGTTAAACAATAGTGAAAAAGTTAATGCTCAAGTTTTATCTAATTTTTATTAGAAATATAGAAGCATTTTTCTAAAATACAGATTTATTCAAAAGTTTTTATTAAATCAACTAAGTTTTGCTTTATATCATCGATTTTATTAAAATCTATTGCATTAATATATATCTTTTCTAAATCGTCATGATAAGATTTAGCTTTTGCAAGATATAGAGTCGCTTTTGAAATTGTTTCTTTATATTTGTTTTGAATAACAGATAAGTTATGAGCATATTTTTCGTCAGTACCTTTAGTTATTAATTCATCATACATATCTATCATATAATCATTTTCTTTAACTGGAAAATATTCATGTGGAGCAGTTGAATCAAAGATACAGATATCTAATTCTCTCATTATTACCATATCAAGGCTATCTGGATCGAATCCACAATGATACACTTCTGCATCAATTCCTCTTACTTTACATTCTTTTACTAACTTCTTTAACAAAGTAGATTTCCCAGAACCAGGTCTTCCTTTTATAAAATATCTATTAGAAACATTCTCTGTTAAGTTGTCAACAAAATTAACAGCTCCTTTAGGTGTAGCACCACCCAAAAATCTATCTTTTATTATAGCAGTTTTATCAAATTTACTATTTCCTACAAGCTTATTTATAACTTCTATTGTTAATTCATTTGCTTTTTTAAAATCCATATTTTCAATATATATTTTTTCCCAATCATCATGTGTAACAAGAGCTTTTTCAAATAACTTATAAGCATTAGTATAACAAGATGAAATATGCTTTTTAATTTTTAATATATCTTTTGTATGTTCTTTTAATTTATTAGTATCCCAAGCAACGCCTAAGTTAACATATTCTTCAATAGCACCAGGTGCAGTAGGTTCAATAACATGAGGAGCAGTTCCATCAACTATTGCTACTTTAATTTTTGGTATTATTACACCATCAAGAGAATCATTATCAGAAGAACAATGAAGAAATTCTATATCATAACCTTTATTGCACCATTCATTTGCGATAGATTTTATAAGTGTAGATTTTCCTGAGCCAGGTCCACCTTTTAGAATATATATTTTATCCAAATTATCTAAATTAGATGAAAATAAGTTAAAAAACCCTTTTGAAGTATTGGCAGAAGCAAAATAATTTAAAATTTTACCAGACATTTTCATCAACTCCTAAATTAAAATAATTTTAACACTAAATATTATATGACTAGAATTTTTATATGTGTAAATTTAAATAAATATACATTAATTAAGTATTAAGATTTTTTGTATGATTTAAAACAGTGTTGATATATACAATGCTACTTTACCTATTGTATATATCAACACACATTTAAAATAGAGATAAATTTTTATATTTAATAAAAGTATAAAAGTATATATAAAAACACATAATATCTTTGTAATAAATTATAGGGAGTGAATGATATGGATAAAAATCCAAGTATAAAATGTTCAGTTATGTCATGTAAATACAATAATGAAGCGCAAAGTTATTGTACACTAGATCAAATTAATGTAGGTACACATGAAGCTCATCCAAAACAAGTAGAATGTACAGATTGTGAATCTTTTCAATTAAAATAAGTTCAATTTAAATTTGAATTATAGTTAACCCAAACATTAAAAGAGATTTAAAGAAAGTTTTTCTTTAAATCTCTTTTTCTATTATAATTAAATTTAGTACAGTGATTTTAAAATTTAATTAATACTATATTGCAAGTAAAGGTTGATATATACATAATAAGTAAAGATGGACGTAATAATTGAACTTAGAATATGGAGGAATTTTATGGAATATAATTGGGAGAGAACTTTGCCCTTTTTTTATATAGATTTAGATATAGCAAAGGAGCTTTTTAAGGAAACTTTATTAAATGAAGAGGTAAATAATATAGTACCTATTAACGAAGGATGTAGAAGCAGCAATTATGTACTAGAAACTAATAATAGGAACAAATATATACTTAAAATATTTCCTGAGTATGATTGCTATTATGAAAGAGAGAACAACTTATTAAATCTACTTAAAAATGATATTTTAGTACAAAAAGTTTATTTAATATCTAGTAGTAATATTATAAAAAATAAAACCTTTGGTATCTATCAATACGTAGATGGCGTTAATTTAGGTAGAACAATTAGAAGTGGATTTAAAATTAATAAAAGTTTAATGGAAGAATTAGCTATAACATTAGCAAAGATACATAAATTTAAATATAAAGAATGTGGAAAACTAGATAAAGACTTAAAAGTAATACACAATTTATCCCCATTATATAGATTATATGAAGAAAATATGGGGATAAACTTTAGAAATAGATTAGGTGATTATATAGTTAAAAAAATAAACTATATAATAAATTGTAATAAAGAAGTATTACTAGAGTTAGAGAAAAATATCTCTTTAATTCATGGTGATTTTCAAGGAACTAATATACTTATAAAAGATAATAAGATATCTGCAATAATAGATTGGGAATTTTCTATGGCAGGAAATCCATTAATTGATATAGGTCAATTATTTAGATATGAGGATTGTTTTTCTAATGATTTAATTAAAATATTTGAAAAACAATACAATAAATGTTCAGATGATAAATTAATTAATCAGTGGTATAAAATATCTAAGCTAGTTGATTTAATTAGCTTAATTAAATTAATTAATACAAAAGAGGATATGCCTAATAAACATAAAGAAATAAAGAAACTTATAATAAACACATTAGAAATGTTTTAATAGAGTGTTGATATATGCCACTTCACCTATTGCATATATCAACACACATTTAAAATAGAACCTATAAAAATAAAAAATCATAATAAAGATGTTTTTTAGGAATACTAACTTTATTAAAGATTCTTAGTAGAACTATATGTATAGGGGAGAATAATAGAATGGAAGAGAAAAAGATATTTTTAGAGATAGAGAAGCATTTACTTAATGATGAAAAACCAGCCTTGTTTTTAAATGAAGCATTACATAAAGGTAGTTTTGATAAATATCCACTATCAATGATTAAAGATTTAAAGGAAGTACCTCAAAATCCCAAGTATCATCCAGAAGGAAATGTATTTATACATACAATGATGGTAGTTGATGAAGGTGCAAAAAGGCGTGAAATAAGTAATGATAAGAGAATATTTATGTGGACATTATTATTACATGATATAGGAAAAAAACCTACAACTAAAATGAGAAAAGGAAGATTGACTTCATATGATCATGATAAAGTTGGAGCAGAAATGGCAGAAGAATTTTTAAATTACTTTAATGAAAATCGGGAGTTTGTAAATTATGTGAGAAAATTAATAAGATGGCATATGCAAAGTTTATTTGTTGTTAAAAATACAAGATTTCAAGATGTTGAAGGAATCCTAAAAGATGTTGATGTAGATGACATAGGACTAGTCTCACTATGTGATAGATTAGGTAGAGGTGGATTAAATGATTCATCAATAGAACAAACAAAAAATGATATAGAATTCTTTAAAAAGGTATTAAATAGCAAGAAATAAGCTCTGTTTTAATAGAGTGTTGATATATTGATAAGTAAGTGGACTAAAACCCCTTTGTCTATTAGATATGCGAATATACATTTAGAATAGATTAAAATAAAATTTAACTTCTTAAAATTATGAAAATAAATAATTTTAACATTTAAAATTATTTTTAATAATATGAATTAGAGTAATTATTAAGGAGTATATAGATGTTCAAAATGTTTCCATTCAAATTTTGGGGAACTATAAATATAGAAAATTTGGGAAATATGATAGGATCTTTTTTGGAGGATATAGACTTATCGGGTTTAATAAATGAGCTTGATGAAGAATACGAAGAAGAAAATTCTAAAGAATCACAGGAATCTGAAGATTCAAAAGATGAAGATATGGCCGAATTCATACAATTAGAAGAATATGATGATATGTATATATTAACTATTGAATTGAGTGGAGTAGATTTAAGGCAAACCAGTATACAATATAATCCTGGAATATTATCAATAAATTTAAATAAGATGGAAGAAGTATCACAACATATAGGTATGTTTTCATCGAATTGTATGGTAAAGAAAAACTATAGAAAAGAATTTGATAAGATTGAATCTATAGATGAAAGTAAAATCATGAAAATATTAGAAGATGGAGTACTTAAAATATCTATGCCTAAAAAATATGCACTAAATGAAGACTCTAAAATAATAGATGTTAAAAATTATATAGAAAATTAAAATTAGGGAAGATTAAATCTTCCCTAATTTTGTAAAAGTCCTAAATATTATTTTCTTTTATTAGCTACTTCAACATTAACTTTTTTTCTGTTTATTTTACCGCCGATACATTTCTCTAATACTTTAGAAGAAACATCTTCATCTATAGTTACAAATGAGAAATTATCCATAAGATCTATTTTACCAATAGCAGAAGCTCTTACTCTAGTTTGATCTTTTATATAATTTATTAAGATCTTTGGAGTTAAGCCATCTTTTTTTCCAACAGAGAAGAATAAACGTACATCATTTTTTGAAGCACTAGGTGCATCTAATGTATCAGTATTATATTCAAAACTGCTTTCATTTTCGAATTTTATTTTCATTAAAGATGCTATTATAGAAATTGGATCATAAGCTTCATTTAATTCAATAGCACTTGGAACAAATGTGCTAAAATCACCACTATCAATAGTTTCTTTAATTTCAATCATTATGTTAGTAAATTTTCTACTATGTATTTCATTAGCTGTTGGAACTGATTTTTCTGTTATTGTACTCTTAGTTACTCTTTGAATTTGTTTAAGCATACCTAATTCTTTTGGAGATACTAAAGAATATGCAGTACCAGTTCTATTTGCTCTACCAGTTCTTCCTATTCTATGAACATATGATTCTACATCTTGTGGTAAATCATAGTTTATTACATGTGTAATACCGTCAACGTCAATACCTCTAGCAGCTACATCAGTTGCGATTAATAGGTTTAATGAACCTTCTTTAAATTTCTTTAAAGTAGTTAATCTATGTACTTGAGACATATCTCCGTGCATACCCTCAACTACATATCCTTTACCTTGAAGTTCTTCAACTAATTCGTCAACGCCCTTTTTAGTTCTACAGAATATGATAGCAGAAGAAGGATTATCTAAATCTAATAATCTACAAAGTGCTTCAAGTCTATGTTTATTGTTAATCATGAAATAGTTTTGTTCTATTTTAGATACTGTAAGAGAACTTCTCTTTATTGCTACATGTTTAGCATCTGCTTTCATGTAATTCTTAGCTAATTTTGCTATTGGAGCAGGCATTGTAGCTGAGAATAATAAAGTTTGTCTTTCAGCAGGAGTATTACTTATTATAGTTTCAATATCTTCGATGAATCCCATGTTAAGCATTTCGTCTGCTTCATCTAATACTAGGAAATCTACTGTATTTAATTTAAGTATTTTTCTGTTTATAAGGTCTAACACTCTACCTGGAGTTCCAACAACAATATCAATATTATCTCTTCTTAAAGCTTTGATTTGTCTATCGATAGACTCTCCACCATAAACAGGTAATACATTTGCTTTTTCATATTTTGAAAGCTTCTTAAGCTCATCATTTACTTGTACAGCAAGCTCTCTTGTAGGAGCTAAAATAAGTGCTTTAATTCCGTTCGTGTCATTTAATCTGCTAAGTATAGGACAACCATACGCTGCAGTTTTTCCTGTACCAGTTTGTGCTTGACCAATTAAGTCAAAACCTTCTAGTGTTACAGGTATACTTTCTTCTTGTATTTGAGAAGGGGTATTAAATCCTAAATCATCTATTGCTTTTACAATTGTGTCTTTAAGACCTAAAGAATAAAATTTGTTATCGTTCATTAAATATCCTCGTTTCTTTTATCTAAAATTGGTTACTTTATATTACTTAATTTACATAAGTCAAATAAAATAAGTTTAACAGAGTAGTTTATATAATGTCAAATCTAAAAAACTTACAAATTTTGAAAGTTTTGCAATTTATAAGTTTTGGAATTTCTAATTATCTCTATATTTACTGCACACTATTGATCTAACTTTATTTGGAAGTTCATCTTGCTCTTCCTTTGTTAGATTTTTTGTATAAATTGGTGCATGTACTACAAGCTCTACATTTGCCGACTTTATTCTATTGGTTTGTTCTAATAATTTGTAAGTTCCATTAATAGTAAGAGGAACTATAACGCATTTTGATTTTAAAGCTAATTTAAAACTACCTGCTTTAAAATCACCGATTTCTTTTCCCTTACTTCTAGTACCTTCTGGAAATATAACCATAGAATAGCCAGTTTTAAGTATGTTAATTCCTTGAACTATTGCTTCAGCAGACTTCCTTAAATTTTTTCTATCCATGAATACGCAATTTATGTATTTCATCCATGTACTAATAAAAGGAAGAGTTTCTAATTCCTTTTTTGCAATAAAGCCTTTTGGTACATCGATAGAACTCATTAATAATGGAATATCAAAATTACTTTGATGATTAGATATAAATAATATAGTTTCACCTTCAGGTATATTGTCTAATCCTATCACATTAACTCTCGCACCACAAGCTTTCATTATAAATCTTGCCCACTTAGAAGTAACTTTATGAATAAATTCTGTTTTTTCTTTTAAATTGCCTTTCTTTTCTAAGGATTTAATTTTTAATTTATTCATAGATACGAATAATAAACTAAAAATTATGGCTATAAAAAATATTATGGTCCTTATCATATTTACACATCCTTAAATTTAATTACTACATAATATAGTATATTATAAAAATGCATTATTTAAAAGATAGCAGTAAATACTTAAATGATAAGTATACAATTTAATTCTAGCCAAAAAATAAGAATTTTAGAATATATAATAAGATTTATTTAAATTTATTTTAATATAAAATTAAAGGAAAATAACATAAAAAAGGATATAATTATTATAGTAGATAAAATATTGTTAATTATATAAAAAATTACGATAAATAATACGATAAATAAAATGAAGATAAATAAAGTAGAGGAGAATCAAATGGATATAGATGCACTGGAGAAAAATAATGATCTTATGGGCCTTAGTGATGAAGAAGTAACTGAAAGAATTGCTGAAGGAAAAGTAAATTATATTCCAAAAGCTCCATCAAGAACATTATGGCAAATAATTAGAGCTAATTTATTTACTAGTTTTAATGCTATAAATTTTATATTAGCAATTATAGTAATAATAGCTGGATCACCTAAAAATTCGATATTTGCTGGCGTTATATTAGTTAATACTTTAATTGGTATAGCACAAGAGCTTAGAGCTAAAAAAACATTAGAAAAATTATCTGTTATAAATGAAGCTTACGCTAATGTTTTAAGAAATGGAGAGGTAAAAAAAATACCTTTAGAAAAAATTGTTTTAGATGACATATTGTATTTGGATACAGGAGCACAAATACTAGCAGATTGTGAAGTTATTTCATCAGTAGAACTAGAGGTTGACGAATCTATGTTAACTGGAGAATCCGACTCTATTATAAAATATAGTGATGATAAATTATTTTCTGGAAGTTTTGTTGTAGCTGGGGAAGCATATGCCAAAGTAACTAGCGTTGGTAAAGAAACATATGCATCAAGACTTGCAGAAGAAGCTAAAAAGTTTAAATTAATAAACTCAGAATTACAAAATGCTATAAATAAAATATTTAGAGTAATAATATGGATAATAATTCCGTTATCAATTTTACTTACAGTAACTCAACTTATGATAAATAATGTAACGTGGCAGCAAGCATCTATTTGTACTGTAGCTGGAATTATAGGAATGATTCCAGAAGGATTAGTACTTTTAACAAGTGCTACTTTTATAGTTGCAATAGTTAAACTAGCTAAGTATGATACGTTAGTTCAAGAATTATGTTCAACAGAAGTTTTAGCTAGAGTAGATGTACTATGCTTAGACAAAACTGGTACATTAACAGAAGGAAATTTAAAATTAGTTGAAATAAAAAATATTAGTGATATTAAATTAGAAGATATAGATACAGTATTAGCTGCACTTATGCAGAATCTTCCTAGTAGTAATGCAACTCAAAAAGCCATATTAGAAAGATACAAAGAGTTTAATAATAATTTAGAATGTACAAATAAAATAGTATTTTCATCTAAAAGAAAATGGGGTGGAGCTACTTTTAAAGATTTAGGTACTTGGGTAATGGGAGCACCAGAAATTATATTAAACAAAGAATATAGTGATATTAAATCATTAGTAGATGAGGAAGCTGCAAAGGGAAGAAGGGTATTACTTTTAGGTAAGGTTAAAAATAATAAACTTAATCATAAATTAAGTGGAGAAATTGAAGCGGTGGCTTTAATATTAATAGAAGACATAATTAGAGAACAAGCACCAGATGTACTAGAATATTTTAATAAACAAGATGTAGAAGTTAAGATAATATCAGGTGATAATCCACTGACTGTTTCAACTGTTGCTAAAAAGGCAGGAGTAAATGGATGGGAAAACTCAATAGATGCTAGAAATCTTCCGGAAAATGAAGAAAAATTTAATGAAATGATTAAAAGTAATACTGTTTTTGGAAGAGTAACGCCTCATCAAAAGAAGAGAATAGTTAAATCACTTCAAACTTTAGGGCATACTGTTGCTATGACAGGTGATGGGGTAAATGATGTACTTGCATTAAAAGAATCAGATTGTGGAATAGCAATGGCAAATGGATCAGATGCAACTAAAGCAGTGGCACAGTTAGTATTATTAAAATCAGACTTTTCAGCGTTGCCTAAGGTTGTTGAAGAAGGAAGAAAACAAATAAATAATTTAGAAAGAGTTGCTGAGTTATTTTTATCAAAGACAGTATATTCTATAATATTAGCTTTAGTTTTCTCATTATTACTTTTACCATTCCCAGTTTTACCAATACAAATGTCATTAGTAGGAAGTTGTGCGATTGGTATTCCAGCATTTTTCTTGGCTTTACTTCCTAATGAAGGTGGAGTAAAGAAAGGATTTTTACATAGAATTTTAACTGTTAGTATTCCTAATGGTATATTTTTAGCTTTATTTACAACATTAACATTTATAATTTCACTTTATGTAGGAGCTTCAATAGAGTATAGTAGAACTTTAGCATTACTTATGTTTGCTGGAGTAAGCATGATTATTTTACTTAAAGTATCAAGACCATTAACAACATTTAAATTTTGTTTAGTAGTATTAATGTTTGGTATAGTTGTAATTGCATTTATTACTCCAGCAGGAAGAGTGATTTTTACGTTAGAAAAATTAAAATTAAGACATTGGATAATATCTTTAGCAGTAATAATATTATCAGCGCCATTGATTACTAAAATTGTAGACTTAGTAAGGAAGAAAGTTAATAAAGTATTTAAATTCGAATATTAGGTATTGGGAAGTGATAGATTAATGTTTAAAAATGATTATATGAAGGAAATGGAAAACAGTTTAGATTTAATAAAGGAAGAAGTAAATAAAAAACTAATAAATGAGGAAATTAAAAAGGCTAAAATTGCAGTAAATACTCAGCTTAAAAATTTAGTTGGATTAGATATAAATGCTATTGATACTTTATCGTTTAATAGTGTTAGAGAAATAATTAGTAAAGATGCTTCTTATAATTTAGGGAAATATATTGCACTAGGAGAATTATTGCAATTACAAGGAAAGATTTGCTTAAAAGATAATGATGAATCAATGATGTTAAATTATTATTTAAAATCACTAGAAGCCTTTTATGAAATATATGATGAGGAAGAGATTAATAATGATAAGTATATTAAAGATATAGAATGTTTAATAAATGATTTAAGAGAATATGATGTTCCACTAGAAAGTGATATGGAAATCTTTAAGTTCTATGAATTAATGAATAAGTTAGATAAAGCAGAAGATATGTTGTTTTACATTATAGAGAAAAGCAATAATGATAAAAGTAACATAGAAATGGGATTAGAATTCTATAATAAATTAAAACAAAGACCAGAAGAAGAACTAATAAAAGGAAACTTACCATTAGAAGAAGTAGAAGATAGCTATTTAGAACTTAGTAAAAAACTTAAGTAAGTATGTTGAATATTTTAATATAAAGCTCACTGAGCTAAGGAATTTACTTTAAGAATACTAGAATAAAGCTTAGTCTAATTAATGCGTGTTCCCAATGAAACATTGTACGGTGTGAAAGTTCATGTTACCAAATATAAAATTTGGACACTTACTTTTGACAAGCAATTAATTCAACAAATCTTTATTAAGGATTCTAAAAAGTAAATTCTAATGTCAGATTCGCCTTTATATTAAAATACTAACATTAATAAAAGGTAATGCTTTTAGTAATTTAACTTGGTTGGAATGTTAAAGTGAGTATAGTCCCATTTTAGCTTGCTCCCAATATAAAATTGAGACAAGCAGCAAATGTGAATTAAAAAGAGGAAACTCGACTCCTGTATAGTCGCTGAGTAAGTTCGATGGACATAATATAAAATTCTGATTCTCAAAGTCCAATTACAATGCCAACTTTACATATTGCATATCTCAACATTTTAATTGCTTTAGTGAAGATGGATTGTATAAATAGCATTACTTGACAATGGATAATAACTATAATAAAATTTAATATATAATTTCATAATTCAAGTCCTCATAGTTAAATGGATAGAACAGTCCCCTCCTAAGGGACAGATGTAGGTTCGATTCCTACTGGGGATACCAATTAAAATCCACAAACTATTATATACTATAGTTTGTGGATTTTTTATTACCAAAGTACATTCTTAAATAAATATAATGTAACCTTATCTTTTCATTAAATAATAAATCTTTGGTGAGTCATATCTACCTTTGTTTTTATTATATATTTGTTCAATAATCTGCTTAAATTTTTTATTTTCTTTATTTCTTTTTTCTTATCAATCCAACCCACTCATAGTTGATTTCTCGCAATACCATATTCGCTGTTTAGCTCCGCTAACGTCATTCCTGTCTACTATCATATTCTTATATTCTTGTGTATATCTCTTACCATTACCCATATGGACACATCCTTACTTAAATAAATACATTTTACTTGTGTCCACTAATTTATACTAACACCAATAATACCTTTTAATGAGAATATTAAGAATTAAGACTAGAAACGTAAAGTACGAACAATGATCTTTGAAAACTGAATAATACGGTATTATAAAAAAAACTATTTTCCATTTTATGTGTGAGTGCTATTATGATAGCATGAAAAATACAGGATGAGTGTAATGTGCTAAATTACAATTATTTGATATTGTGATGCTAAGATTATTTATTTTTGGGCGTGATCTATCTATATGATAACTCATAGAAAAGAAATAGTCTATACTTTTTTTTATTTATCCGTATAATTATTATTGTTGCAACAAATAAATAATTGGATTGGAGAAAGAATATGATAAAGAAGAAAATAGCAAATATCCCTTTTGGACCATTTATTACAGTTTTAGCAGGGGCGATGGTTAATGGAAAGCCAAACTATGCCACACTAGGCGCATATGGTGTTGTAAGTGAGAAGCCTGTATTGTATATTTCATTGAAAAATTCCCACTATACAACTTCAGGCGTATTGGAAAATGGATTCTTTAGTGTAAACATACCATCCTCTGAGTCTATTGATAAGACTGATTTTTGTGGGTGTATCTCTGGTAATAAAGAAGATAAATCGAATGTTTTTGATTCATTTTATGATGATGCAGGAAATGCGCCAATGATAAAAGAATGTCCTGTAAATTATCTTTGTAAGGTGATACAGACAATTCCTATATTTGATTTTACGATGTTTATTGGAGAAATTGTTGCAGTATATGCGAATGAAGACTGTTTGGAAAATGGAAGACCAAATGCTCTAAAAGTTAAACCAACAATAATGATGGGTTCAGGGTACTTTGATCTAAAGGATAGAGTTGGTTCAATATTTAAAACATATAGTACAATAAGTACCGCTGATCCTAAACAATAAGTATTAATATAAGGATGATACAGAATTTTATTATCTTACGTCCTAACTTAAAATCGAATAATTAATAAAAATACCGCATTATTCAGAAATGAATCTTACGGTATTTTTATCTCTATTTTTTAAAATTTTAAACATAATATATATAATATATTAAAGTACAGTATACTAATATTTTTTTAAGTAGGTCTTGATAATTTTATTTTAAAACAAAAGAAAAGAATGCCCCATCTAATCCTAAAAGATAAGCATTCTTTTCCTTAACCGTTAAAAATCTAATAGCCCTAATACTAAAAAACGTTCTAGGAGAGTGTCATGTTACCCGCATGGCACTTTTTTATATCTTTATTATATTACAATTCAAATAAAAATAAACATAAAACATGACTAAAAAACTTTAGTAAGAATATTTAATCTTAAAGTATTGTTAGGGTATAAATTTAGCATTCCTAAGTACAATTACTCAGTTCACTTCAACTTATGTACATATCAACACTGTATCAAAGCATGTTATTGAAATTTTTTTGTTCATTATATGGATAATTATGTATTAAATTTTGTGCAGTTTAACGAAATAAGGGAAATATTAAATTTTATAATGCATTTTTTAGTAAATTCAATTAAAATATATATATGTAAACTAAATTCATGTTATACAAATTAAGTAATTAGTAAAAACGCATAAGTCATAACAAAGGAAAGGAAGTATATTGCATGGAGATTTTTGCTGAACAATTTATTCCTTCAGACAGATCGCATGAAAGTAGCCAAGTAATGAAAAAGATTTCAATAGTATTGTTTATACTATCTTTATTTATAATTTTTTTATCATTAATGATAGCTATATCAGTAATGTTATTATCAGTAGTTTTATTTTTAACTAGTATGTGTATGTATGTTGATTATGAGTATGAATTTTTTGATGGAACTTTAACTGTAACTAAAATATTTAATATGAGTAAAAGAAAAATTGCATTAAAGGTGGACAAAGGTTCTATAAAAAATTTATATGCTTTAGAAGCTAAGAATGATAATAATTCAAAAATAAAAAAATTTTATACTACTAATATTGAAGGTCTTAAGAAATATAATTTTGAATTAAATAATGGAAAGATAGTTCAACTAGCTTTAAATACTGAAATAGAAAAGTTAGTAAATATTTTTCTTAAAAATAATATGTAAGATAATATGTAAAAAAAGTCACATCATTTTTAATGATGTGACTTTTTATATTTTAATTTATAAAAATATAAAATGACTAGAATTAGGAAATAAGTAAATAAATTTTTTATTAGGATTTCATAAGACATTATTTTAAAAATGTTTTGGATTTTAGAGTGATAATTTTATGTAATTAACTATAATTTTTAACTTAGTATGAATAATATTATTTACTTTTTATATGGAACTGATGTCATAAAGTATTAAATTAAGATAGATAATAATACTTCGAAATATATAATTATAGTTTTATTATTATTATTATTTAAGGAAAAATACCTCTATAATTTAAATGAAATAACTTAAATTTTGTTTAATTTTAGTATTTACTAGCTCATGGTATTTAAAGTCAATAATTTATAACATTTTTATGGTAAGTTCAGTTATATTTTTAAAAGTGTTGACATAGAAATGTGGAACTGGTATCATAAATTCATGAAAACGGTTAGCTAGAAAAATTAATTAGGAGGAAATGAGTATGAAAGAGCAAGTTGTGGCGCAAGAGATATTAAAAAGTATCGGGGGAAAAGAAAATATAAAGTCTATAGAGCATTGTGCAACTAGACTTAGAATTATACTAAAAGATAAAGAGAAAATTGATGAAAAATCAATAGAAAATATAGATGGAGTTAAAGGTCAATTTTTTGCAGCAGGTCAATATCAAGTTATTTTAGGAACAGGATTCGTTAATAAAGTATACTCACAAATAGTTAATGAATCAGATAATTTATCCAATACTAGTGCAAAAGAAGATGCATATAGTGAAATGACAATGTTACAAAAGATTTCTAGAACTTTTGGAGATGTATTTGTTCCAATAATTCCAGTGTTAGTAGCAACAGGATTATTTATGGGATTAAGAGGCTTACTTCAAAATTTAGGTGTTGAAATGAATGAAAACTTCATTCTTTTCACACAAGTTTTAACAGATACAGCATTTGCGTTCTTACCAGCATTAGTTGCATGGTCAACAATGAAAAAATTTGGTGGAACACCAGTTATAGGTATGGTAATAGGTCTTATGCTTGTAGCACCTCAATTACCTAACGCTTATGGGGTAGCAGCAGGTACAGAAAGTCCAATATATTTATCAATGCTTGGATTATCAATACCAGTTGTAGGATATCAAGGATCAGTATTACCAGCATTAGTTTTAGGAATTATAGCAGCTAAAACTCAAAAGGCACTTAAAAAAGTTATACCAGATGTACTTGATTTAATAGTTACTCCTTTTATAACATTATTAGTTGCAATGATACTGGGATTATTAGTTGTTGGTCCATTAATGCATACAATGGAACTTTGGGTATTTGGAGCAATTAAAGGATTTATGTCTCTTCCATTTGGTTTAGGCGGATTAGTAGTAGGTGGAGTTCACCAAATAATAGTAGTAACTGGGATACATCATGCATTTAGTGCTTTAGAAGTTGAACTTTTAGCAACAACAGGAACTAATGCATTCAATGCAATGATTACTTGTGGAATAGTAGCACAAGGTGCAGCAGCAGTTGCAGTTGCATTAAAGACAAGAGATAAGAAAAAACGTTCATTATATATTTCATCAGCTATTCCAGCATTCTTAGGAATTACAGAACCAGCTATATTCGGAATAAACTTAAGATTTATAAAACCATTTGTATTTGGTTGTATAGGTGGAGCAGCAGGTGGTATGCTTGCAGGAATGCTTAAGTTAGCAGGAACAGGAATGGGAGTTACAGCTCTTCCAGGTACATTATTATATATGAATAGTTTACCAGGATATTTATTAATAAACGGTGTTGCAATGGCTGTTGCATTCTGTTTAACATATTTCTTATTTAAGTCAGAAGAATAAAAAATAAAATAAAAAAATTGTATAGATTTAGTGAGATTAATTTCTTACTAAATCTATATCATTATATAAAACTATTTTAAATTTTTGTTATTACACATAAGATAATAGTATTGATAGTATGCAATAATATTATTATAGTTATCATGGAGTTATTAAAACTTATGTGGAGGATTTTATGAAAAGAAAAGTAACGATTCAAGACATTGCGAATATGGTTAATGTATCAAAAAGTAGTGTGTCTAGATATTTAAATAATGGATATGTAAGTGAAGAAAAAGCTAAAAAAATACAAGAGGCAATAGAAAAAACAGGTTTTGAAACTAACTTTTTTGCTAAAAGATTAAAAACTAAAAATAGCAAGTTAATAGGAATAGTGCTTCCAAGAATTGATTCTGTCACAGTTGGAAAGTTATTAACAGGAATTAACAGAGTATTAGATAAAAATGATTACCAAGGAATAATTTTAATAAGTGAACTAGATATAGAAAAAGAAATTTCTAATATAAACAATTTATATCAACAAGGTGTTGATGGAATAATAATTAATGCTATGGCTATTACTAAAGAGCATATACAGCTTATAAATAAGTTAAATATACCAATAATGTTTACAGGTCAAAAGAGTGATTATGTTAATTACATGAAAATTGATGATTACGAAGCAGGTAAAATTATGGGGAATTATTTTAAAGAAAATGGTCATAAAAGAGTTGTTTTCTTAGGTGTAGATGAATGGGATATAGCAGTTGGAGTAGATAGAAAAAAAGGTTTTATAGATGAATTTAAAAAGGATAATTTAAATTCAGATGTTAAATTTGTAGAGACTGATTTCTCGTTTAAAAAAGCATATGAAAAGGCTAAAGAAGTTGTAGATTATAAACCAACAGCAATAGTTTGTGCAACTGATAATGTATGTTTAGGGGTACTTAGATACCTTCATGAAAATAATATTAAGGTTCCAGAGGATATTTCTATAGCAGGATTTGGAGGATATGATATAGGAAGTGTTTCATATCCAACACTAACAACAGTCGCTTTTGATTATGATCTTATAGGAGAAAGAACAGCACAAGGCATTTTAGATTTAATAAATGAAAAAGAGATAAATAAAGATGATAATAGTTCATTAAGGTTAATTGAAAGAGAAAGTGTAAGAAAAATAACTTAAACAAAAGAGAGGAAAACTATGCAGGATAAAAATGTATACGAAGAAATAAATAAAGATTTAGATTGGTACTATAAAAATTCAAATAATAGCAACTGGAGAAATAATTTTCATTTAGAAATGCCATTTGGTTTAGTAAATGATCCTAATGGATTAAGCTATTACAATAATAAATTTCATATATTTTATCAATGGAATCCATTTGGATGTGAACATAAAAATAAACACTGGGGATTAGTAAAAACAAGTGATTTTATAAATTTTACTAAGCCAGAAATAATATTAAAGCCTGTAGATTGGTTTGATAAAAATGGATGCTATTCAGGTGGAGCTTATGTTAAAGATGATACATTAAAATTATTTTATACTGGTAATGTAAAAGACGAAAATAACAATAGGGAATCGTATCAATGCATAGCTAATTATTATAAAGATGGAACTTTTGAAAAGAAAGGACCAGTAATATTTAAGCAACCAGAAGGATATACAACCCATTTTAGAGATCCATTTATTTTTAAAGAAGACAATACTTATTATATGGTATTAGGTGTTCAAACTGATAGGTTAAAGGGAAGAACTTTATTATACAAATCAATTGATATAGAAAAATGGAAGTTTATTGGAGAATTAAAAACCGATTTAGATGACTTTGGATACATGTGGGAATGTCCTAATTTAATTAAAGTGAGTGATAGTAAATTTGCATTTTTATTTTCACCACAAGGATTAGAGGCAGAAAACTTAAGGAATCAAAATATATATCAATCAGGATATATAATAGGTGATTTAGATTTAAATGATGTTTCATTAAACAATCATAGCGACTTTAAAGAATTAGATATGGGATTTGATTTTTATGCACCTCAAGTATTTAAACATGAAAATCAGAATATAATGCTTGGATGGATAGGTATGCCAGATAAAGATTCAGAATATCTAAGTTCAGAAGAAGGTTGGATGTTTTCTTTAACAATGCCTAGAGCATTAGAATACAAAAATAATGTAATATATCAAAAGCCATTGAAACAATTAGAAGCTTTAAGAGATAAAAAAGAAATAGAAATTAGTAATGATGAATTTGATTTATATAAGATGAAGCTTAATTCAAGAAATAAAGAAATAAAATTAAATTTAGATATAAAAGAATCTGAAAATATAGATATAGCATTTAACTTTGGAGATGAAAATATAAGATTAAATTATAATAAGAAATCTGAAGTGTGCACTATAGATAGAAATAATATGGAATTAGGCGGAAAAGGCATTAGAAAGTTTAAGTTAAAGGCTGAAGATAATCTTGATCTACATATATTTATAGATAATTCAGTTATGGAAATATATTATCAGGATGGATTAGAAGTAACTACATTTATGTATTTCCCTGAAGAAGAGTGTTTAGATATTGAAATTAAAGATAATAGTAAAGTAAAAATTAATGAATTAAATGTATGGAATTTAAGGAGTGTAAGATATGAATAGTAATGTTTTTTGTATTGGTGAACTTTTAATCGACATGGTATGTGTTGATAATAAAGGATTAAAATATGGAGAAAAATTTGAAAAAAAAGCAGGTGGAGCTCCAGCTAATGTAGCGGCAAGTATAAGTAAGCTAGAAGGAAATACATACTTTTTAGGCCAAGTTGGAAGTGACTTCTTTGGTAAATACTTAGTTGAATTATTAAAAGATTTAAATATAAATACAGATATGACTGTTGAAAAAGGAAGCACTACAATTGCTTTAGTTGGAATAGATGAAAATGGAGAACGTAACTTTGACTTTTTAAGAGGTAGTGATGGAGAATATTCATTTGATAATATTGATACATCAAAGATAAGTGAATGTGACATAATACATTTTGGATCAGCTACAGGATTTTTAGATGGAGAATTAAAAAATACTTACTATAAACTATTGGACTATGCAAAATCTAAGAACATATATATATCATTTGATCCTAATTATAGAGATGCATTAATAACTGATGAAAAGTTAGATTTATTTGTAAAAGACTGTATAGAATTTTTAAAAAAGAGTGATTTTACAAAATTAAGTGATGAAGAATTAACTTTAATAACAAAGGAAGAAGACTTGGAAGCTGGAGTTAAAAAGTTACATGAATTAGGTGTTAAAGTAGCAACTATTACTTTAGGTTCAAAAGGAACTTACTTAAGCGTATTAGGACAAAATGAAATAATACCATCAATAAAAATTAAGCAAGTAGACTCAACAGGTGCAGGAGATTCATTTGTAGGTGCTGTATTAAAACAAGTAGCTGAAATTGAAGATAAGAAAAATATAGGTTTTGAAGAATGGAAAAACATTATTACATTTGCTAACAAAGTAGGTGCAATAACATGCACTAATTATGGTGCAATAGCGTCAATGCCTACACTAAGTGATTTAAAATAACGGCTTTGTTTTAAAAACCTATTGATTTAAAATATAGATAAAATATTAGTAAAATAAATTAAGGTATTTATAATTAGTATGAAGTTTGTGGACTAAGAAATTAGTTTTGAGAGTGCTAAATATCAATATTCTTAGAAAAATAACTCAAAACATCAGTATGATAAATTAAGATATTAATATTGGTATTTTAATAAATTAAGCTGATGTTTTTTATATTAATCCAATATATTACTTTTAATAATATTATGATATAATGTTGAGTAAAATATAATTATTAAATCAATTAGGAGAGTGATTTTTGTTGGACCCTAGTTATACGTGGGAGATAGTAACTTTAATAATATTACTTATGCTGTCAGCATTTTTTTCAATGTCAGAAACAGCATTAATGTCTATAAATAAGATTAGACTAAGACATATGGTGGAAGAAGGCGTGCCAGAAGCAAAATTAGTAGAAAAACTTACAGAAGATCCAAATAAATTATTAGGAGCTATATTAATCGGTAATAATATAGCCAACATTGCCGCATCAGGTCTTGCTACCGTGCTTGCAACTAATATATTTGGTTCAGGTGGAGTAGGAATAGCTACAGGGGTTATGACTATATTAGTATTAATTTTTGGAGAAATAACGCCTAAATCTATTGCAAAGCAAAGGTCAGATTCTGTTGCTTTAAAAGTTAGTAAACCTATAAAGTTAATAGTTATTATATTTAAACCTTTTGTATATATGTTTACAGCTATATCATCATTTTTTATAAAAATTTTAGGTGGAGATCCTAAAGCTACGGAACCATTTATTACTGAAGAAGAATTAAAAACAATGGTAGATGTAAGTGAAGAAGAAGGCGTATTAGAAAATGTTGAAAAAGAAATGATATTCAACGTATTTGATTTTGCTGATCTTCAAGTAAAAGATGTAATGGTTCAAAGAGTTGATGTTACTGCTTTAGATTCTGAATCAACTTATGAGGATGTATTAAAGATTATAAAAGAAGAACAATTTTCTAGAATACCAGTTTATAATCAAACTATAGATGATGTTATTGGTATATTAAATGTGAAGGATTTACTAATGCTTGAAAATCCTAGAGAAAACTTTAAAATGACTAAATACATAAGAGAACCGTTTTATACATTTGAATTTAAAAGGATTGTAGAATTATTTAAGGAAATGAAAAAAGAAAGAAATCACATTGCTGTTGTGCTAGATGAATATGGTGGTACTGTTGGAATAATTACTATAGAAGATTTGATAGAAGAAATTGTTGGTGATATAGAAGATGAATATGATGATGCCAATACTAGCATTGAAGTGATTAAAGAAAATGAATATATAGTAGATGGTAGTGTGAGACTTCATGATATTGGTGATTTAATAGGTACTGATATGGAATCAGATGAATTTGACTCTGTTGGAGGCCTTATAATTGGAGAACTTGGAAGAATGCCCGAAGAAAAAGAAGAAATTGAGTGCGATAATATGAAATTTATCGTAGAAAATATAGATAAAAATAGAATTAAAAAAGTTAGAATATTTACAGATAACGAATAATCATAAAAGACTGCTGGCAAAAATAATCAGCAGTCTTTTTTGTGGAGGTGAAAATATGAATTTTTTAGATATTGCTAAGGAAGAAGCAAGGATAGCAATGTCCAAAGGTGAAGTTCCAATTGGTGCAGTTATAGTAAAAGATGATATTGTTATATCAAAAGCACACAATTTAAAAGAAACATTAAAAGACGCAACGGCTCATGCAGAAATATTAGCCATAAGAAAAGCAGCTAAGTTCTTGGGGGATTGGAGATTAAAAGGTACGGAAATGTATGTTACTTTAGAGCCATGTTCTATGTGTGCTAGTGCTATAATTCAAAGTAGAATATCAAGGCTACATATAGGAACTTTCAATAAGGATATGGGTGCTTGTGGGTCTATAATAAATCTTATAGATAATAAAAGATTAGATTCGTTTGTTAATGTTAATTGGTTATATGATGAGGAATGTTCAAAATTACTTATGGAGTTCTTTAAATTAAAAAGAAAAATTAATAAAAATAAATTATTATAGAAGATGTTATAATGTATGTTATAATAAAAAACTTATAATATACATTATAAATAGTAGTAAAAATTTTATAAATTTGGAGGAAATTAATGCAGTTTATTCAGATGTTTGATAATAAGATTTTAGAGTTTATACGAACCAACTTATATAATCCAATGATGGATAAAATCTTTCCTATAATAACTTATTTAGGAAATATGGGATTTATATGGATAGTTATAGGCTTGGCATTTATAGCTAATAAAAAATATAGGAAATATGGTTTTATAATGCTATGTACACTATGTATTGGTGCAGTAATTGGTGATGGAATCATAAAACCACTAGTTGAAAGAGAAAGACCTTTTAATTTTGTTGAAAATATACAATTGCTTATAAAGGCACCTACAAGTTTTTCATTCCCATCTGGACATACCATGTCTTCATTTGCAGCAGCGACAATTATATATATGGCAAATAAAAAAATGGGAATTGGTGCATTTATATTAGCAACGCTTATAGGATTTTCAAGAATATATTTATATGTTCACTATCCATCAGATGTATTAGTTGGATGTATATTAGGAATACTTTTAAGTACTGTTGTTTATAAGATAATAAGCCCAAAATACGATAAAAAGTTTAGTTAAATAAAAATAGAGCTACGTTCTAATAATGTGTTAATATACACATATATAAATGGACGGAGTAATTAAACTTAGTAATACTAAAAGTACAATTACAATACCATTTTACTTATTTCATATGTAAATACATATTTAAAACAGAGACTGAAAAAATTCTACGCTGATATTATTTAGTGTAGAATTTTTTTTGTTACATATGCATTATTGAAATTATAGTTATAGTTACAATATCATAACGAAAGTACCGAGTGTTATTAAAAGTCCACCTATAATAGTTTTTAATGTTATAGTTTCTTTAAGTATTACAAATGCTAATATCATGCTTATAACAACACTAAATTTATCCACTGGAACAACTTTTGACGCATCACCTAATTGAAGGGCTTTATAATAAAACAGCCAAGATAGTCCTGTAGCGATTCCAGATAATATTAAAAATACCCAACTCTTTTGACTTATATTAGATATTTGGCTTTGAGTTCCTGATATAAAAACCATTCCCCATACCATAATTAAGACTACAACTGTACGAACTGCAGTGGCAAGATTAGAATTTATATTATCGATACCTATTTTAGCTAATATAGATGTTAAAGCTGCAAAAAGTGCAGATAATAATGCAAAATAAAACCACATATTATTTCCTCCTTGAAATTTAAAAATTTTCTTCATAAATTTGTCCTCCTAATTAAAGAATAAACTTATATGTATATTAACATAAATATAATCATTATTTTAAAATATAGATTTGATTTAAATTAGATTTTTTATTTTTCAGGAAATTATATCCTTTAAAAGCTTGTGGATATATGAAATAATTAGTAAGACCTATAATAAAAACAATGTTAAAATTAATTATCCTAAAATAAAATATTTAAGTAGAAGTGATATTTGAACTAATTGAATTTAGTAAAATAAGATACAAATGAAGAGGAGTGTGGTATTTATGAACCCAATAGCTTTTAAAGTAGGAAATTTTGATATTAGATGGTATGCCATTATGATTTTAACTGGAGTTCTATTTGGATTAATATTGGCTTATTATAATTGCAATAAGAAAAATTTAAGCTTTGATATTTTAAGTGACGGATTTCTTGTAGCTTTTCCAATAGCTATTATTGGAGCAAGATTATATTATGTTTTATTTGAATTTGAAAATTATAAAGAAAATTTAATTGATATATTTAATATAAGACAAGGTGGTTTAGCTATACATGGTGGACTAATAGCAGGATTAATAGCTGCATTTGTATATGCAAGAGTAAGAAAAATAAATTTTTTAGATTATTTAGATGTGGCAGCACCATCAATAATATTGGCTCAATCTATTGGTAGATGGGGTAATTTTATGAATAGTGAAGCACATGGAGGAGAAGTAACTTATGAATTTATAAGCAAGTTTCCACAGTTTATACAAAAAGGAATGTATATTAATGGAACATATTATCATCCTACATTTTTATATGAATCTGTTTGGAATTTGATAGTATGTATTATCCTAATTATTATACTTTATAAAAAGAAAAAAAATAGTAATGGAATAGTTATATCTAGTTATATTATTTTATATTCTGTAGGCAGATTTTTTATTGAGGGACTTAGAACTGATAGTTTAATGTGGGGTGGAATAAGAGTTGCTCAATTAATAAGTATAATAGGAATAGTTTTAGGGCTTTCTTTAATTATTTATATTAGAAAAATTAAAAATAAGTAAGAAAATATTCAGTTGAATTAGGCTTTTTTATATGATATTATAAAAAAAGCATTATGCCTTTGGAGAAATGTCCGAGTGGTTGAAGGAGCACGCCTGGAAAGCGTGTATAGGGTTCACGCTCTATCATGGGTTCAAATCCCATTTTCTCCGCCAAGAATTTATTGGTTTTTCTATTTATGACATGTAGATAGATTATAGAGTTTAATAAAATATATAATTAAGAAACACATTTTTTAATAAATTTACATTATGTGTTTCTTATTTTTTTGTTTAGAAACATATAAGTTAAATATGGTGAAATATAGATAAAAATATATAGTTAAATAATATTTAAACAAAAGGTTGAATCAAAAAAATATATATGATATTATGAATTGGCAATGTAGAAATATTAATATTTTTTAATTTAAATAAATATTAATATTAAAGGAAAAACTTAAGAGAAATTCATAATAATATATAAATTTACAAAACTATATTAATAGTATTGTCTTGTATTTATAGATAGTATGTGTTACTATATAAAAGTATAGAAAATGCATAATGTTTAACATGGTTTGATGCCTGATGGAGGCATAGTTTTTTCAAGATGAAAAAATGTTATTGAGGTTCAAATCCTCTTCATACCACCATTCCGTGCTAGATGGGGAGTTAGCGGTGCCCTGTAACCTGCAATCCGCTATAGCAGGGTTGAATTCCTCGTAGAGGTATTAATTTTTTATAGTCTGACCTTTGTAAGTGGTGTTGATGACTGGGTCCCACGCAATGGAAGCGTATGAACCTCGTCAGGTCCGGAAGGAAGCAGCGATAAGTGCACACTGCATGTGCCGTGGATCAATCTGGTCTGAGCTAACTGCTAAGGTAACGTATAGGGAATTTTTATCGAAGCGAGGTGCACGGTTTATTTACATAAACCTTCACCGAGAATGAAGGATTTTTTTTCGAATTAAATTAGGTTATTCTTCAATAGGATTAACAATATAGGACAAAACAATAGGATAAGAAAATGAGGGAATTTAAATTTTAAATTCCCTCATTTTCTTATCCTTTAAACTATTTTAGTTAAGTTTATAAAATTATATTCTAATCCGCTTTTTTCATCAGTTATAACATCTGATTTATAATCTACTTTAAAATCATCATAATTTATTTGTGGAAAATAAGTATCCCCATCAAAATCTTTATTGATCTTTGTTAAGTATAGTTTATTACAATGAGATAATAACTGTTTATAAATTTCTCCACCACCAATTATAAAAACTTCATCATCAGAATCACTGTATTTATTTAATAACTCATCAAAATCATAAATTATTTCTACACATTCAGAATTAACTTTAAAATTTTTATCTCTAGTTAAAATCACATGTTTTCTATTAGGTAATACTCCAGGAAGAGAGTCAAAAGTTTTTCTTCCCATTATAATAGTTTTTCCACTGGTAATTTCCTTAAATCTTTTTAAATCTTCAGAAATATGCCATATTAATTTATTATCACTTCCAATAACATTATTTTTAGCAATAGCTACTATTATTGATAACATGTATAAGTCCCCTTTCTCAACTAAATTTTAAACTGAAACAGGCATTTTTATTGATTCATGATGCTTGTAATTTTCAAGTTTTATATCCTCAGGAGTAAAATCATAAAAATCTTTAATTTCAGGATTTATCCAAAGTTTTGGAGCATCATAAGCTTGATCTTTTCTTTCTAATTGAGTTTTCATTCCGTAAATTTGGTTTTCGTAAATATGAGCATTATTTATTACATGAGTAAATAATCCAGGTTTAAGTCCTGTTACTTGGGCTAATAAATGAACTAATACAGCATATTGGCTGGTATTAAATGGAACTCCAAGTGGCCAATCTCCGCTTCTTTGTACAAGCATACAATTAAGTCTACCATCAGTTACATCCCACATAGTTAGGAAGCAGCAAGGACATAAAGCTCCGCCGTCTAAATAAGGTATTTGCCATAAATTAAGCATCATTCTTCTATCTTGAGGATTATTTTTTAAAGAATCTATAAGTTTATCTATTTGATCAAATTTTTTAACAACCCAACCATAAGATGTTCCAATAGTTCCATCTTCCATTTCCCATTCATCCCAGATATGTACGTTTTGTTCTTGAAGTTTTTTTACATCGTTAGATTGATCCTTAAAAATCCATAAAAGTTCTTTAACAGCTGTTTTAAAAGCAACAAATTTAGTTGTTAATATAGGAAATTCTTTTTCTAAATTAAATTGCATTACTTGATGGGGTATTTTATAAGTAGGCATACCAGTTCTATTATTATCATAATACCCATTATCTAAGATATTTTTAGCTATTTCTAAATATTTATCATCATATAAACTCATTTTATCTACTACCTCCAAAATTTTTACTAAGTTATGTTTAAGTATTTAGATAATTATAATTTATGTAACTTATTAATATATCAAAATCAGTTTAAAATATAATCTTTTACTAAAATACTAATATTCATTTTAACATATGGACATATTAAAAAACAGTGTTGATATTTTGGATATTGAAGCAAAATTAAGAGAATATATTAGATAATGAAAGCTATATTTAATGCAGAAATTTTGTTGATAATAATTAAATAATAGACAATTAAGATTTATTATGGATAAAGTTGGATGAAAAATTAAAAAAATGACTAAGCCATAGGTAATTAAAGACAAGAATATTTTGTTGAAATATTAAATATTATGGCTCTATTTTAAATATTAGGAGTTTACTAAAATATAGCCAATATTATTTATTTATGCGATTATGATAATTATAAATAAATATAGTTTATATAATTTATTATTTGATAGGTATTAGTGTATAATAAATATATAATTTAATGGAAAAAAGAAAGGTGGCGAAACCTTTGGGATATACAGCTTTATATAGAGAGTGGAGACCAAAGACATTTAATGATGTAGTAGGTCAGGAACATATAACAACAACATTAAAAAATGAAATTTTAAATGATAGAATTGCACATGCATATCTTTTTTGTGGAACTAGGGGAACAGGTAAAACATCAACAGCCAAAGTTATGGCTAAAGCATTAAATTGTTTTAATCTTCAAGATGGAGAGCCTTGCAATGAATGTGAAATGTGTAAAAAGATAAATGAAGGTTTATCAATGGATGTTACAGAATTAGATGCAGCATCTAACAATGGAATAGATAGAATAAGAGATATAATTGATGATACAAAATATCCTCCACAAGAGGGTAAGTACAAGATTTATATATTAGATGAAGTTCATATGTTATCAGGGGGAGCGGTAAATGCATTTTTAAAGACATTAGAAGAACCACCAAGTAATGTTATATTTATACTAGCAACCACTGATCCTCAAAAATTACCTATAACTATTTTATCTAGATGTCAAAGATTTGACTTTAAAAGAATTAATCAAAAAGAAATTGCAGATAGATTAAGAAAAATAACAGAAGCACAAAATGTCAGTGTTGATGATAAGAGCCTAGATTTAATTGCGAGAGTAGCTGATGGTGCTATGAGAGACTCTTTAAGTATTTTAGATCAAGCAATAGCTATGGGAGATAATCACATAAAATATGATAATTTAATAAGTATATTAGGGTTGGTTACAAATGAATATTTATTTGACATAACTAATTCAATAGTAGAAAGAAATATAGAAAAAGCTATGGTCATAATTGATAAATTAGTTTTTTCAGGTAAGGATATTCATTTATTTATAAAAGATTTAATAGGACACTTTAGAAATTTACTTATGGTTAAAGTTTCTAATACTCCAGAAGAGATTTTGGATATGTCTCTTGAAAATATTGAACTTATAAAAGAGCAAGGTAAAAAAATACGTATTGAAGAAATAATGAGAGGAATTAGAATTCTTCAAGAAGGAGAAGCTAATTCTAAAGTAAGTAAACAAAGCAGATTATATTTAGAGCTTAGTATAATAAAGATGTGCAAGATAGAATATGATACATCAAGTGAAGTAATGCTTGCTAGAATAAATAAGCTAGAAGAAAATATAAAGAGTGGTAAAATACAAGTAGTATCAAATTCACAAATAAATGAAAATCTAGCTTCAAATGACTTGGAATCAAATAATAAAATTAAAGTTAAAGAAAAACAAATAACAAAAGAACAATCTGTTGTAAAAGAAGAAGTTAATGTAAATGTTAATTCATCATTAACAATAGATAATATAAAAAGAGCGTGGTCAGAAATCTTAGAGGCCTTTAAAGCAAAAAGAGCTATGGTTGTATATGCATCAATAGTGACTGCAAGGCCATATAAATTTGAAAATGGTGTTGCTACGTTGCTATATGAAGCATCATATGCTTTTAATAAGGAAAGATTAGAAAAATTAGAATATAAAAAACTTGTTAATGAAGTATTTTCTGAGGTGTTAAAAGATAAAATAATAGTGAAATATGAAGTTGAAAATAATAAATCTGATGAATCAAGTAAAGAAGAACTATTAAAACAAAGGTTAGATGGTATGCCTTTTGAAATATTAGACGAGTAGAATCAGTATTTTAATGTAGTAAACAATAAGAAAATGTTTTATAATAAAAAGTAGAAATTTATTAAGAGGAGGATTTGTATGGCAAAAGGAGGATTCCCTGGAGGTTTCGGGGGAGGAAATATGAATAATCTTATGAAACAAGCGCAAAAGCTTCAAAAACAAATGGAAGATATGCAAAAAGACCTTGAAACAAAGGAATTTGAAACATCAGTAGGTGGTGGCGCTGTTTCTGTAACAGTAACTGGTAAAAAAGAAATTAAATCTATTAATATAAAACCAGAAGTAGTAGATCCAGATGATGTAGAAATGCTTGAGGATTTAGTACTTACAGCAGTTAATGAAGCTTTAAGAAAAGCAGAAGAAGAAACTGCTAGCAAAATGGGAAAATTAACTGGTGGAATGCCGGGAGGATTATTTTAAATAATAAAATAAAAAATTATCTAATAAAATCCTAAGTAAAAATAAAGCATACAGAATAGAGGGTATTCCCTCAAGCTGTATGCTTTTAACTATCTAAATTCGAATCTTTAATATGTAAAAAGTACAGTTGATAGTATTATAAAAAATAATTAAGAATTATATTAAAATATAATTGACTGTTTTATTATAGAATATTATAAATACAGGATTTCGTGCTTTAATACATGAGATATATAAAGGAGATTACAATATGGAATTTTATCCAGTGGCCATAGAAAAATTAATTGAAGAGTTTGCAAAATTGCCAAGCATAGGTAAAAAAACAGCACAAAGATTAGCTCTGCATATATTAAACCTTCCTGATGATGAGGTAAGAGAATTTGCAACAGCATTAGTTAAAGCAAGGGGGACAATAAAGTATTGTTCAACATGTGGAAACTTTACAGATAAAGATCCTTGTGCATTATGCTCAAATCCTAATAGAGATAAGAGTACAATATGTGTTGTGGAACAACCAAAAGATATAATGACAATGGAAAAAGTAAAAGAATTTAATGGGGTATATCATGTATTGCATGGAAATATATCACCTATGCAGGGAAGAGGTCCCCAAGATATAAAGATAAGAGAACTTGTTGCAAGAATGAATGAAGATGTAAAAGAAGTTATATTAGCAACTAATCCTAATATAGAAGGCGAAGCAACAGCTATGTATATAGCAAAGGTATTAAAGCCACTAGATGTTAAAGTAACTAGAATTGCAGCAGGAATACCAGTTGGTGGAGATCTAGAATATGCAGATGAAGTAACTCTATCTAAAGCACTAGAAGGTAGAAAAGAAATATAAATTTGTTTTACAAGTAAGTTGATATTATAGTATAAGGGCGCAGTGGCGTTGAAATTTACTTTTTAGAATTCTTAATGAAGATTTGTTGAATTAATTGCTTGTCACAATGTTTCATTGGGAGCATGCATTAATTAGACTAAGCTTCACTTTTAGAATTCTTAAAGCAAATTTCTCTGTCCACGAGCATTATACTATAATATCACTGGCTATTAAAAACAAATTATAGAGATAAAAATGGAACCCAATAGATATTGGGTTCCAGAAAAAAGGTGTTATATAGATGGGAGTTAGAACTTTTTATTGATATGAGTGAAAAGCTTTTATAGTAATATATTATGAATTCTTTAAAAAAAGTGTTACTATAATACAAAAAAATATATATAATTTAAGTATATACATCCAAACCTATGGCTAAAATTCTAAATAGTAGTGTTTGGAGGTAGTTATATGAATAAAAATAAAATAATTGAATATTTAATTAATAGAACCAAAGATATAGATGTAAATAAGGAATTAATAGAGCAATTAGAGGATACTAAGTCTGAAATTGATGCAGCACGAAGTATGTTCGATAATGTGAATGATTCTAAATTAATAGAAGTAGCAATCTATGCAGAAGAAATGGCTAAAAAAAGATATGATTATCTATTACTTATAGCTAAATCAAAGGGAATTAAAGTAACTGATGATTATGTTTTTCAAAGAAATATTTCTTCAAAATAATAAAAAAGGAGTTTGTGTATGAATGAGCAATATATAATATATGGTCTTATCGGATTAGTTTTATTATTTGTAATGATAAAACTTTTAAAATGGCCATTAAAGATTCTTATAAATGGAGTCCTTGGAGTTGTAATATTATATGTAGTAAATTTAGTTGGTGCTAATTTTAATTTTGGATTAGCAATAAATCCAATTACTGCATTAATTGCGGGCTTTTTAGGTATACCAGGGGTAATACTTTTAGCAATATTACAAGTATTTTTATAGATGATTAAATCTATAAAATTTTAAAGAAATCAATATTATAAAAATAAATAATTATGTTAAATAGAGTTTGTTGTTTATTATTGTAGTTACTTATAATTAAATAATACAAGCTCTTTTTTTTATTTATTATTAAGAGAATGATAAATTTTAAAGATACAGGTATATTTATATTGAGAATTATAAAACATATTTAATAAATATTAAGAAATTATATAGATATTTATTAATTTGTTGTACTTATAATTCTAGGTATAGCTCATGTTAAGGAGGAAAATGTATGAATGTTTTAGAAATAGAAAATCTTCATAAAACATTGGGAAATACTGAGATAATTAAAGGAATAAACCTTTCTATAAAGCAAGGGGAGATATTTGGTTTTTTAGGTCCTAATGGTGCGGGAAAAACTACAACTATAAGAATGTTAGTAGGTTTAATAAAACCTAGTAATGGTGAAATAAGAATATGTGGTTATGATTTAAATAAAAATAAAGAAAAGGCACTTAAAAACGTAGGAGCTGTAGTTGAAAATCCTGAATTATATAAATATCTTTCTGGAAGAGAAAATTTAATGCAAATATCAAGAATTAGAAGTGTATCTAAAAAAGAAGTAGAAGAATTAGTGAAGCTTGTAGGTCTTGAAAAAAGAATAGATGATAAAGTTTCAAAATATTCTCTTGGAATGAAGCAAAGATTAGGACTCGCAGTAGCTTTAATGGGAAATCCTAAACTACTTATATTAGATGAACCTGCTAATGGATTGGATCCAACAGGAATATTAGAATTTAGAGAACTTATAAAGAAAGCATCTAAAGAAAAAGAAATCTCAGTATTTATTTCCTCTCATATATTAAGTGAAATTCAAAATTTATGTGACAAAGTGGCTTTTATAAATGAAGGTGTAATTCAATCCATAGAGAATATGGATAACAAAGGAATATACACTGGTAAAGATGATATAATATTAAAAACTAAACGTCCTGTTAATACAGTATTAGATATAATTAAGACATTACCATATGTTATTAGGAGTAAAGCAAATGGCGATGAAATAGTTTTACTTATAGAAAAAGACATGACTTCTAAGTTAATAAGAAAATTGGTAAACGAAAATATAGAAATTTGTGAAATTTATAAAAATAAGCAAGAGTTAGAAGACAGATATATGGAACTTATGAATGGAGGATCTATATAAATGATATTTTCATTAATAAAGAATGAACTTATAAAAATACTTAAAAGAACAAAAACATGGATTGTGTTTGGATTATTTTTAGTATTTATGGGAGTTTGTATGTTTGGTTTATATCATGAAGATAAAAATATGCAAAAGTATAATTCTCCACAGTATAAAATAGAACAAATACAAAAGAGCATTAACTATACAGAAGAAGAAATGAGCAAAATAGAAAATAGTAAAGATAAGGAATATTTAAATACACTTAAAGATGACTTAAAGCATTATGAAGAAGAAAAGATAAAATATGAGAATCAAATAAAAAATCAAGATAATGTAGAACAATGGAAAGTAGAAATTGCAGAAGAAATAAAAGGACACGAGGAAAATTTAAAAAGTAAGGATATTACAGAAGATGATAAAACTTGGATTTCAGAAAGAATAGATAAGCTTAAATACTTAGAGCAAAATAATATAAAACCTTTATATGGATATGAATTTAATGCGTACAATTATATAGATACAGTCATGACTATATTAGGTCTGGCTTTGTTAGCTGTAGGGATATCTGTTTTTATGAGTGATATTGTATCAGGAGAATATAATCCACCAACATTAAAATTCTTACTAGTGCAACCAGTATCAAGAGGAAAAGTACTGTTATCTAAATTTGTAGCAGTTACAATTACTGTATTAACAATGATTATGTCAACAGAAATTTTAACATTTTTAGGAATTGGAACTGTAAATGGATTTAATTCAGGAACTTATCCTAAAACAATAGGGGCAAGATATGCTTTAGATTCTTCAAATATAGCAACTCAAAGGTATCCAGATTTAATTAGAATATCTAATACTGGAAACATAGGAACGTTTAACGAGTTAATAATAAAAGCTCTTTTATTACAAATGTTATTTATAATAACTTGTTGTTCTGTAGTATTTTTAATATCAACATTATTTAAAAATAGCAATATAACAACTGCTATATCAATTATAATAACAGCATCAGGAACTATAATATTTCAAATATTTGATTTTTCATCAAAGTTTGCACATCTTATATTTCTAAGTTATGCTTCAGTCGGGTCAGTGATAACTGGAGATATAGCATATATGTATAGAAACGTAAATATAACTCCGTCTAAAGGAATAATTGTAATGCTAGCAACAACAATAATTAGCTATACAATTGCACATATTGTATTTAAAAATAAAGAAATATTAATTTAAAATTTTGAATTTATGTTTGTAATAATGGTATTATAACTTAGTAGCAAATAATTATGATATTATAATTTCAAAGAAAGGAATTGATGTTATGCCAGCAGGAAATGGAGTTAATTGTGAAGATTGCCCAGAATTAAAAAATGGAAAATGCAATTCGCATGATTTAACATGTTTATGTTATAGATGTCCAAGAAAACTAGCACAATGTATGTGTGTAAAGTATTGTAGAGAAACGGAATCGGTATTATTTTTCGATGAAGAATATGATAGATATTAATAGAAAAAGATCCCTAATAATTTTATTAAAAAATTATTAGGGATCTTTTTTATTTATTTATTTTTATGAATTTAGATTATTATTATATAAATTAATTAACTTTTGTTAAAAAAAGAGCCTGTGATAAGTAAAATTATAATTTTGTTTAAAGATTAAGAGATATATTTTAAAGATTTAAAAGTTTATAAATCCTAAGTTTAGATAAATATTTAGTTGAAAGAGGGAGGCTAATAAAAAATCTATATGAAATTTAAAATTAATTAATAATGTGAAAAATACTTTATTTGGCACCGATATATTGATAAAAATACCAAATAATGTTATTATGGTGTAATAAATTAAGATGTAAAATTTTGTTAATTTAGATACTAACTTTCCACTTTGTTTTATATGTATTTAATAATATATTTCACAAATGATATAGAAGGAGCATAAATATATTAAAGAGAATATAAAATGCTTAGATTTGAGAAAAATATATACCTATAATTGTTATATTATAGCTAAAATCTATTGTTAATAAATTAACAATGAAAGTGACGAAAAGTATTAAAAATGGTTAAAAATTTAACAATAATAAAACGGTATAATTTAAAGTGATAAAGCATTGAATTGAATGTAAATAAATAGTAAAATATACAAATAAATCAATATTAAATAAGCATTAATAAGCAATATAATTTATTAATAAAATGGGGTGGTTTTAAAATGCATAAAAAATTATTTATTCCAGGACCTGTTGAGGTTCGAGAGGATGTCCTTGAAAAAATGGCAACGCCGATGATAGGACATAGAAGTAAGGATGCTTCAATTTTACAAAGAAGAATAAGCGATAATTTAAGAAAGTTATTTTACACAAATAGTGAAATATTACTTTCTACAACTTCTGGTAGTGGACTTATGGAAGGTGCTATAAGATGTTGTACTGCTAAAAGAGCAGCTGTATTTTCCGTAGGGGCTTTCGGAAAAAGATGGTATGACATGGCAGTTAATAATAATGTTCCAGCTGATTTATTTTCAGTTGAAATGGGACAATCAATAGATCCAACAGAAGTAGAAAAAGCATTAAGTACAGGAAAATATGATTTAGTAGCTGTTACTCATAATGAAACATCAACAGGTGTAATGAATCCAGTTGATGAAATAGGAGAGATAGTTAAGAAATATCCTGATGTAGTTCTTATTGTTGATACAGTAAGTTCAGCAGCAGGAACAAAAATAGAAGTTGATAAATGGGGTATAGATGTTTGTATCACATCATCTCAAAAAGCCTTAGGTTTGCCTCCAGGACTATCAGTATGTACTTTTTCACAAAAAGCTAAAGAGAGAGCAGAAAAAGTTCCGAGTAGAGGATATTATTTAGATTTATTAAAATTATATCAATATATTCAAAAGAAAGATTATCAATATCCTTCAACACCATCACTTTCTCACATGTTTGCTCTTGATTATCAATTAGATAATATACTTAATAAAGAAGGACTAGAAAATAGATTTGCAAGACATGTTGAAATGGCACAAATTGTTAGAGCATGGGCTAAAAAATATTTTGCTATTTTCCCAGATGAAAATCATCTATCAAATACTTTAACAACAATTAAAAATACTAGAGGAATAAATGTAGCAGAACTAAATAGAGAACTTGGTAAAAGAGGATTCCAAATTTCTAATGGATACGGTGATTTAAAAGAAAAGACATTTAGAATAGCTCATATGGCAGATTGCACAATAGAAGATGTGAAAGAATTGCTTAAAAATATAGAAGAAATTTTAGGTCTATAGATTTTAGATATGTTTTGAAAACTGTGTATATATTCATAAGCAAAGGCGGACTGAGTAATTGAACTTAGGAATGCTAAAATGAGTATAGTCCCATTTTAGCTTGCTCCTAATGTAAAATTAAGACAAGCAGTAAATATGACAATACTCATTAAGAATTCTCAAAGTCCAATTACAATGCCACTTTACCTATAGAATATATACACATATATTAAAATAATAATCTAAATCTTAGGAATTTACTTTAACAACACTAAAATAGATACTAGTCTAATTAATGCGTGTTCCCAATGAAACATTGTACTATGTGAAAGTTCGTGTTGCCAAATATAAAATTTGGACACTTACTTTTGGACACTTACTTTTGAAAGCAGTAAATGTGACAATATTCATTAAGAGTTCTAAAAAGCAAATTCCAATGCCACTGCGCAATTATACTATAATACCAACAGTGATTAAAAGCATAATCTAAAGTTGGAGAATTGTTTATGAAATGACTTAGGATATAAGGTTATATTTGAATCTATGTTTTTATTAGGGCATTTGAAGGAGCTAGAATAAGTGGTTATTTCAGATGCCTGAGTTATATAGAAAATTTAGTTGAGAATTGAGAGTGGAAAAATGGAGAGTTTAGAAAAAATCACCTAGGGAATTTTAAAATAAACATTATTAGAAAGTCTTTAAGACTTTCTAATAAAACTCTCAACTCTCAATTATCCACTTTCAACTGAAAAAAGATTGGAGGAAGTATTATGATTAAGGTATTAACAAACGATGGTTTGCAACCTAAAGCTATAGAAAAATTAAAAAGTTTGGGTGTTGAAGTTATAAATGAACATTTTGATCAAGATATTTTAGGAGAAAAATTAAAAGAATTTGATGCATTGGTTATAAGATCAGCTACTAAGGTTACAGCTGATGTTATTGATAAAGAAATCGGTGGAAATTTAAAGTTAATAATTAGAGCAGGGGTAGGGATAGACAATATAGATATACCTTATGCTGTTAAAAACAATTTGAGCGTTACGAATACACCATCAGCGAGCTCTGATTCAGTTGCAGAACTTGCATTAGCTCATATGTTTGCAGTTTCAAGATTTGTTGGAATAGCTAATGTAACTATGAGAGATGGTGAATGGAATAAGAAAAAATATCAAGGCTTTGAATTAGCAGGAAAGACACTTGGGATTATTGGAATGGGTAGAATAGGAAAATCCTTAGCTAGAAAAGCTACAGTCTTAGGCATGAATGTTATATATAACACAATAGAAGGAAAACATGATGAATTGAGTTATCCATTTGTGTCATTTAAAGAAGTTTTAAAAGAATCTGACTTTATATCATTACATGTTCCATATGATAAAGAAAATGGATCATTAATAGGAAAAGATGAATTAAATTTAATGAAAAAAAATGCGTATTTAATTAATTGTGCTAGAGGAAAAGTTGTTGATGAAGATGCATTATTAGAAGCACTTAATAATGAAGTTATTGCAGGTGCTGGAATTGATGTATTTGAAGAAGAACCAACAAAAAATGAAGCTTTAATTAATCATCCTAAAGTTAGTGTAACTCCTCATATTGGTGCAGCAACTAAAGAAGCTCAAACTAGAATTGGTGATGAGATAGTTTCAATTATAAAAGACTTTTTTAAATTATAGTATTTAATTAAAAAAAATATATTTTAGCATAGCAATAATATATTGATAAGAAAAGATGGACAGAGTAATTGAGCTTAGAAATACTCATTAAGGATTATCAAAGTTCAATTATAATGCCGCTTTACTTGTTACATAGATTAAAACATAGACTAAAAAATAATAATATTTATAAATAAAGTAGTTTATTAATCTTATGATATTGTTTACAATAGAGGTAAGGGATATTAAAAACAAGAAAATTAAATTTTAAATTACGATTATTATATTTTATTTTAAATGATCTTTAAAACAAACATTTATAAATAAAATAAAAATACTTTAAATAATTAGGAGGAAGTTTAAATGGCTGTAGTTAGACCTTTTAAAAGTATTAGACCAATTAGAGAATTAGCATCAAAAATAGCGGCTCTGCCATATGATGTTATGAATAGTGAAGAAGCGCGAGATATGGCAAAGGGAAACCAATATTCGTTTCTTCATATTGATAGAGCAGAAATAGATTTAGATTCTTCAATAGATGTACATGATAAAAAGGTTTATGAAAAAGCCAGAGATAATTTAAATAAAATGATTGATGATGGTGAGTATATACAAGATATTAATCCTTGTCTATACATATATAGACAAATAATGGATGGAAGATCTCAAACAGGAATAGTATTTTGCGCATCTATTGATGATTATCTTAATGGCGTTATAAAAAAACATGAATTTACTAGACAAGATAAAGAAGATGATAGAATAAAACATGTTGATTGTTGTGATGCAAATACAGGTCCTATATTTTTAACTTATAAAGAAGATCAAATTGCATCAGAAATTATTGAAGCATGGATTGAAAATGAAAGCAAGAGAAAACCTCTATATAATTTTGTGTCAGAAGACGGAATTACTCATGTTGTTTGGGCAATTGATAATGAAATCGTAATAGATGAAATCATAGACCTATTTAAAGAAATAGATTATTTATATATAGCAGATGGACATCATAGATCAGCTTCGGCAGTTCAAGTTGGATTAAAGAGAAGGCAAGAAAATCCTGATTACACTGGAGAAGAAGAATTTAATTATTTCTTAGCAGTAGCATTTCCAGATAATGATTTAATGGTGATGGATTATAATAGAGTAGTTAAAGATTTAAATGGATTAACTAAAGATGAGTTAATAGATAAGTTAGAAGGTAAATTTAATATATCAGATGCTCCAATTAATGAGCCATTTAAACCATATAAAAAGCACATGTTTGGCATGTACTTAGAAAACAAGTGGTATGTATTAGAAGCTAAAGAAGGAACTTTTGATGATGAAGACCCAATTTTAAGTCTTGATGTATCAATACTACAGAATAATCTATTAACTCCTATACTAGGAATAGAGGATGTAAGAACATCTGATAGAATAGATTTTATTGGTGGAATAAGAGGTTTAGAAGAATTAGAACGCAGAGCAAATACTGATATGAAAATAGCATTCTCAATGTATCCAACAGAAGTTAGAGATATACTAAAAGTATCAGATATTGGTGAAGTAATGCCACCAAAATCTACATGGTTTGAACCAAAATTAAGAAGTGGATTATTTGTTCATAAATTAAAATAAATCTTAAAATATCCAAGTTGATGACAGTCAGAAACTTGGATATTTTTTTATGGTCCCACTTTTAATTAAAAATTAGCATAGATGCTTTTTTTAGATATAAAAAGTAGTATAAATTAATATGAATTATTGTATAATACAATTTTAACTGAACTATTGAGACTAATTATGAATAATTAAAATGTATAATTAGGAACAATATAAATAAAGTTAAATATTAAAAAAGCAATTTATATATGGTATTATAATAATTTTTACATTACATAATTGGGGAGGAAAAAATAATGCAACCAGAGGCAGGGTCTATGAATATAACTTCGCAAATAATTTTAATAGTCATTTTAACATTATTGAATGCATTTTTTGCGTCAGCAGAGATGGCTATAGTATCATTAAACAAAAATAAAATAAAGATTCTTGCAGAAGAAGGAAATAAGAAAGCAATAATTTTATTAAAACTTATGGAAGAGCCAACTAAATTTTTATCTACCATACAAGTTGGAATAACTCTTGCAGGATTTTTCAGTAGTGCTTCTGCTGCTACTGGAATATCACAAGATTTAGCACGTTATTTAAGTAAATTTAATATACCTTATAGTGGAAAAATAGCATTAATAATAGTAACTGTTATTATATCTTATATAACATTAGTATTTGGGGAGTTATTCCCTAAGAGAATAGCACTTAAGAAGTCTGAGGCTATTGCAATGTTTTCTGTAAGACCTATATTATACGTATCTAAAATAACTGCACCATTTATAAAACTTCTTTCAGCATCAACAAATATATTAGTTAGTTTAGCAGGTTTAGATAAAGAGGGATTAGATGAAAAAGTGTCAAAAGAAGAAATAAAATCATTAGTAGAAGTAGGGCAAGAACATGGTGTTATAAATGAAACTGAAAGAGAAATGATAAACAGTATATTTGAGTTCGATGATAAGCTAGCAGATGAAGTAATGACACCAAGAACAGAAGTATACTTAATCAACATAGACAAACCATTAGAAGAATATTTAGACGAATTATTAGAAGAAAAGTATTCTAGAGTACCTATATATGAAGAGGATATTGATAATATTATAGGTATATTATATATGAAAGATTTTATTCTTGAAGCACGTAAACATGGATTTGAAAATGTGAATATAAGAGAAATATTACATTCACCATATTTTGTACCTGAAACTAAAAATATTGATGATTTATTTAATGAACTTAAAAGTTCTAAAAAGCATATGGCAATATTGATAGATGAATATGGAGGCTTTTCAGGCATAGTTACAATAGAAGATTTAGTAGAAGAAGTTATGGGAAATATAGATGATGAATATGATGAAGAGGAATGCTTTATACAAAAGATAGATAGCAACACATTTATAGTTAATGGGTTAATGCCCATAGATGATTTAAATGATTATCTTCATATACAATTAGTTTCTGATGAGTGTGATACTATAAGTGGATTTTTAATTAATATTATGGGAAAAATACCAAATAATATAGAGGAAAAAGTAATAGAGTATGAGAATATAATATTTAAAATAGAATCAGTAAAAGAAAAGAGAATAGAAAAAATAAAAATATGTATACAAAAAGATAAGTAGAAAATATTTAAAAATTAATAATATGAATGGAGAGGAGATGTGTGAATTTAATTAATTATTAGGCTATGTTTTAGTAGTGTGTTGATATATACATAAGTAAAATGGACTGAGTAATTAAACTTAGGAATGCTAAAATGAGTATAGTCCCATTTTAGCTTGCTCTCAATATAAAATTAAGACAAGCAGTAAATGTGACAATACTCATTAAGAATTCTCAAAGTCCAATTACAATGCCACTTTACCTATTGTATATATCAACATATATTTAAAACAGAGCCAATTATTAAAGAATAAAAATAAAAAATGAATATTAATTTATAGTCAGGGGGATTGGGAGATGGGGAATTTTAATGAAACTAAAATAGACGGATTATACGTTATAGAACCTGGAGTTTTTAAAGATGAAAAAGGATATTGTATAGAGATGTATAATAAAAAGCAATTTTTAAAAGCTGGAATTAATATGATATTTGTTCAAGAATTTGAGCTTGAATCAAAAAAAGGTATGCTTAGAGGTATTCATTTTCAAAAAGATCATACTCAAAGAAATTTAGTAAGAGTAATTAAGGGCGAAGTTTTTTATGTAGCAGTAGATTTAAGATATGGTTCACCTACCTTTGGAAAATGGGAAAGTGTTATATTAAATGAAGAAAACAAAAAACAATTTTATATATCTGAGGGATTTGCACATGGATTTTTAGTACTTTCAGATGAAGCTATATTTAATTATAAATGTACAGATTTTTATGATCCAGAATATGAGGGCGGAATTATGTGGAATGATCCTGATATAAATATAAAGTGGCCTTTAGAAACAATAGAAAATATAATTTTATCAGAAAAGGACAAGTCAAATTCACGCTTTAAAGATTTAAATCTTAAAAGATATCCACAAATTTATAAGAATAAGTCTTATTATTGTTGATGATAAATTTAAAATTGTGAATAAGTTATTACTGTTTAAAAATATTAACGAATAAATAAAAAGTTTGATAATGGATTTAAACAGTAAAAATAAAGAATAAAAAGAAAATAAGATAGAGCATAAAATTAGAAAAATAGAGACTTTAAATAGTTCTATAATTTTTAATTTATGCTCTTTTTCATGATTGAAATTAATACATAATTAGCGGATTACAAAAAGTTAGAAATATTAAATTAGCTATTAGAATCTTGTTCAGTATAATTTGCCCAGTTAAATGGTTTTAAATTTATATATTTAAATGCATAAAACATCAATATTCCACCAACTAAAGTGAATAATATACATTTAATTACTATATTAATATAAATTAAATCAAGCATATCTAATGGAAAGGCTAGTAAGTTATTAAAAAAGTGAGCGAATATAGTTAAATATATAGAATTAGTTTTTATATAAATATAACCCAAAAATAAACCTAATATAAAAGCATTGACTCCTTGCTGAAGGTTTAAATGCATGATAGCAAATATTAAAGCTGAAATAATTATGGCTATTTTATTTGAGTATTTTTTTAGTAATCCATTAAGTATTATGCCTCTATTTATAAACTCCTCTTGCAAAGGCGCTATTATTATAATTGAAAAATACATATATATTGGATCAAGATTAAGAGATTCTTCAAAATCTTTTAAAAATTTTGGTTCAGGAATTAAATCTATTAAGTAAGATAAGTTACCATCAAAAAATATTCTATATCCTAAAATTAATAAAGCTATAAATATAAAGTCTTTTCTTGAAAATTTTAATTTATTATTTTGTATATTAGTAGGATAAGAAAATATTTTATTCATTAACCATATTGATAGTGATGTAGCTACTATAGATAAAATTATTTTTATTAATGAATAAATACCAATGTTAAATTTATCTAATATAAATATAGGGATAGAAATTATACCGTTTATTATGAAAAAGAGAAATACAATTGATAGGCCTTTGAAAAAGCCTAATTCAGAAAAAGAAATTTTATCGTATTCTAAATTGGTTATGGGTTTAAAAAAATTAAGTTTTGAAAAGTTCATAGACATCCTCCTAAATTTAATAGTCTAAGTTAATAGTATACATTTAATTGAATTATATTTAAATATAGTTAAATTAAGAAAATATTAAAAATAATATAATCAGTATTGAAAAATCAAATTCAAGAAGATATAGCATATGAACAAATTACTTTGAAAGAATATATTGATACGTTTACGGGTAAACCAGTAAACAAGAGCAAAAAATAAGCACCTTTTAGGTGTGGTTGGTGAAAGCATACGGCTGGCAGACTCGTTCAATGTGTGAGTAACACGGCCAGCAGCAAAACCTTATAGGCGTAGAGCAAGTAACACATTTTACGGGTGATCATACTAAATAGTTCATATTTTATAGAGAAAAGATATTTAAAGTTTAAGTTAGCAACAGTTTATATATTTCCTTGATTTTAAATAATAAGGGTATATAAACACATTTGTTTCTTTTAATAAAAAATAAATTGTAATAAATTTATATATTTATAAAATAATCACATAAAAATTAATATCTAGTCAATTATAATATGGATAAAAATTAAATTTATAAAAATTTTTTCAAATATTGAAAACTATATACATATATCATATACTAGTAATTATAAAAGGATATTTACAATAAATGGGAGGGGAAATAATGTTAAAGAAAAATAAAAAACTACTTGCGTTATTAGTGTGTGTATCAGTTTTAACTACCTCTGTTATACTACCAAGTAAAGGTATAGTTGCTTTAGGGGATATTATAGATTTAGATTTAAGTAATGGTGTAGAAAATGAAAATGTAGCAGAAAGTAGTGAAGAAAAAACTGAAGGATCAGAAATTGGAAATAGCAAGAGTAAAGATGAAGAGAAGAGTCAGAAAAATGCTAGCGAGTTAAATGAAGATAAACAGTCTAATGAAGTTGTTGATAAAGTAGAGAGTTCTGAAACAGATTCAAAAGATGAACTTAATTTTGATAAAAATGTAACCGATAACATAAAGCCGGAAGATAAATCAGAGGATAAAGATAAGGACAAAGAAAATGTTGATAAGAATGAAGAGGTCATAGAAGATTCTAAAGAAGCTAATGGTGTTATTAGTATTGAAGATGCTTTAAAAATAGAAAAAGATCAAGAGGCCACTGTAGAAGGGGTAGTTTCTTTTAATGATAGTAATAAGACATTATATATAGAGGATGAAACCGGTGGCATAGCTATATCTAATTATAAAACTGAAATTAAGTTTGATAAAGTAAAGAAAGGAAATAAGGTTAAAGTTACAGGTAAAAAAGGTGATTTTCATAAATTAGCACAACTTCAAGTAAAGGAATTTGAAGTTGTTGAAGAAAATTCTGATTTAGAATCAGAAACTGTAACAATTTCAGAATTAAAATCAGGCAATTATGATTCTAAATATGTAAGAATAGAAAATGCTGTAATAGAAGAAGGAAAAGATAGTAAGGATAAAAAGATTTATAAATTAAAACAAGGTGATGATACTTTAGATATTTTTAATAATCCTTCTGATATAAAGAATGGTGATCATGTAAATGTAGAAGGCACTATGGGGAGATTTGATGAAAATATTCAAATTTATGGGAAATCATGTACTTTTGTTAAAACAGATATAGGAGTAAATCATAAAAATATTGAGAGTGCTGATGTTAATGAGGATTTAAATATTGGAGCAGATGTAACAGGAATTGAAATTAATACTGTAGAGTTAAATTATAAGGTTACTGGAGCTGAAAATTTTGAAAAGTTAGAAATGACTAAAGGTGAAGGCAATAAATATAGTGCAACTATAGGTAAGAAAAAGTTGGATTTAAAAGGACTAGATTATTATATATCTGCTAAGGATAAAAATGGAGATAGTAAGACAGATATTTATTCTGTAAAAGTTACAAATGGTGTTGCACCTGAAATATATGATATGTTCCCAGCTGAAAATTCTAAGGTTAAAATAGATGAATTTTCTAATATAAAAGCTTCAATTAAGTCTGAAAAAGATATAAATACAGATTCAATTAAAGTGTACTTAGATAATAATGAGGTTACGTCAAATGCTAAAGTTACAAAAGAATCTATTGAGTATACACCTAGTGACAAGCTTAATATTGGACCACATACGGTAAAAATAGAAGTTAAAGACAGTGTAGGAAATTTAACTACTAAGGAATGGTCATTTAGAATATTTAAGGAAGGTAATTTAAAACATTTATTTGGACAACTTCATGCACATACTAATATTTCAGATGGAAGTGGTTCATTAGATGAAGCTTATACATGGGTAAAGGAAAATGGTGCTGATTATTATGCAGTAACAGATCACTCAAATTGGTTTGATAATGAGCTTGAGGCTAATCTTGCTGATGGATCAAAAAGTGAAAAATGGACGCAAGCTCATAAAATAGCTGATAAATATAATGAACCAGGAGATTTTACTGCTATTTATGGATATGAAATGACATGGTCAGGCTCTACTGGTGGATGGGGTCATATAAATACATTCAATACACCAGGATTTGAGACAAGAACTAATAAAGCTATGGACTTACAAAACTACTATAAAACAATTCAAACTCAGCCTCAATCAATATCTCAATTAAACCATCCAGGTAAAACTTTTGGTGATTTTGCTGACTTTGGATTTTATAGTGAAGGTGCAGATAAGTATGTAAATCTAATTGAAGTAGGAAATGGTGAAGGTCCAATAAGGGGATCTGGATATTTCCAAAGTTATGAGTATTATACAAGAGCTTTAGATAAAGGATGGCATGTTGCACCAACTAACAACCAAGATAACCATAAGGGAAAGTGGTTTACAGCTAATAATGCTAGAACAATAGTACTTGCAGATGATAATTCAAGGGATTCCATATATGAGGCTCTTAGAGAAAAGAGAGTATATGCTTCAGAAGATACTGACTTGACAATAGATTATACAGTAAATGATGAAGTTATGGGAAGTTCATTAGGAAATGTAGATGGTAAACTTAATTTTAAGATAAATGCAAATGATCCTACAGATAAGATAAAGAAGGTTTCAATAATAGCTAATGGAGGAGTTGAAGTTGAATCTAAAACTTTTAATTCTAACGATATTAATTGGGAGTTAACTTTAGATCCAGAATATAGTTATTATTATGTTAAAGTTGTAGAAGAAGATAAGGATATATCAGTAACATCACCAGTTTGGGTTGGAGATGCCTTAAGTGTTGGACTATCAAATGCATCTGTTGATACTGATATGACATTACCTGGTGAAAATGTAGAATTTAATGTTGGATTCTTTAATAATGGTGAAAAAGAAGTTAAGGATGTTAAATTTGAATTCTTTAAGAATAATATAAATGCTGATAGTAAGATCGGTGAAAAAGTAGTTGAAAGTGTGGGAAGCACTAAAACAGAAAATGTTAAGTTTAATTGGAAAGCAGATAAAGAAGGGGAATATACTTTATATGCAAAAGCAACTGTTAAGCTAGACAAGGGAGAAAAAACATTTACTACTAGCGCTAAAGTAAAGATTGTAAATCCTGAAAAGATTAAAAAAATATTAGTTGATGGAGCTCACTATAATCAATATGTAACAGGTGACTATGCTGGAAAGTATACTGCATTTAAGAGTTTATTGACAGAAAAAAATGGGCTAACATTAATTAATAAGGATAAAATAACTGATGAAACTTTAAAAGATGTTAAGATATTAGTCCTTACAAATCCACAAAGCACTGAAAATACTACTGCTGGATTAAAAGCAAGTAAATTTGATGATGATGAAATACAAGCTATAAAGAGATATGTAGAAAAAGGTGGAAATTTAATAGTATCAACTAGAGCAGACTATAAAGATGGAAAAGGTGACTATAGTAATGGAAAACAAATGAATTCCGTTTTAGAAGCTATAGGAACTAAGTTAAGAGTAAATGATGATGAAGTAATTGACACTACTACTAATGGTGGACAAGAATATAGATTATATTTAAAGAATTATGATTCGCCAAATTACAATTTACTTAATGGAGTTAAGAATGGTGAAGATGAATATAGTTTCTATAATGGTGCATCAGTAATTTTAGCTGAAGGTGCAAGTCCAGATGGAGTTGATTTCTTAGTAAAAGGATTTCCAACTACTGAAACTAAGGATGCTGATGGAGATGGAGATAATGTAGAAGTTCCTAAAGGCAGCGTAAATACAATGGGTGTGGAACAATTAAGTAATGGTGCAAAAATAGTAGTTTCAGGAAATACTTTCTTCTCTGATTTTGAGATTGATGGTGCTAATGGAGATAAATATTCTAATGTAAAAATTACAAATAATATTGTTAATTGGATGATGCCATCTAAGGAAATTAAGACAATTAAATTAGGTGATATTAGAAAAGACAGCAATAATGATGGAACACCAGATTTATATGGTCAAAAGGTTACTGTAGAAGGATATGTTACTTCACAATCTGAAGCTATAGAGCCTAAAAATTCATTCTTTGAAGTTGTTTATATTACAGATGAAACTGGTGGAGCTTGTGTATTTGGAGTATCTAGCACTAAATTAAAAGTTGGTCAAAAAGTTAGAATTACAGGAGTGGTTGATGCTTATCAAGGTGAGCTTGAAATTTCATTAGCAGATAGAGATTCTGGTCCTGTATCAGGAAATATTGAATCTAAAAATGTTCAAATATTAGATGAGAATATAGTTGATGTAAAACCTGTAGAACTTTCAACTAAAGATAGTATGTTACCTATGAATGGCGGAAAACTTGTTAAGGTACAAGGTAAAGTTGTTAAAATGGACAAGCAAAATCTATACATTGATGATGGATCAGGTGAATCAAGAGTATATGTTGAAGGATACATTTGGGATGGAATAAATAAAGAGGAATCTTTAGGAAAATGGGATAAAAACATTGAAGTTGGTGATAAAGTTTCAGCAATTGGTTTAGCATCATGGGATCCTGAAGGTGGAAGATTAAGAGTAAGAAATACTGGTGAAATTAAATTCCAAGAAGATGTTGTAAGCAAGCATTGGGAAAATAAAGATTTAACAAGAAAGAGAGTTAATTAAGCTTTAGATTAACAGATTAATTATTTATTATTAGAAGAAGTATATCATTATATAGAAGGCATTTAGTATTGAGATATGTTTATATAAAGAAGTTATTGTGGAAAATAAATTATATATTTATTTAAAAATATAGAGTTATATGAAACACTCATTGAAAATGTCCTTCTGTATAGTGAAATAAAGGGAGCGTTTTTCTGTGGAGATAAAAAAGTATAAAACAGATATTATATTCATAGTGGTAACTTTGATTCTGGGTTTAGTTATTATATATTCATCAAAGTTTATATTTACTGGTGGATTTATGGAAGATAAAGCAAATCGAGGTGTTGAATATTATAAGGCACAAGTAATTCAAGTTAATAAGGAAAAACTTCAAGAAGATAAGTATATAGAAGATATGGAGTTAGGCTATCAGGAAGTTAAAGTAAAAATTTTAGATGGGCCATACAAAGACAATGAATATAATGTACTCAATAATATAAGTAGACTCTACAACACTAAGGTTAAAGGGGGAAGTAAAGTTATTGTTGCATTATATATTAAAGATGGAAATATAAATGATATGATGATTTCAAGCTTTACAAGAAGTCATGTATTAATAACTATGGGAATGTTATTTTTAATTTCAATATTATTAATAGGTGGATTTAGAGGATTAAAAGCAATTGTTTCATTAATATTTACAATTGTCTGTGTTATATATTTAATGTTACCTTTAATGCTTAGAGGGGTAAGTCCTATATTTTCATCGTTTATAGTAGCTACTATAAGTATAACTATAACACTAATATTGATATCTGGAATTAATAAAAAAAGTACAGCAGCTATACTTGGAACTTTATCTGGAGTAGTTATAGCAGGCATATTTGCTTATGTATTTGGATTATGGGCTAATCTTTCAGGAGTAAATTTAACTGATGCAGAAAGTATTATGTATATATCAGAAACTACAGGCCTTAAAATAAGAGGAATAATGTTTGCAGGAATATTAATATCTGCTTTAGGAGCTGTAATGGATGTTGCTATGTCAATATCTTCATCTATATTTGAAATTCATTCTATAAACAAGGATATGTCAATAAGTAATTTGTTTAAAAGTGGAATGAATATAGGAAGAGATATAATAGGAACAATGGCTAATACTTTAATTTTAGCTTTTGCAGGTGGCTCTTTAAATTTACTTATTTTAATATATTCTTCTAATATGACCTTTAATAGATTAATGAATCTAGATGTAATAGGGACAGAAGTAATTCAAGGACTTGCAGGAAGTATTGGAATAATATTAACAGTTCCAATAACAGCAATAGTTACTTCGTATTTATGTAAATATAAAAAACAAATATAATGTTTAATTAGTTATGGAAGGGGTAAAATTTTATGAAAAGTGTTAGATTAAAAAAGATTACAGCGGCAGTAATGGCACTATCAATTATAGCTTCTGTATCTCCTGTTGGAGCATCAGCAGCATGGAAGCAAGATAATAATGGATGGTGGAATGATAACGGAAGCTCTTATTCTGTTGGTTGGGAAAATATAAATAACACATGGTATTACTTTGGACAAGATGGTTACATGAAGACAGGTTGGGTAAACGACAATGGAATATGGTATTATAGTGACGCTTCAGGTGCTATGAAAACAGGATGGATAAATACAGGTGGAAACTGGTATTATACATCTCAAAATGGAGCAATGCAAATTGGTTGGGTAAACGACAATGGAACATGGTATTATGCTGACAATTCAGGTGTTATAAAAACTGGATGGGTAAATAATAATGGAAAATGGTACTATACGTCATCAAGTGGAGCAATGCAAACTGGTGTAGTTAAGGTTAGTAATAAGGTTTATTCATTGAGTGAAAGTGGAGAAATGCAAAAAGGTGATGTTGTTATTGAAGGTAAGACCTATAATTTTGCTGAAAGTGGAGAATGCATTAGTAGTGAAACTCCTAAACCAGTTAAAGAGTTTACAGCAGGTAATATAGATATAACTGCAAACCAAAATTCAAATAATAATAATACAAATAATAATGCTGGAACTGAACAAAAAAATGATTCGGAAAAAGTTAATGATACTTCAGATAAGAAATCAAGTGGATCTAAAAACAATCATAGTAGTTCAGGCTCAACCAATTCGGTTATTTCTAAATTAAATATAGAAAAACAAGATATATCTTTTAATTATGAAATTAAAAATAACGCTGAGTATGATGTGAAATGTGAAATGTATAATTCAAATAATAAGATTGTAGATACTGTAAAATGGGATAAGCCAGATAAAATAAATGGTTCAAAGGCTACTATTTTTATAACAGATATATTAGGGGAAATGAATCAAAATGATTATATAGTATCAAAAGTTTCTACTAAAGCAGATAAAAGTACAAGTTTTAAATCAGATAAGATGCAAGTAATAAGTAAAACTAAACTAAATAATCAAATAATTAATGCAATTACTAAAAAAGAAGATAGCAAATTTAACTGTACAGTTCAAGGTAAAGAAAATTTTGAAGAAGGAACTTATGTATTATATGGATTTGAATCTGAAAATAGTGCATATGTAAAAACTGTTTATTGTGATGGCAATACTAATACATTAGAATTTAAGAATGTAGGTTATAGCTGGATTAAAAATGGAACATCTAAGATAAAACTTTCAAGAATTTATGACACTCAAAAAGTAAGTGATAACCTAGCAAACTGTAAAGTTCAATTTACAGATTTCTTTACTATAAAATAATTTTTAAGGTGACAGTCATTGAAGTAGTGACTGTCACCTTTTTTTAGTTTAAATTCCCCTTAAAGCCCAATCCAGTGACTGTTGCTATTTTATAATACTATAAAATTTTCATCATATCATGAATTAAACAACCTGGTAACTGTCACCATATTATAGTTTTGGTAACATATTTCTTAATATATTAGTTGAATTTTTAACTGCAATTGGAGTGAATTTTTCGTAATCCATATGAGCTCCATTATTTGCATTATCAGAAATTGATCTAATAACTACGAATGGAATTGAATTCAAGTAACAAACTTGAGCTATGCTGGCACCTTCCATTTCACAAGAAATAGCACCAAATTCTTTTTCAAGCCATTGAATTTTTTCTAAGTTAGCAATAAACTGATCACCAGAAACTATTCTTCCTGTAAAGCTGTTTAATTCAGAAATTTCTTCACAAGATTTTTTTGCAGCAGCAACCATGTCTTTGTCACATTTAAAATCAAATGTATCAAGTCTTGGAACTTGACCAATCTTATCTCCAAATACTGAAGTATCCATATCGTGTTGTACTAGATTTTCAGCTACAACAATGTCGCCAGGATAAATATCTTTACCAATACCACCAGCAACACCAACGTTAACAACTTTATCAACATTATATTCAGATATTAATATTTGAGTACATACAGCTGAGTTTACTTTACCAATACCACAAACAACAGCAACAACATTTTTTCCGTTTATAGTTCCTTTGTGAAAAATCATGTTTGCTTTTTCTTTTTTTTCTTCAAGATTTAAATCTTTTAATAATATTTCTAATTCTTCTGCCATAGCAGCTATTATTCCAATTGTCATAATAAAAATCCTCCTAAAAATAAATTACGTTTTGTTAAGTTATATTATAAACATTAAAAGAAAAATTTAATAGCAATTTTAACATTAATATGTATAAAATAATATCCAAGTTAGTTGAGTAGAATACTCTTATTTTATGATATAATATGAGAAAAAGATTTCATAGTATAATTTATCTTTTTATATAAGAAACTAAATTTATATAATGTAGAAATTTTATAATATGATTTATTTAATAGGGTATATTTTAAATATGTATTGATATATGCAATAGGTGAAATAGCATTTTACTCAGTCCACTTTGATTATGCATATATAATATACTGCTAAAATATAACTATTTAATAATATAAATTAAAGTTATAAGGAGAGAAAAAAATGTTAGCGCAACATTCTTTATCAAGAACAGAACTATTAATAGGAAAAGATGGTTTAGATAAATTAAAAAACAGTAAGGTAATGATTTTTGGAATTGGTGGAGTTGGAAGTTACACTGTTGAAGCACTGGCAAGAGCTGGAGTTGGAGAATTAATATTAGTTGATGATGACACTATTTGTCTAACAAATCTAAATAGACAAATACATGCTACATACAATACTATAAGTAATTCTAAAGTTGAAGTTATGAAAGAAAGGATTTTTTCTATAAATAAGAGCTGTAATGTTATAACTCATCAAATGTTTGTTACTCAAGATAATATAGCTGATATAATCCCTAAAGATATTGATTATATAGTAGATGCAATAGATACAGTTTCAGCAAAACTTGGATTAGCAGAGTATTGTTATAAAAATGATATAAGAATAATGAGTTCTATGGGTACAGGAAATAAATTAGATCCTACTCAATTTAAAGTTACTGATGTTTTTAAAACAAAAGTATGTCCTCTAGCTAAAGTAATGAGACATGAATTAAGAAAAAGAGGAGTAGAAAAGTTAAAGGTAGTATATTCAGAAGAAATTCCTTTAAAACCTAAAGCAGAAGATGTTGTTACTTGTAAAACAGGATGTGTTTGTACAGGTGGAACTAAAAAATGTGCCATTAAGAGACAAATACCTGGAAGTATATCTTTTGTACCACCAGTTGCAGGAATGATAATTGCGGGAGAAGTTATAAAAGATATTTTAGAGATTAAGTAATTAAATACAAAATTTATTTTATCCACAATAAAAGTAGGTTTAAATGTTTTCTAAATTAAATAATTGAAATAAGTGTGTAATATTTAATTATTCTACTTATGTATGGTGAATAGTATATAAATATACAGTAGTTTTTACTTTTAAATAGTAAAAAACATCTATAAATGTATAAATAAGAAGAATGTATATTTTATTTTTCTGTTTTTTAAGTATGCTTTAAGAAAACACATGAAAGAATCTATAATTAGAAGACTAATTTTGCTGTTCTATCATATAGGTCAGCATATGACAAAAAAACGTAATAAATAACGAGCTTAATTTTAACTGAAATTTACATACTACACAATATGTTGAGTATTGAAACAAAAGTTATCAACAACATATTGTGGATAGTGTTGATAACTTTATAAAAAACATAGAAATATCATGCGATAATAAAATATTGCATGATATTTTATTTTATGGTAAAATGCTTTTTAACTCTTAAAATAAAATAGGGAAAAGTGGAAAATATAAAAGTAGTTATTACTGATTATATTGAAATTTTAAATGGAGTAAATAATTTAGATAATATAAATGTTATATAAATGTAGGGATTATATAAAGAATATTTTTATGTATAATTATTAATTAATTAATTTAAATAATATCTATGGTATACCAAAGTTAAAAATATTATAATAGATATAAGGTAGCACTTTCATTAATAAATGTAAGTGCTATTTCAATTAAATGCAGTAGGAGAATTTTAATGGAATCTAATTTAAAGATTAAAATAGAAGCAAGCAAGCTATCAAGGAATGAATATATAATTAAAGATAAGAGTGACATAACTGTTGGTAGATTTTATATAATTGAATTTACTGATTCAAGCAAAAAATGTGATATTAAGCTTAATTTTTATAAGACATGTAAGTATGAATTATTAAAAGAAACATTAATATTGATCCTTAGAGCTGTGTTTAAAGATTTAAATATATTTAAAGTTAATATTAGGGCTGTAGATGGAATAGAAGTTAATTCATTTTTAGATTTAGGCTTTACTTTAGAGGGAGTATTTAGTAACAATGAATATCATAATGGTGAACTTTTAGATGAACTATCATTTGGAATAACTCGTACTGAATATAATCATAAAATAAAATCTTCATTTATAGAGTTAAAGGGCGAAAATATAGTATTAAGAAATTTAACGCCTGGAAATGCAAATGATTTATTAGAATACTATATAAGGAATAAAGATTATTTAGCTCCATTTGAACCTAATAGAGACAATAACTTTTATACATTAGATGGACAAAAAGATCTTTTAAATGAGAGTTATAGGCAGTTTTTAAATGGAAGTTCTATTGAAGTGGGTATATTTAAAAATAATAATTTCATTGGAAAGATAAAAGTATCTAGTATAGTTCATGGGAGTTTTAAAAATGGAATATTAGGATACTCTATAGATAAGCTAGAGCAAGGACATGGATATATGAAAGAAGCTGTTAATCTTTTTATTGATTATCTTTTTATTGAAGAAGATTTGCACAGGGTAGAAGCGTCAGCATTATTAGAAAATGAAAAATCAAAGGGTGTATTAAAAGGCTGTAGATTTAATGAACTAGGTATAAATAAAAAATATTTATTTATTAATGGCCAATGGAAAGATCATATTACTTACTATATTACTAAAGATGAGTTTTATAGGAAGTAATCTAAATAACATATACAGTGTTTATTCAATATGATAAAATTTCTACTATGTAAAATTATTTACTTTAATATTTAAGGGTATATAGCAGGCTAAATATTGAAGAATTAAAGAATAAATATAGAAATTTAGTTAAAAATTTATATTTACAATTAAATTTAATGATATAATTTAGATATGAGTTATTATAAATAATAGATTTTGTATATAGAAAGGATAATAAAATGACAATAATACTTAATAAAAGTGAAGTAGTATCGAAGGTTTTTAATAATAATATAGTTTTAGTTGATTCATCTAATAAAGAAAAAATACTTTTTGCTAAAGGTATAGGATTTGGTAAAAAGCCAGGTCATGTTATACCTGAAAATACAAAAATAGAAAAAATATTTACTATAGAAAACAAGGAAAATATAAAGAGCCTTCAAGGTATTATGGAAAAAGTTGATGATGAATTCTTTGCAGTTTGTGAAGAAGCTATATATGAAATATCTAAACAATTGAATGAAGAATTGAATGAGCATATACATATTGGATTAATAGATCATTTATTTTTTGCTGTTAAAAGGATGAAAAATAATGAACAAATAGAGAACCCTTTTTTAGTTGAAACAGAAACTTTATATTCAGAAGAATTCAGATTAGCTAAAATAGTGGCAGAAAGAATTGCAAAATATTCAAATGTATTTATACCTGATGGTGAAGTTGCATTTATAGCACTTCATATACATTCTTCATTAAATAATGGTAAACTTTCTAATACAATAAAAAATACTTATTTAAGCAGTACTATAGCAGAATATGTTGAAGATAGATTAGGAATAAAAATAAATAAAAAATCTTTAGATTATGCAAGATTTTGTACTCATATTAAATTTGCACTTCAAAGAATAATGGATAATACGAGTCTTCATAATGATTTATCTAAAATTATAAAGAAGACATACAAGGAATCATATTCAATATCAGAAGGAATTGCTAAGATTATTGAAGGTGAATTTAAAGTTAAGGTTACAAAGGATGAAGTGGCATTTTTAACTATTCATGTTGAAAGATTTAAAGTATCTAAAATTAATTAAACCTTTGCAAGGGTAAAAAAATATGATATTATATTTATATAACTAAGGTGTAACTGGTAATGCAGGCAAGACTTAATATAAGTAAAGAAAAATTTATTACAATACTGTTCATTGTTGAATAAATTTTTCTGGGCTTATATTTAAGTCTTTTTTATTTGCATAATTTTTGGCTGGCCGGCTAAAAATAGCAATATATACTTACATAACATTGTATTTTATTTTATAAGTTTAGGAGGAATTATTATGCTTCAATATTTACAAAGAATAGGTAAAGCTATAATGTTACCAATCGCAGCTTTGCCAATCGCAGGTATATTATTAGGAGTTGGTGGAGCTTTACTTGGAATTGCAGGATTAAATAACCCACCAGCAGTGTACGAACCACTTATAGCATTTGTTAGTATTCCAGCAGTTACAGCTATATTAACAGTAATGAAGAATATAGGTGATATTATATTTGGAAACTTACCAATATTATTTGCAGTTGGTGTTGCAGTAGGTCTTGCTAAAAAAGACAAAGGTACAGCAGCATTAGCTTCAGTATTTGGATTTATCGTAATGAATCAAGTTATTTCTACATTACTTGCTTTAGGCGTTACTCAACTTGGAGTTCTTACTCCAGACAGTTTTGGTAAATATGGTACTTATATTACAACTAATTTAGGTATATTTACTTTAAATATGTCAGTATTTGGTGGTATTATCACAGGTATTATTACAGCAATATTACATGATAGATTCCATGAAATCCAATTACCACAAGTAATAGGATTCTTCTCAGGATCAAGATTCGTTCCAATAATAACAGCAGTTACTATGGCGTTTGTAGGAGCTATATTAGCATTCCTATGGCCAATAGTTCAAGATGGTATAGGAATGATTGCTAACTTAGTTAGAGATGCAGGATTTATAGGAACATTCTTCTATGGAGTTATTGAAAGAGCATTAATTCCATTTGGATTACACCATGTATTCTATACTCCATTCTGGTTTGGATCATTTGTTGATGGTCAAATATTAGTTAATGGAACTTGGCAAACAGTAGCGGGTGCAAACACTGCATACTTTGCTCAATTATCAAGCATGACTGATTTAGTAGGTGCATCAGCTGATACTATGTCAACAATAGTTGGCGGAACTACAAGATTTATGGCAGGTAAATTCCCATTCATGATGTTTGGATTACCAGCAGCAGCTTTTGCTATGTATAGAGCAGCAGCTCCAAGCAAGAGAAAAACAGTTGGATCATTATTATTAGCAGCAGCTATTACTTCATTATTAACAGGTATTACTGAACCATTAGAATTCACATTCATATTCGTTGCTCCAATATTATACGGAGTACACTGTATATTAGCAGGTTTATCATTCATGTTAATGGATATATTCAATGTATTCATAGGAATGACATTCTCAGGTGGATTAATTGACTTTAGTTTATTTGGATTACTTCCAGCAGGAGCAGGAGTTCCAACTAAATGGTTTATGGTTATATTAATAGGATTAGTTTATGCAGTAGTTTACTATTTCTTATTCTTATTCATGATCAAGAAGTTTAACTTAAAAACTCCTGGTAGAGATGAAAATGAAGAAGAAACTAAACTATATACTAAAGCTGACTACCAAGGTAAAAATGGAAGTGCTAAAAGTGAAATAGTTGAAAAAGCACCAGCTGTATTAGCAGCATTAGGTGGAGAAGAAAACATTGTAAGTGTTGACGCTTGTATAACAAGACTTAGAGTTGAAGTTAAAGATAAAGCTAAAGTTGATAAAGCTGAATTAAAAACTTTAGGTGCAGCAGGTGTTATGGAAGTCGGTAATGGAATTCAAGCTATATTTGGAGCTAAAGCTGACGGATATAAAAATGCTATCAATGATATATTAGGTATTAGTTAATAATTAGTTTATAAAAATTTTGCCCTAGTAGATAAATATTGAGTTATCTACTAGGGCATTTAAATTTTGTTAATCTTTTTAGAAAAGTGTTGATATATAAGTAACACTGGACTGAGTAATTGAACTTAGAAACTTCACTGTGACTATTGTATATATGACCATATGCTTAAAATATAGATTGATTGTGATGGAGATGTTAAAAATATTGTAATTTTAATTGGTTGATAGTAAGGGTGGAGAACTAGATCTGAAGAGGAAAGTCCTTTGATTTATTTGAAAATTTTCAACTATCATATAGAAATTTTCAACCAAATAAAAAGCATAAAAAAGCTGTCCAAAATATGCAAATATTTTGGACAGCTTTTTTAAAAATTATAGAGAATATTCTATTATTGAAGTTTCTCCAGCTACAGTATCTACATTTTCAGTAGCTTTTATTGATTTTAATGTATCAACATTAGTTATTAAAACAGGAGTTATTAATGGAAGTCCTTTTGATTTAATAAATTCTCTATCGAACTTAATTATAGGAGTTCCAGCTTTAACTTTAGTTCCTTGTTCCACTAATTGTTCGAATCCTTCTCCGTTTAAAGATACTGTTTCGATACCGATATGAACTAAAAGTTCTGTACCATTTGCTAATGTCATTGCGAATGCATGTTTAGTATTAAATACTAAAGTTAATTCTCCATCAGCAGGAGCAACAGCTATATTGTCAGAAGGTTCTATTGCTAAACCATCTCCAGCCATTTTTTGAGCGAAAACTGGATCGGGAACTTCTGATAAAGGAATTGCTTTACCTGTAATAGGTGCTACTAGTTTTAAAGTGCTATCTTCTTTTTTATTCTTTTTAAATAATCCAAACATAAATTATATCCTGATAATCAGGATAATTCACATCCCTTCTTTACATTATGTATTCGTATATTGTATTTTTACCTACATGTTAAAAAATATAAGTACATTACTGTTAATGTTTAATAAAAAAAAGCATAAGATTTCTTGATATAAGAAAACTTATGCCTGATTTAACAGTAACACGTCTAGATAATTATATAATCTTATATTAAGTATGTCAATAAGCTTTTAGTTACGTTTACAACTATAGCTTTATCATTATATATGGGGAAGAGATAAACTATATATAATAATAAAATTAGTGTAATTATTATATGATGATAACTTTTTAGATTAGTATATTAAAGAAAGAAATAGTTATAACACAAATGATTTTTTATTTCATTATATAAGATTAAAAAACAAACTCAATTGAAGTTCTTCAATAATATATAAATAAAATATTGATAAGTACTTAAAATATAACTTTGAATTTTGAATAGAATCATTGTTTAAAGTTCATAATTAGAAATATAAGATTTAAATATGTGGTTAATTTAAATTATTTTATCATAATATAATTACTTGTATATAAAATATTTACTTAAAATCCAGAATTATAACAGAAAAATAGACGAAATTATAATAATATTAAGTATAGTATTCAAATAATTAATGAATACTATACCACGTGTATCAGTAGTAGAATAATGAAAAAAATAGAAGAATAATGAATAATTATGGATTTAAACCATAAAAATACGAGAAATAAGTCTAAACTACTATAAAATATATGGTAAGATAAAACACGTCGTTAAGACACGTTAACAAATTTAAAAGAATGATTTAATTTCTCTTTAAGCAGAGCTTGAGAGTAAATATAAAGAAAGTTTTTTAAAAGAAAAATGTTGACAGAAAAGTAACAAAATGTTATACTGATGAAGTCGCTTAAGGGTGACACAATAAAACAAAAATTGATAAGAAAGTCAACGATGAAAATTTGGTCTTTGAAAATTGAACAGAAATCAAGAAAC
>NZ_CAURTC010000013.1:0-70845 GCF_963527835.1 uncultured Clostridium sp. | reverse complement strand
TGGTGTGAGAGGACGCTAAATAAAATAATTATTTAGCTCCTACTCGATTATTTAAAGCATATGCTAAAAAATAATAGACTAAGTATACCCATCTATTTTAGACTATTATTTTCTAGCATATGTATAGTATTAAAATATACTGATTGAAAGGATAATTATTATGAACTTTAAATCTTTAGGGATAAATGAAGATATAGTTAACATACTAAATAAAAATGGAATTAAAACACCAACTCCAATCCAAGAAGAAAGTATACCACAAATTTTATCAGGTAAAGATGTTATCGGTGAAGCCAAAACTGGAACTGGAAAGACCCTTACCTTTCTTCTTCCTATTTTTCAAAATATATCATCTAATACTAATGGAACACAGGTATTAATACTGTCTCCAACTAGAGAATTAGCAATTCAAATAACAGAGGAAACAAAAAAACTTAATGTAAATAATGATATTAATATATTAGCTGCCTATGGTGGTAAAGATATTGGGAGTCAATTAAAAAAACTTAAACATAATATCCATTTAGTTATTGCAACTCCTGGTAGATTGCTTGATCATATCGATAGAAAAACTATCGATTTATCAAAGCTAAAAACTATAGTTATAGATGAAGCTGATCAAATGTTATTAATGGGCTTTAAAAATGATATTGAAAAAATTATGAAATCAGCTTCAAAAAAGCATCAAACACTTTGCTTTTCAGCTACTATGGATTCACAAGTAAAAAAACTTGCCTATAGATATATGATTGATCCATTATTTATAGACATAAAATCACCAACTATAGCTGTTGATAAAATCAAACAACAAGTTGTAGAAACTACAGATAGATGGAAGCAAGATGCTCTTTGTGCTACTTTACAAGAAGATAATCCGTTTATGGCAATAATATTTTGTAGAACTAAACGTAGAGCTGATGTACTTGAAATTGCACTTCATCAAAAAGGTCTTAATTGTCAAAAGATACATAGTGATGTTCCTCAGGCTAAGCGTGAAAGAATAATGAAGTCTTTTAGAAATGCTGATATTCAATACTTAATAGCAACAGATGTAGCTGCAAGAGGAATAGATATTTCTGGTGTTTCACATATTTACAACTATGATACTCCAGAAACTCCTGAAAGTTATATTCATCGTATAGGAAGAACTGGTCGTGCCGGTGAAGATGGCTATACATGCATGTTTGTTGCACCAAAAGATTTATATCTTTTAAATGCAATTGAGAAGAAGTTAGGTTTTACAATCCCTAGACGTGAAATTTAAAAAGTCTTAAGATAGATAAAATGTCTTTAAATTACTAAAAGTACTAAGTAAATATTTTTAATAAATGCCTTGCGTAAAATTTTATGCAGGGCATTTATATCTAAACTCACTTCTCCTTTTTGTATATTTTAAAGTGTGATTTTATAAATTTAATATTGTTATCCTTAAGTTTCATATTTTTATTTTTTACATTATAAATAATAAAAACATTTTCTTTAGGAAAATTATATAATATATCCCATGATAAGGATAAGCATTTTCATATAATTCTTGATTTAAACTTAAAACTTATAAAAAGTAATTCAAAAAAATCCACGATAAATTAATATCGTGGATTTCATGGTTTAAGTTAAGCATAACCATATACTTTTAATCTGGCATTAATATAAATCTAATAATAAATAATATTGCGAATATGTATAAAAGTTTATGTACTTCTTTACCTCTACCAGTTGATACTTTCATTATAGGGTAAAAAATCATTCCTGCTGCTATTCCGTTAGCTATTGAATATGTAAATGGCATTAATGCTATTGTTAAAAACGCTGGTACAGCTTCTGTAAAATCTGAAAATTCTATTTCTTTTACTGCACTCATCATTAAAACTCCAACTATTATAAGTGCTGGTGATGTTGCATTTTGTGGTATAATTCCTATTACTCCACTAAAGAATAATGATACTAAAAGCATAAAGCTTACTACAACATTTGAAAGTCCAGTTCTTGCTCCTGCCGCTATTCCAGCTGCTGATTCTACTACTGTTGCTAAAGTTGTAGTTCCAAGCATAGCACCACATGTTGTAGCTACAGAATCTGAAGCTAATGCTTTCCTAAGTCCTTTTGCTTCTCCATTTTCATCTATCATTCCTGAACTTTGAGCCGTTCCAACTAAAGTTCCAATCCCATCAAATAAATCAACTAAACTTAATGTAATTACAACCATAAATACTGTTAATAATGCTCCTACTATTCCGTTCCCATTATGTGTTAATAAACCTTTTAAATCAAGTGCAAAGAATGTTTCTCCAATATGAGGAAGAGAAAATACCTTTGCTCCTTCTAGACTTGTAACCCCAATAGGAATTCCTATTATTGTAGTTATAACTATTCCTATTAACATTGCACCTTTAATGTTTTTAGCCATTAATATAAGAGATATAACTAAGCCTATTATAGTTAAAATTACTGCTTTGTTTGTAAAATCACCAAATGCAACTAATGTAGATGGATTTGCAACTATTATTCCACCACTTTTTAGCCCTATTAATGATATAAATAATCCTATTCCCGCTGTAATTGCAAACTTTAAGTTTTGTGGTATTGCCTTTACAATCTTTTCTCTTAAAGAAGTAAATGTAATTATAATAAATAAAATTCCTGAAATAAATACAGCTGCCAATCCTTGTTGCAATGTAAAATCCATTTTTAAACATATATTATATGCAAAGAATGCAACAAGTCCAAGCCCTGGTGCTAAAACAAATGGTAAGTTAGCATGAAATGCCATTATTAAAGTACCAATTGCTGCTGCAATACATACAGAAGCAAAAGCAGATGCTATAATTGGATCCGATGCTATATTAAGTACTTCTGCTGCATCACCTTTTATACCTTGTACATTCATACCACCAATTTTTAATATATTAGGTATTACTAATAATGCGTATGCAAATGTCACAAAAGTAGTTAAACCACCTATAATTTCAGTTTTAACATTAGTACCATTTTCCTTAAGTTAAAAAATTCTTTCTAGTAAATCTTTTATTAGTTGTTTTTCTCCTGTCTTAATTTAATCCCTTTTATGCTTTAAACTAACTTCATAATATTGAGTTGATCATAGATTAACCTGTCTAACTTTTAAAGTTCATATTAGATAGATGTAGTAATTTCTTTTTATAATTCCATAAAAAATTACTAGCATATGGTTAAGGTAAACCAATGCTAGTAATTCATATACTCTATGATTTACCCATAGCGAGAATATTTACGGTTATCTCGTAGAAACATCTGAACCCTATTATCAGAAATATATGGGATATTATTATTTATTTAGTTTTTCTTTTTTTACATAATACTACATATTAAATAGCTTGTACAGTATTTTTAATTTATAAACCTTTAAACTTTTGTGCAGAATTATAAAATATTTATAGTATTAGTATAAAGTAGCGGATACATTAAGTCGAACTAAGTAAAATCATTAAAGTGTTTTTGCACTATTATAGTTATATACATATCTTAATTTTGCATAAAAGTATAATTATTTTCCTATAAGTTTATCATTTGAATAGATATGTCCTGCTAACCAATCATTTAGAAGTTGCAATATACTGACTATATATTCATCTTGATCCTCATCAATCTTTGAAAAATCTACATCCTTAATTCTTTTTATAAATTCATCATGCTCAACTTTCTGAGTGAACATTCTTTTATAATTAATACTTTTCATGTATTCTTCTTCAGCATTAAAATGAAAGACGGTATAGTCTTGAAGTTCCTTTATTAAATTTACTACTTTATCATATTTATCAATTGTAAGATCATTTTTTAATAACGCATAAGTTTTATCAGCTATTTCAAAAAGAACTTTATGTTGTTCATCAATAAAATCTATTCCAGTTTTATATTCTTCTTTAAATTCATACATTAAATACTACCTTCTTTCAATATTTATATATTGTAATTATTATACATTAAATAATACATTTTATCAATTAATAATTATTAGTAATTAAAACAAACTCCTAATTTAATAAACGTAAACTAATGTGCAACAAAATTTTGTTATACGCTATTTTACTTTTTAATATCATTTCTATTATTGCTTTTTAAATACTGATTTTGGTTGTTTGCATATTGGGCAAGTATAATCATCTGGTAATTCTTCAAATGGAATATCTCCTGAATACACATATCCACATACGCTGCATACATATTTTTCACTCTTGTTTTCTACTTTTGTATCTTCTGCAATATAAGTCGGAGCATTTTTAGGGCTTTTTCCTTTTACAACCTTATGATAATAGGCATATGTCATAGCATCATCCTTTGAAAGAACATCTGCATCTATTACTTTACCTAAGAAAACAGTATGTGTATCTGTCTCCATTTTATTAATTACCTCACAAGTAATATAAGCACAGCCCTCTGTTACAATTGGCATATTCCCTTTAATTTCATACTTTACTGAATCAAATTTATTTACATTCTTTCCAGACTGAAATCCAAAAGTACCAATGATTGATGGATCTGAATTCTCTGCTAAAATTGAAATTGCAAATTTTCCTGTCTTTTCAATACACTGATTTGTATAGTTATCATGATTGATACTAATTGCAATGGTGGCAGGTTCTGATGTAATCTGCATAGCACTATTAGCTGTACAACCAGTTGGTCTTCCTTCATCCCATACAGAAATTATATAAACTCCATATGATAAATTTCTAAATGCATTGTTATTCATAATTGTTGCCTTCTTTCTTTATAATTATGGAATATCTACAACCATAATTATTTTTTAATTATTATAGTAGTCATTTTTAAAATGTCTCGTTTTTAATTCTTTTTATTTTTCTTTATTTCAAACATTCTTCTTTATTCTTTTTCTTTCCTACTTCATTTCTTGCATTCAATATTATTTTCTTCAAGCTACTCTTTTATTGCTATTTGTGCTTTGGTCCCTATTCCTTTACTTTTTGTTTTTTTAGTTCTCAGTGTATCCATTTTGGATTTATTCTTTTCTTTGCAGAATTCTTTTCCTCATTTACTTCCAACTTTTTAAAGTTCATTTTGTAAAAATTCCTTAATATAAATTCATAAATTTCTTCATCCTTTGGTTCTGCTCCAAAAGTTACTTTACTAACTTTATAATGTTCTCCCTCCTCAATTTTAAATATTCCTATCCAAAATGGACATTGAAAATAACTGTTAGTTTTATTGATATTATCATAATTTTCTCCTCCTGAAAATAAAAAACTCAAGATAACGGACAATACAGGAGGACAGGTTACTGCTATATATCTAATATAGGTTCTGAATACCAATAGAACTGTGTTTTGTCTCTTACTTAATATTATATCCAATTAATTCAACATGTTAAACCTTTTTATCAGAAATTATGATGCATATACAATCGTCGCCTTTTTAAGATTAATATTTATAATGCAAAAAGACTACCTAAATTCACCGGTAGCCTTTTTTTATATTATTAATATAATTTTCTCTATTTTTCCATATTGGGAACATAACTTTTTAATAATGTACAGTTTCCTATCAATTCATACTCTCCGAGAGTTGCCGGAATAAAAATACTATCTCCATTGCATATTTTTTCTTCACCTTTATCATATTTTATTAATCCATTTCCTTCAACACATGTAAATAAATAAAATCTTTCTTCATTGCTGCTTTCTTTTAAAGATTCATTTATTTTATATTTTTGTATTGTAAAATATTTTTCGAAGCATAAATATGTTTTTTCATAACCATCTTTTTTAGTAGTAATTCCTATGAACTTTTCTCCTTTTAAAGAAAAATCAATTACATCTAATGCTTTTTCAACATGAACTTCTCTTCCTCTGTTATAATCATAAACCCTATAGGTAGTATCACTATTTTGTTGAATCTCTGCTATTAAAACACCTTCGCAAATTGCATGTACTAATCCACTTTGTACATAAAAGAAATCTCCTTTTTTTATTGGAATCCTATTTAAGTATTTTTCTAAATTGCCTTCATTAATTCCATTTCTAAACTTCTCTCTATCACAATCTTTTGTCCCAACGATTAGCTCTGCTCCTTCTTTTGCATCTACTACATACCATGCTTCTGTTTTTCCTAAGTCATTCTCAACTCTACTAGCATATTCATCATTTGGATGTACTTGAACAGAGAGTTTATCATCAGCTGTAATTAGTTTAATTAAAAGTGGAAATTCTTTTTGATTAATTTTTTTTCCTAAAAGCCTCTCCCCATATAATTTAATTATTTCATCAAAACTCTTTCCTTTCAATTCTCCATTTTGAACTTTTCCTGTACCATTTTTATGGCATGCAATATCCCAACTTTCTCCTATGACTCCCTCTGGCACATTATCCCTAAACTTTTTAAAATCTTTTCCTCCCCATATTCTGTCATAATATATATTTTCAAATTTTATTGGATACATTTAGCTCACTCCTATCTTTATTATTTTAGTTATATTTTCTATTGTTAACTCTACATTTTCTTTACCACTCATTAAAGCTTCATCAAGGTTTACTGTACTTGGTAAAATTCCAAATTTACTTATTACTTTATTACCTAAAGGCGTCGTAGTTTCAACTGTATATACTTTTCCACCTGTAGCATCTACTAATGTATGAAAAACTCCTTCAATTAAATTATTAAAGGAGTTTTTTTAATATATTTTTTATAATTCTACATAAATACTTTCTACGGTGTTCTTCTTACACTCTATATTATTTAAATCCTCTAACTTTGAAATTAATTCTTCATTAAGATTTACTTTACTAAAACTTTTTCCCTTTAATTCAAATATTGCTTGTTGAGTTTTATTACTTCCATTAAAGAATCTTATTACTAAACCATTATTTTTTTCACTCTTCTTAACAGTGCTTAAAGTAATATTTTTATTCTCTTCTTTAAATAAGCTATAGTTATATGGAGTTATAAAATCAACTGGATTAAGCTTCATAGCATTGTGAGGCATTTTATTGTAAGTTTTAATTGGAGTTAAGTATTCCTTTGCCATTTTTGATACGTTAGCTTCCAATGCTTCACCTTTATATAAATATAATGCAAATTGTATTTTAACTTTTCCAATCATTTGAGAGTCTGGTGTTTCAAGCTTAATTCCCGAAGGTCTTCCTGGTCTTCTTAGCATTTCTTCTTTTCCAAGGAATCCAACACATCTAAATAATGTGATAGCTATTGTATCATAACTTTCTCCAATTATTTCATACTCTCTTGTACTGTTAGTTAATACAGCAATACCTTTTTTTTCATCGCTTAAAGTTACATAGCTTAACATTGGATATATTGAATCTGGTCTTTCATCCCAATCTTCTTTTTCCCAAACATCCATTGCATCATCATACACATTTCTCTTTATACTACCAAATTGATTATCTGATATTGAAAATTTAGATGCTATATTAGTTGGAACATATACTCTAACTCTATGATCTTTGGCTTGATTATCAATGTTAAATTCAACATTGATGAAAGGACTTCTTTCATTTACTGTTATAATTGTTTTAACATTAATTTCTCCATCTATAAGCTTTGCTTTTCTGCTTTCTAAATCCTTTGGAACTGCTAATTTATAATCAACTTCAATAGTTGAACTATATTTATGATTTATAACATCAATCTCTGCATCAACATTTTTATTAGTTATTATTAAATCATCCTTTAATTGTGAGAAGTCATATTCATCTCCATCATCTGCTCCATCTTCAATTAATAATACATTTTCATATATTGAATCTGTAGTCTTATCTATAATATTTATTGTACCATTTTTATTCACACTAATTGCAAAGAACTGATTTTCAATATTATTTATATTTATTTCTTTTCCACACTGTAAAGTTCCCTCTTCAATTTCTTTAATCATATAAGTTTTAAAGCCCATTGAAGGAATTGTATCTTTTAATTGAACAGTATATCTTACAAACGGATCATAATTTCCATAATGAACGATTTGTCTATCTATTAAACCAGCATCAACTATTTCCTTATTTATAACTTCAAAATCATATTTATTTCCTTCACAATCTACCAGGTTAAAGTTCTTCATCTTTGTGATGATTTCTCCAGTAATTATTTCTTCTCTTTTATATGGTAAAAGGTTAAATGCTGTTAATTTATCAAGAGCAATATCCTTACTCATAGCATCAACAATAACTCTCATGTAAAAATCAGTTAATCTATCTACTTTTTCTTCTACTAAAATAAATCTACTCATTATTTCTGTATGAACTTTATCAGAACAGCAACATCCAATTGAGTCATGAGCATGATTTTTCATAATCTCTTTCCAAATTAATTCTATTAAACCTGAATGATATTCAAAGCCTAAAGAATATGCTAAAGATGCTATTGGCTCTAATATGTTTGTAATTTTATTTTCTATTCTCGCATTAGCAGCTTTTATATCCATTCTAGTTGAAAAAATACTTCTATGAACTCTCATGTATTTTCCATCTAAAAATTCACCTTTTAAAGTTGGTAAATTCTTATTTTTTTCAAGTTCTTCAAATACATTTTCATATTTACTTAAAAAGAATTTTCTATCTGGATACAATTCTCTTAATTTATTCATAATTGTAAATATGTTTTTTTGGATTGGCATCTGATCATGTCCATTAGGTAGTATTATATTTTCAGTAGTTGCTCCTTTATCTAAAACGGGGAAATACTTATCCATTCTCTTCTTTAACTCTTCAGTATTCTCTGGAAGATACTTTCCTATTGCATATCCTAATGGAAATAATTGAGTTAATACCTTTGACCCATTTTCACTTTCCCAATAAAATTCTGTTTTATCTGTACCCATTCTTTCAGAAACACCTCTCCAAAATATTGAACGGTTAATTCCAAAACCATTTAATATTTGTGGTAACTGTGCTGATTGACCAAAAGAATCTGGAAGATATCCTATTTTCATTACAGCTCCAAACTCTTCACAGTCTTTCATTCCATAAAGTAAATTTCTAACTATAGATTCTCCACCAACAACCATTTCATCTGTTTGAGTATACCAAGGTCCAATAATTAACCTTCCTGCTTGAACTAACTTCTTAACTCGTTCTCTATTTTCTGGCTTTGCCGCAAAATAATCCTCTAAAATTGATGTTTGACCATCTAAAATATAATTAGGATAATCTGGATTAGTCTCAAGCATCTCAATTATTTCTTTCATATTATTAACTAATAAAATTCTTGATTCTTCTGTGGTAAAATACCATTCTCTATCCCAATGCATATGGGGAACTATATGAACATTTTTCATGATACACCTCTTTATTTATTATGTTTAAGACTTAGTTAAAAACAATTTACTCATTATAAAGATTTCAACTAAGCCTTAATTAACTTTATTTTTATATAGTTTGTTTTTGTAATTTCATTTTTCTAGTTATAACTAATAATGCTGCTGAAATTACTGCACCAATAACTGCTGCTCCAAACCATACACTCATTCCTATAACAAGTGATTGGCCTTTTAAAACAAATAATGAGAATATTCCTGCTCCTGGCACATCTAATCCTATATTAAAAATAGATACTATTGATCCTGTAATAGCTGAACCTACACATAATGAAGGAATAACTCTTAATGGATCTGCTATCATAAATGGAATAGCTCCTTCTGTAATACCTGCTAAACCTAATAACCAAGTTGATTTTCCAACTTCTTGTTCTTCTTCATTGAAATATTTCTTAAATAACAGTGTTGCAAATGTTACTCCAAATGCTGATACCATTTTTACTGATGCAAATACTGCATAAGGTACTATAACACCCTCTGACATTGCCCCTATACAAAATGCATATGCTGCTTTATTTATTGGACCACCAAGGTCAAATGAAACCATTATTCCTAAAACAGCACCAAATAAAGCTGCATTTGTACCTGCCATACTACCAAGCCATGAAATTAATCCTTCATTTAAAGCTGTAACTGGCTTACCAATAACAAAAAACATTAAAGTTCCAACAATCAGTGTTCCAAGCACTGGATATATCCAGAAACTAACGAATCCTGCCAAAGTTCCTTTTGCTGGGATATATTTTCTTAATATCTTAATCGTATATCCAGCTAAAAATCCACCTGCCATACCAGCTAAGAAACCACCATTAATCATATTTGCTGCTATACCTGCTGCAAATCCTGGCCCAAGAGCTGGCTTATCAGCAATTGAATATGCCATATAAGCTGATAAAACTGGTATCATTAAGGTTCCAAGTAAATTTGAACCTAACTTTCTATACATCCATAACCATGAATTTTCTGCATTAAATACATCTTGTAACCCAAAACCTTGTGCTATTAATGTTGCAAAGGCTGCTATCATACCTCCAGCTACAATTAAAGGAACTATGTGTGATATACCTGTAAGTATTGCTTTTTTAGCTTCATTACCAAAACTTACTTTTTCCTCATTACTTTCAACTTCTTTAAATGTTCCTTTTTCATAATTTTCTGCTTGTTTAAGTGCCTTTTCAATTATTCCTTTTGCATCCTTAAGCGGAGCCGCTACCTTTGTTTTATATACAGATAAATGATTATATCTTTCTACTTCCTTTACTGCCACATCTACAGCAAATATTGCTGCATCAGCATCCTTAAGTTCTTCATTGCTATGTCTATCTTCAATACCATTTGCACCTTGCTTTTCAACAAGTACTCTTACTCCCATTTCTTTTCCTGCTTTAACTAACGCTTCTGCAGACATATATGTATGGGCAATACCTGCTGGACAAGCTGTAACAGCTAGAATTGTTTTATTAAATTTAGTTATATCAAAATCATCTTCTTTAATTACTTTATCTAAATTATTATAAAGTTCAGTACTACTTTTTGAATTTTGAAGTGACTTTTTATATTTTTCATCTGATATTCTAGTCATTAACTCAGCTAATAATTGAATATGAGTTGAGCCTGCTTCATTCGTTGGAATTGCAAGTAAGAATACAAATTCTACTTTATTATTCTCATCTACACTTTCCCATTCAGATATAGGTTTCTTCAATGTAGCTACTGCAAATGAAGCTTCTTTTACTGCATCTGATTTACCATGTGGCACAGCTAATCCACCCTCAAATCCTGTTGGTGAAAGAGCTTCTCTTTCTAAAACTGCATTTAAAAATTCTTTTTCTGATGATATCTTTCCTTCTTTTGCAAGTTGCTTTATTAAGTACTTTATTACATCTTCTTTTTTATTTAGATCTAAATCTATTGCTATAAGATTTTCATTAGTTAAATTTTTTAAATCCATATTGACTCTCCTTCGTCATATATTTAAATTCATTCATCTATAGTGTTAACATTTACATGTTTATATTATCAAAAAAAAATAAGAAGATTTAAATCTTCTTACTTTTTCACATATATATTTTTTTATCCATATTATTTGTGTATAAATACACAAATTTAGTTTTTCCAAAACAATTCGCTAATAGTTCTAATTAATATCATTATCCCTACTCTATCAGTAGCATTATAATTATTTATAATTTTTTTAGGTGCCCAGAAAAACAGATTCATATCTGCTAATTTTGAAATAGTATTTTTACTTAAGTGAGTTATACTTATAATATACGCACCTCTTCTTTTAGCTATTTCACAAGCTTCAATAAGTTCTTTGCTTTCTCCACTAACACTAATAACTATATAAAGGTCTTTCTCATTACATTTTTCAACATTATATATCATATCATGTCTATATGTAAAAAATTCTGCTTTCTTATTAAGGCATCTAAGATTTTTAGTGAACATTTCACAAAAATATATAGAATCTCCTATTCCAAGAAATTGTATATTTTTAGCTTCTTTTATTTTTCTAACAACTTTTTTAATAATATTTGAATCAATTATATTAATTGTTTTTATTATATTTTCAGATATCAAATTTGAATTTTCAATGGTTCCTTCAAAATTATTACTTTTTATATATTCTTGTTCTTTTCTTAGCTCAAACTTTAATTCTGAAAATCCCTTATATCCTATTTTTTTTGATAACCTTACAATAGTATTTGGAACTGTAAAAAGTTCTTCCGCTGTCTCTTGAATAGACTGGTTCAGTATCTTCTCTTTATTTTCTCTAATATATTCAATAATCTGATCATCTGTATCAGTAAATTTCAATTCATTTAATAATACTCTATCCTCAAAATTCACATTATCTCTCCATTCATAAATAAAAATATAATTGTACGTTTAACTTCCATTTTCGTAAAGTTTATTAATATTATTTAATTATATCTTATTTATATAAAGAAATAAATTACTTCTCACTTATTCTGTCTTTATAAGAGATAACTTCATCTAATACAAAACTTTCTCTATATCATTTTCAGTAAGTTTGTGTACGAGGTCATCCATCACTATCTTAATATGATACTGTTCCTCCCCTAAATGTTTTTTATTTATTCCAAAGTTACAGTTTCAATAGTCGAACTTGTTATTTCTATTTTATTTCTCTGCAATATTTTTATAAATACTACCTATTAGAATTCCTTGCATCAAAACTGTCTATTACCATACTTATATTTTAAGTTTGCATGTATATCAAAAATCATCAATGAACTTTTCCTTTCAGATATCTCATAAATTGTGAAACACTTAATTTGGGTGGTATACTTACAAGCATATGTATGTGATCTTTACATGCATTTGCTTCGATAATTTCAATTCCTTTATGTTCACATAACTTTCTAAAAGTATTATTCCAATATCTAGTTTTATCTTTCCATATATTATTTGTCTTCTATACTTTGGCTCAAATACTACATGATATTTATAATTCCATTTATTGTGTGATAAACTACTATTGTCCGTATCGGACGCACCTCCCATGTATTCTAGTTGTGGTTGTCAAATCTATCACTATTTTACATTATAGGTATTATTTTTTCTACTCATCGCTAGAATCTCTCCAGAACCACCGATCTAACCGGTGGCATTCTAAATACAAAAAAATCGAGATAGTACTAACACGATCCCGATAAAAACACTAAATGTTTTTGTTCATTAGTATGAAATTTTTGTAATAAAAGTGATCAATTATGTATTTTTGCATTTCTTGATAATTTAATTCTTCATCTTTTTTCATATAATGATTTATTTTATTTAAGCTTCATGACCTACTAATACACTTATTAGTTATTATTGCAAAAAAAATTCAAAACCATGAAAATTTATCAGATTTATCTGTATGCACCTCGACATAATACTATTAAAACATTAATTAATTCATCATCTATAACTCTTAATTCATGAATAATACCTATGAAATAAACCCTTCCTCTTTCAACTTTTCTACTAAATTAAATAGTCGCTTACATTGTTTATTATTCGGTATTCTTATTGAATTCATTGATACTACAACGCTTAAGACTTTCTCATCATCATTATCTATCAATCCTTTTTCTCTACCAAACTTAAGAACCTTTTGCCAGTAAGCTTCTCCTAAAGACATTACCTTAGTTTGTGCTTCTAATTCATTCATAAATCTTTGATCTTTTTTACCTTCTGAAGCTTTTTTCCTTTTTTCAAATCTATCTATCAAATATTTTGAAATACTGTTATCTAAATTAATTTCAATTTCTTTGATATGATCCCAGCATATTTGTTTTTTACACCACTGTGTAACATTCATTATGGCTCTACCAGGTGCAGTAATGCTATCAAATACTTTTTCAGTAATTTCAGCAAATACTTTTAATATATCTTGTGGTACTTCTTGTTTGTTCCATATCTTAAAGAAGTCAAAATCATACCCTTTAAATTGATTTTTTACTTTATATGCAAATAAAGCAATTGAGTATGTTACAATGTTGGCTCTATATGAATTTTGATACCAAGTCTGACTTGATACAAGTTTTTCTATACTTTTAAATAAAATAGCTTTAGATATAGTATCCTTGAAATATTGTTCGTTATATATCTCATCATTTTCTCTCCACTTAGGGTCAACTTCATTTGCAAATGCTAAAAAATTAGCCTGTGCACCCTTACTAACTATATGTGGTAATCCATCCCAAGAATTTATATATTTAGCTAAATCAGTTTTTGTAATCAACTGGCTCTTTGGATTCTGATTAGTAAATGTCCTTTTTTGTGATGTAGTCATTTTTAATTGTTCTTGTAAGTATTGCCCTCTAGCTCTCTCGTAGAACCAGTGTGTATCATATTGGTTCCCACCTGTTGCAGGTGCATACATACGTCTTGATATTTGTTCCATTCTAATATGGAACCCACTTGTCGCAAAGAAATCAGCTTCATTAACTTTATTTTGACTATTAGAACATCTAGAAATTTTCGGTATTATCTTTACGTCATCTTCCCCTTCAACTTCTGTTAGTTTCATTTGTACAAACACCTTACTTAAGTCAGCTTTATCTTTAAATTTTGCTGTTGATAAAGATGCTGTAGTTTGTCCACCATTAACTATCTGAAAGTTCTTAGCTTTTACCAAATACGTCATATTTCCAATGTATTGCAGTTCTATATTGGTTGCAGTTGCAGAAATACCATTATTATATGCAAAAAACATTTCTGGTTCATTTAAAATGCTTCTTCTTATATTTTTATTTACGCTACCTCTAACACTTAAAAATGATCTAACATTGCCTTCTAATAATCTACTCCCATATTCATCATACACATTTGCTAATACCTCTGCAGGTATTACGCCTAAGTATGACTTATACTCACACCCTCCATTGTTAGCATATAGTAATGGTACGCCATTTTGATCATATTTTTTGAAATCTACTTCTAAGTTTTCTTTATAATCACCAGTTCCAATAACATTGTAAAATCTGCTAATATCCCAAATCCCATATTCTACAGTTAATCCATTTAAACTTCCATTTTCTAATTTTGAAAGTGATTTACTTACTACAGAATCTGTAATTATCAATATTCTTATCTTTGCTATATCTTCTTGCTTATTTGAAAATTCATTTATGAAATCATATTGATTTGTACTCATATCAAATTTCTTATTCAAAAGATTATCAAAAACTTCTTTCATTAAATTTTCTACCTTAGTAAATAATTTAGTTGCATCACCCTTACTTAAAGTAACTTTATCATCACTATCATTGTATATCGCAGCTATGAGTGTTAGTGATTTATCTACTGAATCGTAAGAGTATGCATCCATTGCAATTGTTCTTCTTTTATTTCTAGCACTTGCTATGCTAATAAAACATTCTTCATATGCAGTTATTACCTCTAAATCAACTAAATAGTTACATAAAGTTCTTACAAACATATTTGCCTTAGATTCATTCTGTGCACTTGCAGTTACTCTAATTTCTTCAAGTAACTCTTTTCTATAATCTCCTAATTCCATTCTTCATCCACCACCAACCAATCATTTATACATGAAATAATAATTTCATATTTTACCTTCGCTATTTCAATAGGTAGATTTTTTCTTCTTAACCTTGGGAATTTATCATCTACCGAATATGCTTTTATTTTTCCTATTTCAAAAATATACTCATCATACTGCTTTGAGTAAGAATATCTCATTTGATCTAATCTGCCCATAAACTTATCTAACTGTATCAAATTATCTTTTAATTTTTCTTTTATCATTTTTATTATTGAATTTAAAGTTATTGTATTATTAGTAATACTATCAACTTTATCTAAAGAGACTGTATATAATGTACCTTCAATATTAATATCTAGCTGTTCTACAGAAGAGATATATATTTTTTCATTTCTTTTAGTTATAGCTTTTACTTCATACCATGTATCTGAAAAGACAAAATCTTGATAATATCCTTCTGGCCCCTGCCATGAATTAATTACTTCCTCACTATCCCTGCCTAAATTAAGCTCTCTATATAAAATCATTAATTCTCCAATTAAACCTTTAATTTCTTCTATACTAAGCTTATTATTGGCACTAGCTTTCATCATCCTTTGCCACTTAAAAAACAAATTTAATACATACTTATAACTTTCCTCATTCTTATTGCAGTATCTTGATGAATCTATTAAGTCATAACATAATCTATAAAATTGATCAGAGAAGTTTTCATCCATTAGCATAAAACTATATGAATATCTATTATCAGCTCTTTTACCAATATCAACTTTTATTATGTCTGAATCTTTAATTTTTACTTTTCTATTTCCACCTATAAATACTAATCTACTTTCACCATGTGCACCTTTTGATAAATAAAAATCTAGCGGATGTGTATTATCTACCCTTATATGATCTGTTGAGGCTGATTTCCACCTTACAACAAAATAATCATAATTCATCATTCGTCATCCTCCTCAAAAGTGAATTGTTGCCTAATAGCTACAGTATTAATTCTATATCTCGCAATAGCTTTCTGTTTATTGAACTCACTGGTCATAGGGAAAGCTAAACTTATTGCTACAAATGTATTCTCCTCGAATTCAATATCATTTGGTTTTTTTAAAAAATCAGCTGTATCTATAAAATGAATAAATAATAGGGGATTTCTACCTTCATATAAGTAATCACTATCTGTAACCTTTCCCTCGGGATCATTTGTCTTAACATAATTTTCAATTTGCTCTTTAATATCATCACTTAATCCTGTAGTTAAACTGTCTCCAGTTATGATACGACCATTCTTTTTATAAACACTAATAAATTTATCTTTCTCAGTACTTACTAGTAATCTTTTTTCCTTTTTAATATTAAAACCTTTATTGTCTATATTTATTTGTAATTTGCTTTTGGTTCCTTTTGGAATTACTATATCCCATTTACCTAAATGAGCAGAACTTCCAATATAATCCATCAGAGTATTCTTATTGTAAGCGAGATTATTCAAATTAGCATCTGGAGTGTTTAGCCTAAATATTAAATCTTCAACTAATCTTTTATCAACAGCTCTCACAATAATTGAATCAAATACTGTCTCTTGTTCAATTTTATTTCCTTTGACTTCCGATAAAAATCCTTTTATAGTATTAAAGTTTTGTTTTAACATCTTCGTTTTAGCTTCTATATTTACACTTTCTATTACTCTTCCACTTATATCTATATCCTGTACTATTACTTGCGTGTGCTTCATCTTATTTCTAGCTGTTACGATAAGAGAAGCCGGATTTTCCTTAACCCTAAGTCCAAATTCTTTTGGCGTGAACTTTCTCTTGTTCATCTTTTTTATTTCTCTCTTTAACTCTTCAGTTGCACTGCAAATAGTTCCATACCATTCAATAGCAGCTGTTGTCATCCATATTCTAAATAAATGCTCATATCCTGGTCTATATCCAAACCATCTTCCCATTTGCATTAATGTATCATATGCTTGTGAATTTCTATAAAAATAAGTTGTACATAGTCCCTCTAAAGTAATTCCTCTTGATAAGCTATTTCCACCCACTGCAATCACTCTTAGTCCTTCATTTTTATATTGGCTATAATCTAAACTCGTTGCTCCTGTACTTTGATTCACAGCCTGAACTTTAATTGTAAAAATTGACTTTATTAAATATTCACCTCTTATTTCTTCCCATCTATAGCCACTAATTTTTTCAAAATCATATTTTTTCCAAATTCCACATATATCCTTAATATATTTATTTTTCATACTCTCTTCATTAGATAAGCACGCAAATCCATTTAAATTTCTTCTTATTAATTCAAGCCAATCACCTAAATAATCTGCAAGTTGATTTTGAACAATTGTAAATCTACTTACATTTACTAGCATTGATCTATGAGAATTGGTATCCCCTTCCTTATCTCTTATTGCATTAACTAATATGAAGTGGTATATAGCATCTCTTAAACTATCTGGTATGTCACTTATATCAAAACTACTTTTATGCTTTATTGGTATAATTTCTTCTGCATCATCTATTACTTCTAATGAATCATAATACTTACCATCAGTTAAAAATATATCTTTTGCTCCTATATAATTAGATGGTGGTGTTAAACAATAAATAAAATCTTTTGGAAATAAATCCTGCCCTAAATTTTCTTCAACATCATCTGAAGATTCATCGTTAATAAATATGTTGGCATATGGGGTTGCAGTAACTGCTACATAAGATTGTCTGCTAAAACATTTTAATAAATCTCTTATGCACCTATTTATAGCTGCCGGATTTTCTTCTTCTTTAGTATTTACTGAAGCATTATCTGATTCATCATCAATAATTAATACCGAACTATTTATCAAACCACTTTCATCTGCATTATGATATTTTAACCATTTCTCCAAATTTTCTAATATTTTCTGATTCTTTTTCACAACAAACAAAGCTGTATTCCCATTTGGATCTAATGACCATCCAACATTATCAGCGATTGCACTCCTAAAATCATTTCTTGTTGAGGTAAATGTATTTAATCTTATTTGCTTATTAATTTCTCCAACTCCAACCCTTCTATTTGCCACACCTTTATCATTTAAAAGTTTAAAACTATCAAACCCAACTAAATCAGTATCTTGTCTCTCTTGAGTCTGTTTTCTTAAGCTTTCAATTGTTCCTGTCAAAATTATAATAGCATCGTATCCAACATCAGTAGCTTTATTACATATGGCTGTAAAGTTTGCAGTTTTACCTGACTGAACATCTCCTATTACTAATCCTCTTCTTTTCCAAGAACCTTTCGCCTGTGGATCGCCTAAAAGTGCCACTATATCATTTGAAACCTTATCAATTGTATTTACAACAGCTTCACTCCACCCCTTTTTAATAATTAAATATTCTTTATATCTATTCCAAAATTTAAGTTCTATCTCTGCTCTTCTTGAATCGTACCACTCAACATACTCTTCATCACCTTTTATTAATATACCTTCATCCATTGTTATTGACATATTTGAATGTATATTTTTTATTGCTTGTTCAAACTCTTCATCACTTACTTGAATTATAATTCTACTTCTGTTTGCTATCTCTAACACTTGAGCTTCTGTAATTGAATTTTCTTTATATAAATGCAGAATTTGACCTTTTACAATACTCTCCAGTGCCTTAACATTATTGTTATTTACCATAATTAACACCCTCTTTTTTAAACTTCTCTATTTTACTAAAATATCTACAAAATGGCTCTACATTCATCAATGAGTCTAAATAACTATTAGCTATCTCACTATCATAAGTTGATACTATATCATTTAAAAATAACTCAACACTTTGTTCTTCGTCACTCATATTAATTTGATTTATCTTTTTATCATGTGTTAAATCTGAATATATTTGATTCATAGGTAAATATATTCCTAACATTTTAATTACTTCCAAAAAGATTTTGCTATAATCACTTGTTTTAATTATCTCTTGAATTAAAGGGTGTTCTTGATTAACCTCATAGTAAATTCCTTCTCTACTAACACATCTAGTCCAAATATGTACTAGATCATTGCTTGTCTCTTTTTTTCCCCTAAAGTTCCAAGTATTTTTGCTAGAATTACATATTTTATCTGTAATTGCCGATAAATTCTTCCTGATTACATAAGGAGGCGTCGCAGTTGATTTCTTAACATCTAATGTCCACTCTGAATCTAACGTATTTGGAATGTCGACTTTTACCCTTGCTAGCTTACTTAAATCATCTTTTCGTGTTAATCTAAACCAATCTCCCCATATTAGTAATCTTTTATTTCTATATATGTAGAAACCTTGATTTTTTCTCAATCCGTCTTTACCACCTAGTAACTCTATTTCAAATGTTGTCAAATTATTAATATGAGGCAATAAAAATGGTGTAACAACTATTTTATGTTCCCCTATTTTTATTTCCTCTTCCCTAAATAACTGATTGCTTTTTTCAGATAAAAATGGATCAATAGGAGTTAATTTATTTCCATTAATAGTTATACTAATTTTCCTAATCCCATTTTCACCCTCTAAATATCTATGAAAAACTAATGATAAATGTTTTCTTACATCTTCCATTCTATCTATCATCACATCACTTAAAGATTTTGAATCTATACTAATCTTATCAATAGTTTGCCAAATAACCAATGTACCATTAGAGCCTAATTTTAATTCTTCTATCATCGGTAATTGACTCATTTCACTATCATCTAAAATCAACAAGCTCCATTTTCCCGTTTTGTTTATATGATCCAAATCCCAACTACATGAATTTAAAACATTATTTTTCTTACTAACCAAAGTTAATCTTCTACATTGAGATAATGATGCTGTCTTAAGCCCTAAGCCAAATCTACCTAAGTCTTTTTCATCTCTTTTCTTTGTAGAATCATAACTTCCATATCTCATAGCATTAGTTAATTCCTCTTCATCCATTCCTATACCATTATCTAATATAGCTAGATATGGCTCATCATATGGTGAATACTTTATTACTATTTTACTAGATTCAGCAGATATACTATTATCTAGTATATCTGCTATTGCTGTCTCCAAATTATATCCAATTGCTCTTGTTGACTCCATTAACAATGGAGCAAACGGTGGTAACTCTATATCTCTCATAAATAAAAACCCCTTTTTTTATTTTTCTCCTTTTAATATACCCTCTAGACTTTGAATTGCCTTATCTCCAATAAGATTTAAAACTCTTTCTGCTATTACTCTTGCTAGCATAGGAGGAACTGCATTTCCTATTTGTTGATATTGTTCATCTTTAGTTCCTACAAACTCAAAGCTATCTGGAAATGATTGTAGTCTAGCTGCTTCTCTAATCGATAAAGCTCTATCTTTTTTAGGATGAATCCACATTGATTTTCTCACATTTGTAACTGTTCCACACGTTGTATCGTAATCTAATCTTTTATATATTGAACTTTGAGTTCTACCTGGTTGAGCATATGTAGTCTTTAATGATTTGTCAAGACTATGAAAATTTTCGCCTGGTTTTAACGCTTTAAATCTATCCATAGCTACTTTTCTAGTTTCAGTAATTGTCATATTAGAAATTATTTCTGAATCTGCTAAATATCCATTTAACGTTCCACAAACCAAGTTTTTTTCTCTTGTAACCTTACTACTTTTATCTACGCTAAATGAAACCTCATAATCTTCTAAATCCCTAATTGCATCGCCTATTTTCATATATTGATCTTTTGTATATATTGCATTAGGGGCTTCAATTTCTTGTCCATTCAATAACTTTTCTTTAATGCCTATTACTATAAGCCTATTACGTTGTTGAGCTACTCCATAATCTGCTGCATTAAGAATATAGTGTTTGACTTCATAACCTAATGAGATTAATTTTTCCTTTACATATTTGAAAATATTATAGCTTAACATCTCAAATATTACGTTATCCCCATCTAAATCGAAATTATTAATTATAATTTTGTTATCAATAATTTCTTTTAACTTGTAAAGTAACTTCTGAATATTTGATATATCATTACTAATCGTAATTACTTCATTATAAGAATTATTGTTTAATTTGTCATACAGCTTATTAAACAGTTTCTCATATTTATCACTTATATAAATACTATGATATTTACTCCAATTTCCTTTAGTAACTTTCCATATACTTTTGTTATTATTTATATAAGTATGTAATTGTTTGGTTTTTGATATATTTTTAATAAATGTTAATACATTTTCATTTAATAAATATAAATTAATGTTATTATTCCCCTTATAAATATCTAATAGCAACTCTTTGGTATCTTTTATAATATTGCTATTACTTGCAACTTGAACTTTTTCAGATCTTTTATGAAGTTTTGTTATTATCTCATCATTAACATCATCTTTAGCTAAATAAAACTTATGAGTTTCAGAGTCCATGGTTTTGACATTTTCTAAAACAAATCCCTTTGGTCTTAATTCATCTATTGCTCTAATATACTCTTTAACTAATTTATTATTGTTTGATATAAGCGTAGATTTCTGCCTATTAGCATTTGAAAATCCTTGGCATGGTGGTCCACCTATAACAAAATCTATATCACCATATTTCTCTTTAACTTGATTAAAATCAACTTCTAAAATATTTCCTCTTATATCAACATCTTCATTATTATGATTCCTTCTATATGTTTCCTTTGCACTTTCATTTATCTCTACAGCCATTTCGACTTTAAATTTACCCGTTTGCAAAAATCCATAGCTTAAGCCGCCTGCACCCGCAAACAAATCTACTAATTTATATCTACACATTTGTCCAAATCCTATTCTATTTTAAATTTCCCATAGCTATAATTATAATATAAATATATCATTTTTTATACCTTATATTATTCAATATCAAGAACTATTTTCTTCATAATTTTATTTAACTCACTGTTTCTAACTTCCGATTATATATAAGAAGTTTTACACCTATCTATTTTTTCTATATATTACTTTTACATAGTAAAATTTCAGAACACTTTCTCATATTATTTCATCTCCATTTCTCTACTTATAACTCAATCTTTTAAATTATACCGAACAATATTACTTAATTAATTCTTTTAATACAGTTATCCTTTTCAAAAGTTAATGTAAATTTTCTGTCATTATTATTTCCTTATCATCAAAAATTATCTTGCATTCATATTTATAACTTCATCTATAAAATATTTTGTTAAAAACAACTCTTTTTCTACTATTGATTCTAATCTAAAAAACAAAATATTATACCTTATTAGAACCACTTATAATCTCATATCTGAGGATTTAGAAAAGAGGTTGTATCAGTTTAATTTTTTTAATCAAGCTTGATGCGGCTTCTCTTTTTTGAGTTTCATTAGATTTATTAAAATAATAATTATTATTATGGTTCTTTAGTATAAAAGTACTTAATATTATCCAATAATTTTTTTTCTAATTGATCTAATTATTCTTATCTTGCCTTTAATATCACACATTCTTATAGATTATATAAAAATAATACTCCATATAATCAATGATATTCTAAATACAGCCTTTTCTAATGTTTCCGCATTTTATTCATCAAATTTTATGTATTTAATTCCAAATAATTAATCTATGAATTCTTCTAGTTGTTCAATATACTTTTGTAACTTACTCTTTCTTTTACCTTTTCCATAAACAAAAGTTATATTTTCTTTTTCTTTAATAATATAGAGCTTATCTAAAATATTTTTTATATCAGAAACTACTACTTTATCATCATTACTTTTAATTTTTAATTCAAAATCATTATTTATTATTTCTAATATTTTTCTTGTTTTCTCTTGTAACTTAGCCTCAAATTTTGCTGTAGCTTTTGCCCAAACAAGGCTATATCTATTTGCATATGCTTCGATTTTTGTTCTGTCAATGAATATTTTTTTAAATTTTATTTCATTAAGTTTACCCAAATTCCTAATAAATTGATTAAATAAATTTTCTATACAAGTAGCTAAATTCTCACTCCTAAATCTGGATATTGAATTATGACTTTGTGGTTCTTGCCCTGTAAAAGCCACTTGAAATTAACATCTCTCTTGCACGCCTTTTCAAGTGCACGACTAGAATAGATACTTTCCATATAGCCATAAACTATAATTCTAAACATGGTTTCAGGTAAGACAGCTGGATTTCTACCAATGGTAGAGTAAGTTTCATATAATTGTGTGTAATCCACCCCCTCCGTAACATCATAAAGCAATCTTACTGAATCATCATCTGCTATAATATTGTTTTTCTTCATATTAATATTATGCGCAAAAAAGAGAATTCAAATTAATGAATTCTCTTTTTTCATCGGCTAGTATCAAATTTATTTTGATACAGCCCCTTTTCTTTGTATAATTTAAGTACTTTAAACTATTTTGCAGTTTCTTTAGTTGATGGAAGTATAACTTCTACTTCTGAGTGTGGACGTGGGATAACGTGAACTGATACTAATTCTCCAACACGTTGTGCAGCAGCAGCTCCTGCATCAGTAGCAGCTTTTACAGCTCCTACATCACCTCTTACCATAACTGTTACAAGACCACCACCAATATATTCTTTACCGATTAGATAAACATTCGCAGCCTTCACCATAGCATCTGCAGCCTCAATTGAACCAACTAATCCTTTTGTTTCTATCATTCCTAATGCATCAAATTTCATTTTAAATTCCTCCTAATTTCTTCATTATTATTTTATTATTTTTTATATTTTAATTTTTTTATTTCACAATTTTAATTTTTGACTTTGAATTAACAATCATAGCATTTGCTTCGTCTATATCAATGTGACATTCAAGTGCACAATCATCATTTGCTCTAATTGCTACATTGTTATAAATGCCACCTCTCAAACCATCAAATTGGATTGAAACTATCTGTCCATCTTGAACATCAAAATGCTTAGCATCTTGTGGTGTCATGTGAATATGCCTTTGTGCAACAATCAATCCTTCTTGAAGCTGTACTGAACCTTTTGGACCAATTAAAGTAATTCCAGGTGTTCCGCATAAATTTCCAGATAACCTTGTATGTGGTGCAACGCCAAGACTAAAACAATCTCCTGCTAACACTTCAACCTGTGTTTTACTTCTTATAGGTCCAAGTATTCTAACTTTTTCAATAGCACCCTTTGGACCACAAATTGTTAAAGTCTCCTTGCAGGCATACTGACCTGGCTGTGATAAATCTTTAATCTTTGTCATTTTATAATCTTCACCAAACAAAATATCTAAATCTTTTTTTGAAAGATGTATATGTCTATTTGAAATACCTACTGGAATTTCCCATGAATCTTTTTTCACTTCTCCATTAGCTAAATTAGCTTGTAAAGTTTCCAGCAGAAGTTTCAACATAGCTTCACATTCATCCATCTATGCTTCCCCCTTCATCACCTTAACTAACTTATTAATCATATCCAAAAGTTCTTCATTGTTAGCATTTTTAATATTATCAGTATTGATGCACTTTGATGCAGCTGCATACTGATCAGGACTCAAGCTTCCACATTGATTTTGTGTATGGTGACAATTATTTTCTGTTTTAATGCGATTAAAAGTTGGATCATTAGAAGCTAATGTTGCACAATCCTTTAAACCATAAGCAACTCTCTTGATGTTAATCAAGTGCATTGGGGTAACATTTTCAGAAACTGAACTACCTCCCCAAGTACCGCAACCTAGTGTAAATGATGGTATAAGTCCTGTACTTGCACCTGTTCCACCTTGGCTACCACCAGTATTAACTAAAATACGTGATGCTGGCTTTCTAGCGAATTTCATTACTATATCTCTATCTTCAGTATGAATACTCATTGTATGGCCTATTCCATTTTGAAGTAATTCAATACTTAATTCGCATGCTTCATGCCAATCTTTTACTGTATAGAATGCAAGTACTGTTGTAAGTTTTTCAAAAGATAATGGATAACCTTCACCAACACCCTTTTGTTCTCCTATAAGTACCTTTGTATCTTGTGGAATAGAAATTCCTGCTGAACTCGCTATAACTTGTGGAGATCTACCTACAAATTTAGCATTCATGCTGTACCCATTCTTAAACAACAGATTACAAACTTTATCTGTTTCTTCTGCTGTCATGAAATATCCGCCTTGTTTTTTTAATTCTGCAACTACTTCATCATGATTGCATTCTTCACATATAATAGATTGTTCTGATGCGCAGATTGTACCATTATCAAATGTTTTACTTGCAATAATATTTCTTATAGCTTGTTCAACATTAGCACTTCTTTCTATATATGCTGGAGAGTTTCCTGCCCCTACTCCAAGTGCTGGTTTTCCTGAACTATAAGCAGCTTTTACCATTCCTGGACCACCTGTTGCTATTATTATAGCAACTTCTTTACTCTTCATTAATTCATTTGTAGCTCCAATTGTTGGAGTAGAAACACAACCAATAATATTTTCTGGAGCTCCTGCCTCTATAGCTGCCTCATTCATCAATTTAGCTGCCTTTATTGTACATTCTGCTGCTGATGGATGTGGTGAAAATACTATTGCATTACGAGATTTTATAGCAATCATTGATTTAAAAATAGCTGTAGATGTTGGATTTGTTGAAGGTACTATTCCCATTACTAATCCGACTGGCTCAGCAAGTTCTATTAACTTATTAGTTTCATCTTCTTTTATAACACCAATAGTTTTCATATCTTTAATTGAATCATATAAGATAGTAGATGCCATATGATTCTTATAAGTTTTATCTTCAACCTTACCAAAACCTGTTTCTTCTACTGCCATTTGTGCTAAATTCACAGCATTTTCTTCTGCAACCTTAACCATGTTGCATAAAATTCTATCAATTTGTTCTTTAGTATAATCAGCAATTTTTTCTGCTGCAATTTTTCCTAAACGAGCAAGATTTCTTGCTTCTTGTATTGAACACAAATCTCTATCAAAATTCTCCATATCAAATTACTCCTTTTTTAACGTATTTGTGTATTAAAGTTACTCGTAATATGCTCTAAATTTTGTTATCAATAGCTTTTTACTTGCTTTAGAAATTTTTCCTTCTGTAACTTTAAAATCCTTGTATTGACGAGCTAATTCTCTAAGTTTTGCCACTTTAAGTTTAGATAGTGTCTTAATAGTTTTTTCTATTCCACTTTCATTTACTAAATTATCTACAGTAGCTTTTTGCAAATTATTTAAATCAATTTTTGAATCATTAGAATGTTCCTCTTGTAGATCCTTAGGCAATGAATCATCTATTGCTAAATTTATTTTTTCAGACTTAGTATCTATACAGTCAATATTTTCATCTATTTCTAAATTCGTTTCCTCAGAATCATTGATTATACAGTAAATAGTTTCTATTGTTTCTTCTTTTTCAGAAATTTCATTCTTAATAACCTCAACTTCAACACCCTCATTTAGGTTTTCACAAATCTCATTTTCAAGTTCAGACGAAACTTCTAACTTTTTTAAAGAACTTTTTATTCCAATTATATTATCTAATTCATCATGAGGACGAGGTATAACATGTTCTGAAATCAACAATTTACTATCTAGTTTTTTTACAGCTGCAACGCCAGCCTTTACAGCTGCTTTTACTGCACCTACATCTCCAGTTACTGCAATTGAAACAAGACCTCCACCTACATAAGTTTTCTCCAAAATGCTAACATCTGCTGACTTAAGCATTGTGTCTGCACCTTCAATAGCTGCCAATAATCCTCTTGTTTCTATTAACCCAAGTGCTTGCATAGTTTATCCTCCCTAAAGTTTGTTATAAGAGATCTGCCCAATTGGCAGGATATGTTGAATAAAATACCCTTGCCTTATCAGGTGAACCCCAAACTACCTTAGAACCTGATGGTACAAATAATACATCTCCTGGATATGCAGTAAATGTCTTACCGTTGATTTCAATTGTTAAGGTACCTTCGATAACATAATCAATTTCTTCATAAGTTAGCTCCCAATCAAATTTTGAATTTTCAATTACTAAAAATCCAGCACTCATTTTAGATTCATTTTTACTAACTAATTCTTGATAATAAGCTTTTGCATTTGGATTTCCTGTATCAAATACATCCATTTTAACTGTATTGCCTCTAACAACTTTCAATCCACCAGAATCACATTCTGAAACATATGGCATATCCTTATCTTTTTTTAAGCAATTAAGCATTTCCTGCAAGAGCCCCTTTTCCATCATAGACTTAAAGAAACTTAGAATCATTTCACTGTCCATTCCATCGGCACAAACTTTTGGAATTTCAGAATGTTGTACTTCACACTTAGGCACTTCTGTAGAAAATACTATACCATTAGCTTTTGCTAAATCCTTAGCCGACGGTGTTATAATCACATTATCATCAACATAGAATTTAGTTTCACCCTGTTTTATCAAGGCTTCAATATCTTTTACACAAATCAATTTTTTCATATCCTCACATCCTTTCATTATGATACTTCTATATAATTCTTAGTTCTAAAACTTGTTTAAAGTAAAGACTGTAGTAATCTATCAGATGGAGATGGTATAACCTCTGCATTAACTAATAGACCTTTTTCTTCTGCAATAGACTTTCCTGCATCAATACCAGCTTCAACTGCAGCTACATCACCGGTAAAAGTAAAGAATGATTTTCCTCCTAATCCAGTTCCAAGTCTTAGATCTAATGGTTCCAAATTAGCAGCTTTTAAAATAGCATCAGCAGCTATAACCATGGTTGCTAAAGAGAAAGACTCCATAATCCCTAATGCCTGTATGTTATCAGGCATTGTTGCACCAGTAATTGCTGGAAAAACTAAAGGATTAACATTAGGTATAATAATGGAATCAACCCAAAATTCTCCTGCTATTTTTTCTCCTACACTTACTGATTCTTTAACAGCTGCAACATCACCATTAACTATAGCAATATATTTCCCAGGGCAAACAGAATTAGCTGTAACTATTTCAACATCAGAAGTCTTTAACATTTGATCTGTTGCATAAATACCACGTGCAATACTTATAAATTCAACCATTCCTATTGCATTGGCCATATTAATCCCTCCTTATGGCTACGAAACCATCTTCATTTTTAATTACAGTTCCTGAAATACTTGCATGAATTGGAGCACCTAAACTGCCTTCTGGAATTTTACCAATTACTTCACCAATCTCAACATGTTGTCCTAGATGTACACAAGAAATTGAAGGGGCACCTACATGTTGTTGGGTTGCAATATATACTATTTCAGAATCTATTAAAACATCTGTCATAGGAGCTGGTTTATCAAAATCTCGTAAACCCAGCCTTGCTATAAGTCTTTTGCTTGGTACTAAACGATACTCTCTAGCTTGTCTTACTTCAAACTTATCTTGAACTGGCTTATATCTAATATTTTGTTCTGCCAGCTTTTGTTTAAAATATAGATTTGATGATTTAGGATATAGTCCTGCTGGACATGAGAATAGCTCACATAAATTACACTGACAACATAGTTGTGCAATTTTTTGTCCTTCCACATTATCCAAATTGTAAGACATAGCTCTCATCATCTTGTGTGGTTGTGTATTATGTCCAAGTAGAAAACGTGGACACATATCTGTGCACATACGACATTGCTCACAAGAAGATTTATTTATCTTTTTTGCCTGATTCATAGTAACAGATTTTTTACGAATTAGTGGATGATCATTTTTTAATATTACAAATCCTTTATTTTTCTTTGTAACATATCCATCTAGATTTTTCATAACTGGGCCCATCATAGGTCCACCATCAATGACTGAATAATCATGAAAATTTTCAATTCCACTAAGTTTTAATACATCTATAATAGGAATACCTACTGGAACTTTTACAGTTTTGCGATTAGGAATATCTCCTGCAATTGTAATATACTTTTCAGTAACTGATTTTCCTATAGAAGCATTATAAATATTTAGTGCCGTTTCACTATTAACTACTACACATCCAACTTGAATTGGTATACCAGTTTCTGGTACTACTCTACCTGTAAGTTCATAAACAAGTACCTGTTCATCTCCTGCAGGATAAATATCTGGAAGTTCTTTTACTTCAATTAAATCTCCTACTTGTAACTCATTAATTCTATTTCTTAAAATAGAAATTACCTCTTTATGTTTTCCTTTGATTCCTATAATGCCTTTCTTGGCATCAACTATACTTCTAGCAGTTTCAAAACCCTTTATTATCTCATCTGGAAATAATTCCATTAATTGTTGATCAACTCTTAAAAGTGGTTCACATTCTGCTCCATTAAGAAGTATATACTCAGCCTTTGATGCAAGTTTCGCATGTGTAGGGAAACCTGCTCCCCCAGCACCTATAACACCAGCATCCTTTACTATATCTAAAAGACTCATATTTATACCTCCTGAATCTATCCGAAATTACAATCTTCATCAATGATTCCAACAACAACTGCATCAACTGGAATATTATCATCGCCTAACATTCTACGAGCTGAAGAACCTGTACATACAATGACTCTGTCTCCTATACCTGCACTAATAATATCTGCTACTACTAGTCTTCTTCCTTCTCTTGTTCCTCCAATTTCCTCAGCTAACATAAATTTAAATCCATTAAGCAACTCTGTTTTTCTAGTTGCCCATACATTATCAATCAGTCTTGCTATTATCATAAAACTTTTCCTTCTTCCATCTTAAGTTTAATTTCCGTAATTGCAGATTCAACTGATGCTGTATCTCCGAAGATTCCAATTAAAACCATATGTTGAGGACAACAACCTCTAATATCTTCTACTGTAACTCCAACAGCTTTTTCAGCAATATCTGCTGCATAAATCATATCTATAATTCTGCCTTGCACAAGACCAACTGCATCAACCATATCTAAACCAGTTTTACATTTTGTATCCATGCGCCGTCTAAGAATATCTATAGTACTCTCAGAAGGTGATTTTATAATTCTAAAATCCACCTTTTAACACTCTCCTTATTCAATGATTTCTTTTGTGCAGCTAAGAGCTATCCCTAAGGGAGTAACGAACATAGGGTTGTGTGGTTTATGAGTATATATTCCTGTTTGTTTTTCAATAATTTTTTCTATACCTTCTAAGCAGCATGTACCACCTACTAAAGATATTTCTTTAACATCATGACCTTCTATATGTTTATTGATGATTGCTGAAACCTTCTCAACTACAGGCTTTAGTATAGGAAGTAATTCTTTGTGTTTTTTACTATCCCTTTTGTATTTATCAGCATCTCCAAAAGACATACCATATGCTCCTGAAATAACTAATGAAAAGTGAGTTCCACCGGTAGGTTCATCAGCAACATATACAACTTTTCCATTTTTCAAAATAGAAATACCTGTTGTTCCACCACCAATATCTACAACTGCACCATTTTCTATTTTAAGCACTGCATTTGCAGCTGTAGGTTCATCTAATAGACTTGTTAATTCAAATCCAGCAGCTTGTACTACATTCTTAATTGCCCCTGAATCCAAAGCATCTGTTCCTGGTGGAATTGCTGCTGCTGCATAAAGTAACTCTGTACCTAATTTTTCTTCAAGTTCCTGTTTCAATTCTCTAACAATTCTTACTGCTCCAATATAATCAACAATCATACCGTCACGGACTACATCTGCATATCTGTATACACCTGCAACTGGTTTATAGTTTTCATCTAAAACTGCTAATACTATACAGGCAGTTCCAAGATCAACGCCTGTGTAATATGTAGATGTTTCACTTACAATGGTTTTATTTATAACTTCTTCAAAATCATGAACAAGATTATCACAGTATTCAAAATTTATGCTTTTCTCTGACATTTTCCTCCTCCAATAGTTAGACAAATCATTTGAGATAATGAATTAATAATTGAATTAATATTTTTTATAATTTGATTTCCTACGTTATTATGGTCTCCATATACTTCAAACACAATTGGTCCTATTTCACGAGTAGCACAACGTAGTGCATTTAACTTTAAAATTTCGTTGCTTTTTTCAAGTTGCATATGAAATTCTGTTATTTCAAAACAATCATCAATATCATCACAAAAATTCTCTGAATTTATTCCAGTACATTCTTTATGACAAGGTTTTTCAATTGTACTTTTTCCTTCTATAAAATTTCTAATGTTTGAAATTCTTTTTTCTAAATTAATAATACTTTGTGCTAAAATAATATCTTCCTTTATAATTTCACTACTAGTAACAAGGAATAATGCCTCTATAGATTTTAGTTTGAAGCAAATCTTCTTATTAAAATTTTTATTTTCCCCTGACAATGCTTCTGATTGCTTTACTATAGGAATTTTATTATTTTTGCAAGAAGCATCATCCCACATCTTTATACCTTTATCTGACAGATATTGTCTTGCTCCAGGCGTAAGACGCTCTCCTTGATCTAATTCGTAAACACTAAAAGGTTCTTTCTTATATAAAGCTCGCAAATACTCTTCAGTAATAAATTTCATCATTGCCCCCTTTACTTTTACCTTTTTTCAAATAAATATTTTTTTAAAGCATCAATACCTGTTTCATTTGGAAAACTAACATGAAAATACGGTTCTAATACTCCTATCATTTTTAGCTGCCTTAAACATAACTTTTCATTTTCAGGCATCAAGTCGCTTTTTGTTATTACGCCAATTACAGGACATCTAAATGATTTTGCAAAGCCATGAGAATATACTTCTGTGCATCTAGATTGATCTACTAAAATCAAAATATGAGATGCATCCTGAGAAGTTGCAATTATGTGTTTATACATCCAAGCATTTTCTATATAAGAACCAGGAACATCTATAGTATTTTTACCATAAATAATATCCTGTGTTCTCCTTAATTGCCCATTATAGTCATTTAACGCATTAACTAATGTAGTTTTGCCACAACGTGAAGGACCTATCACCATTATTCTCTTCTTTCTCATGTTCTTGTAATGGGAGCTTGAGTAAATCCAAGCAAGTTTTTCAACGTATCATTTACTGCATTTAGTGCCGTTTCAACACTTTCTACATCACCATTTATAACTACTGATCCTGTAAAACGATCTAAAAATCCAATTTCAACATCTGAAGCCTTTGCTGCAATATCAGCTGCAATAATAGCTGTTTCAAAAGGAGTCAAAGTTAAAATTCCTATAGCTCCCTTTTCATCAATTCCTAGACGTTCATATATATCAGGCATTGGTGATGCAATAACATGAGCTATTGTAATTTGCTTCCCAGGTACTGACTCTTGTATAACACGCTCAATATTTCTTTCACGAAATTCTCCCATAACCCTTACCTTCCATTTTATTATCTATTTAAAAATTCTTTAGTGACGAATCACTTTAACTGTTAAATCATATTTTTTAATCCAGCTTTCAATTTTATCTAAATCTTCATTATTTAAGCTTGGATCTCCTTCAATAGGATATTCAATTCCTAGTTGCTTATATTTATTTACTCCCATCTTATGATAAGGAAGCAAATCAATGCCTTTGAAGTTCTTATAATCTTTAAACTGAATTAAAAATTTCATAACATTTTCAATATCTTCATTACTATCGTTTACTCCTTTTAATAAAGGCATTCGAATCTTAACATTATATTTACGACGAATAAGTTCTTTTAAATTCTCTAAGATTTGTTCATTTCTCACTCCCGTTAACTGGAAGTGCCTGTCAGAATCAATATGCTTTATATCAAATAGGAACAAATCTGTGAACTCAGCAACCTTTAGCACTGATTCTAGCTTTGCATAACCACAAGTTTCAATTGCAGTGTTTATTCCTTCTTGTTTACATGCCATAAGCAGATTGCAAGCTGCTTCTGGTTGCATTAAAACTTCACCACCACCTAATGTAACACCGCCACCGGAAATATCATAAAATGCTCTATCTTCTTCTATAATCTCTAAAAGTTCAGAAATAGTCTTTACCTGTCCTACTATAGACAATGAAGATTCAAGACAAGCATCAACACATTTTCCACATCCAAGACAATCAATATTATGGTTCACTTCATGCTTTAAACTTTCCTTTGAAATAGTATGTATTCCGACTGGACAAGCATCAACACAAGCACCACAATTAACACATGAATTACTTTTAAACATTACCCTATATTTTTTTATCATTCCTTCAGGATTAGCACACCACTTACAACGTAAAGGGCATCCTTGAAAAAATATAAGCGTTCTTATTCCTGGTCCATCATACATATTGTATTTTTGTATATTAAAAATTGTTGCTTTTCGTTCAATCATTCCTAAATTCATATTCCCCATAGTATTCAATCTCCAGTTTTATTTATCTTGATTTTAAATAATATTTTAAATGTTTCTTGCACACTAACATGAGTTAAATCATGTTAGTGACAAGTTTTATAAAAATTAATTTAGTGTCAAAATATACTTCTTTACTATCTGTAATTTGTAAAACAATTTACAGGATTTTAAAAGTGTGTAAGCATAGTTCTACTAATAATTTCATCTTGAACATCTTTGCATAATTCAACGAAGAATGCACTGTATCCAGCAACACGGACAATTAAATCACGATATTGTTCTGGATGTTTTTGTGCTTCAATTAACGTATTATTATCTAGATAGTTAAACTGAACTTCACCAAGACCAAGAACACATGCACTACGTAATAAAGTAATAATGCCCTCTTCTCCTTCTTTGGTATCTAATAATCCAGATATAAGCTTAAAGTTATGAACCATACCTATATTCATACTGTCACAAGACATTTTAGAAACTGATTTTATAATTGCAGTAGGGCCCTTATAATCAGATCCTTGTGATGGACTTATACCATCAGATAACGGCATCCATGCTCTACGTCCGTTTGCTGTTGCTCCAGTTAACTGACCAAATGGAGTGTTATTAGATATTGATAAAGTACCATGACTAAGTACTGAATATAATGTCTTGAATTTACGATGTTCTAGTTCTGTAAAATTTATTAAATCAGCAGCAATATAATCTGCATAATCATCATCATTACCGTATTTAGGTGCCTCTAAACAATCTTTTCTAAGTTTTTCATATCCAACAAAATCAGCTTTTAATGCTTCATTTAATTCTTGCAATGTATATTTCTTTTCTTCAAACACTAACTTCTTAATAGCTGCCATAGAGTCTGTATACGTTGCAAGTCCACTCCATACTACTCCTGGTCCAAAGTTGTACATAGCTCCACCAGCTTCAACACCCTTACCTTTATCCATACAACCTTCATACATAATAGACATAAGAGGTTTTGGTGCAAGTTCTTTATGAACACGTTGTGAAATTACTGTAGCAACACTTGTCCACTTAGTAATGTATTTTATTTGTTCCTTAACAGCATTTTCAAATTCCTCATAATTTTTAAAATTATTTATATCTCCCATATTAGGACAAACTTGTTTGCCATACCAAAGAGGAATGCCTTTGTTAAGTACAAGTTCTATACATATAGGCCATTGAGTATATGCTGTAGATGTCCATTGATACAATCTTCCTGATTTCTGAGGTTCAACACATCCCATTAAGCAGTAATCTCTTGCATCTTCGATAGAAACACCTTTAGCAAGCATCATCTTTATATGAACATCATCAAAGTGACAAGCAGGGAAACCCATACCTGCACGAATTACATCCACAATTTTCTTAAGATACTTTTGTGGTGATTGGTTATGAATACGACAAGCCAATGATGGCTGATAAATTTTAACATGACGAACTGCATCCATAAGTAGATAAGTCAATTCATTTGTAGCATCGCGTCCTTGTCTATCAACACCACCAACACACATATTAACAAATGGTTGGTAGCCTGCAAAGAATTTAGAACCACCTTCACTTGTAATCCACATCATTTCAGACATTTTAATAAGCATACATCCTGATAATTCAAATGCCTCAAAATCATTCATACGACCACTTTCAATATCGTTTTTATAATATTCATACATGTATTGGTCAACACGTCCTATAGACATTCCTGTTTGATTTTCTTCAACCACTAATAAAGATTCAATGGTCCAAACAGCTTGTATTGCTTCCCAGAATGTACTTGGTTTATGTGCTGGTACTCTTGCATTAATTTCAGATATTTTTTGTAATTCTGCCTTACGCTTAGGATTTGTTTCTTTTTCAGCTAATTCAGCAGCATATTTAGATAAACGCTTAGCATAAATCATAACACCTTCAGTAGTATCAATAATTGCTTTATAGAAATAGATTTTTTCAATATCTTGAGGATTTTCATAATCAAGTTTTTCAAGATGTTCTTTTGCTTCTAATTGAATATCTAACATACCCTTTTTCATTAGAATTACATCATATCCTGGATTTGAATCTCCGCCACCATTAATAGCATGGTAAGAACAATCTGAAACAAATGATTCTCCTGAAAGTTCCCAAACCCCTGCTTCACGATATTGATTTTCACAGTATTCATCAACAGACTTACCTGCCCAATATGGGAACAGTTCTTCACGCATGATTTTCTTGTCTTCTTCAGAAATATAAAATGGATCTTGAGCTCTTGTACCTATAGTATCTATTTCATCAACCATCCATCTCCATGCAATATCTGGAGAAAAAGCTCCTGCACGAGGTGCACCACAAGGAGCTCCTACAATCAATTCATTATCTTGAATTACTAATGGTGCAGTTTCACAGCAATATTTGAAACATTTAGCACGTAGTAAAATCTTAGGCATACCAGGATTTTCTTTAGCTATTTTAGTAATTGCCCTAGCACGATAAGTAGTTATTGATGGAACATGTTTTAAATAATTCTCTTTTAATTTTACTAAACGTTCTGTTATTCCATCTGGGATTTTATCACCTTCAGTACATACTACATGCTCTAAAACAGGTTCTTCTTTTATAATTTCTTTTGAAACACCCTCAAATATCTTCATTAAACATTCACGTTCTTCAGCAGACATGTTTTGAGTGGCTTCTACAAATTTGTTTGAAAATTCACGAATATCCAATTCCTTACCTCTCATTCTTTAAATATATTTCAGACACATAGTCCGATTGTAGTTTATTTTAAATCTTTAATAACTTCTTTTAAAATATTCTGTAGAAATTCTACGTTATCTATATCACGTACTTCTGACTTTTTCTCAATGTTTTCAGATGAACTTTTTTCTGATAATACTGAATCAACAATCTCATTTGTTTTACGCACTCCATAACCAACCTTACGAATATAGATTAAGTTCATTGGAGAAACGTTATCAGATGTCATACCATGACCTGCTGATCCACTTCCTAATGTCATTGAAGGAAACAAATTAGTTGTTGCTCCCATACTTCCAAAAGAACCTGGTGTATTTACAAGTACTCTACCAACTGGTTTTTTTAAAGCAAATTGATGAATCACATCTTCATCTTTTGAATGGATTATTAGTGTATGTCCATGTCTTTCACTAAGTAACAATTCAATACACTTTTCACAAGCATGCATCCAATCATCCTCAATGTAGTAAGATAGAACCGGACAAAGCTTTTCTCTAGAATAAGGATTACTTTGTGAGACATATTTTTGCTCAGAAATCAAAACCTTTACATCATTTGATACAACAAACCCTGCTCTTTTAGCTAAGTATTGAGGTGATTTACCAACCACTTCAAAATCAACACTTCCATCCATGTGATAAAAAATCGTTCCAAGCTTTTCAGACTCATTTGCATCCATAAAGTAAGCACCATTTTTTTGTAACTCCTTTTTCACTTCAGATGCAATTGGGCTATCTACAACAATTGACTGTTCAGCTGCAGAAACAACACCATTATCAAATGCCTTGCTATCAATAATATCTTTTACAGCTTGTCTTATATCAGCTGTACGTTCTATGAAAGCTGGACCATTGCCTGTACCACCATAAATTACTGGCTTACCTGATTTATATGATTCCTTTAGTAAACTTGGAACGCCTGTATTCATTATTAAAGAAGTATCTCTATGATTCATTAATTCAGCTGTTCCACTAGGCGTTACATTATGGAGATATGCAAGTGCTCCTTCTGGTAAACCATATCCTTCGGCAGCTCTAATTAAAATATCTAGAGTTTTACTCATAGTATTTTTTGCTCTTGGATGAGGAGAAAATATAATAGCATTTCCTGATTTAATTGCGATTAATGCTTTATATATTGTAGTAGAGACAGGACTAGTTGATGGACAAAATGCGATGATTACACCCATAGGCACACCTACATCCATAGTCTTATTCTCTTTATCTTGATTAATGATACCTACACATTTCATTCCTTTGAGTCTATTAAACAAATACTTGCAAACAAAACGATTTTTTATACATTTATCTTCCCATTTACCGTAATCTGTTTCATCATTGGACATCTTAGCAAGTTCTGAAATATGCTTTTTAATTTCCTCTATCATCCGTTCAACAATCTCATCAAGCTTTTCCTGTGAGAATGTGGCTAATTTTCTTTGTGCTTCTCGAGCATTTTCAACAAGAATTCGTGATTCTTGTATGGAGAGTAAATCATTATCAATAGTACTCATTTTCTTCTCTCCTTTTTGTTAAAAATATTTTTTAATTCCCACATATTCTACTCAATATGCATACGTCTTCACCTTTATGGAAGTAAATTTTCAATCTTATAACGTGCAATAATTTTTTCAAGATCCTGATGTGGACTTGCAATAACAACTGAGCTGTAAATATTTCCATTTTCCATATCTTGAACAGCTTTTACGCCAGCTTCTACTGCTGCTTTACAGGCTCCTACATCTCCACGAACTAATACAGAAATGTAACCTGATGCAACATTTTCATAGCCTATAAGTTCAACATCTGCTGCCTTACACATGGCATCAGCTGCTTCTAAAACAAAAACTAGACCAAAAGTTTCAATTAATCCTAAAGCTTGATATCTCGCCATCTCTATATCCTCTCTCTTCCTTGTTTTTATAAATCAACATCATGTACAGAAACAATATCTCCAACTTCTCTAATAGGACGTGGCATGACATTTTTTGCTGTTAATTTACCTATAGCAGCAGCAGCTTCAGCACCCGCTTCTACGGCTGATGTAACTGCAGCCACATCACCTTTAATCATGATTGTAACAAGGGTTGATCCTACATTTTCATATGAAATCAACTCCACATTTGCAGCCTTTAACATTTTGTCTGCTGCTTCAATTGCTGGAACCATTCCTATTGTTTCTACAAGACCTAAAGCTTCTTCACCATAATATCTCATTTAGAATACATCCTTTCCTTGTTATTAGTCTTTAATATATTTATTAATTGTTTCTGCTCCTTCTTCATGTGCATGATAATAAACCCTTAATTCACTACTCTTGTCCAAGTCAAATCTTGTTTCTTCAAGAAGTCCATTAGCTTCAGCTGTCATTAATGCTGTTATTACATCCTTTTTATTAAGAGCTTTGAAATTACCATATTGATTCTTTAAAGCTTCTATTACATCATCAGCACAAGCTTCTTTAACTTTAGTGAAGTGTTTTAAAATTGCATAATTAAGTGGCTTCATTACTTAACATCCCCCTTTTTTCTAAATAAATCCATTGGATTCATAGCGATTGTTAAGATTCCAAATATCATTAATATAGCAGAAATCCAAGCGATAGGAGGTAATGCCCAACCGTCCATTTTAGCGAATACACCAAGTACTATCCAACAACAGAATGGACCCCAGAATGAGTAAGTACCATTACAAGCCATACCAAGAGCAGCACCACACATACTATTTCCATTGTACCAACACATATAAGAAACAAATGCACAAAGCCCACTTACAGCAAAACAAATCATAGCAGGACCACTTGTAAATGCTTGGCGAACTAAATTACCCGAAAAACCAACACTTCCACCAAAAACAATACCAAATATAGGTACTAAAATTATTAAGTTTGAAAGACCTGATATTGCTTGACGTATAGTAATACCAATCTCCGAGTCAATCATAGATGTACCATAACCAGCTACGCATCCTTCAAATCCCCATCCTAGAGCAGCGATAAATGCTATACAAATACCTAAAAACATTCCTTCTGGTGCATCTCCACCAATGCTTGTACTACCAATCATAAAACTAGATAAAACACAAATAGCTATACCAAGCATCATACGTTTGTTTAATTCTTGTTTGAATAAAACTCTACCTAGAATAGCTCCAATAGCTGGACAAAGAGCAGTAATAGGAATAACAATTGAGCCTGCCATTTGAAGACCAACAACATAAGCTGTACTTGCAATAGGACCACCTATAAGAGCAGCTAAAATCATTACTCCACCTGGCTTAGTTTTAAGACATCTAAAGAAATCTCCAATTTTTCCTTTCACTGTTGCATAAAGTATAGCCCAAACGGCACTACATGTATCATTTACCGCGCTCCCAAGTGCACCTAGTAAATAAGTAATAACAAGTATTGATAAACCTGCTGTATTTTCTCCATACCAATCGGCCCAAACCCCTCTACTCATACCCAGTGTCAAAAATGATGAATAGAAACCATACATAACACCTGAGAATAAAGCGATTGAAATACCTTTTTTAAGAAAATTAGATGATAACTTCTTTTTAGCAGCAATTGCCGACAAGTTATCCGCATTTGACATCTCACTCATAAATTAAAACCCCTTTCATTCATAAACATTAATATATTAGTAAATAAAAATTTATAATGACTATATTTGAATTTGATTAAGAAACAAATATAATTATGTAAAGGCTTAATTATATTCTTTAAAACTCTATGCAAATATAGTCTAATAGGATTTGTAATTGTTATAATTTCATTATTGATATCTTATTTAAATTTGAAATTATCGAATAACTTTTTCATTTTTTATATCTTCGTAGGTATTTTATTATTAATTAAATTATAGTCCTTTCCCCTTAGGGGAAAGTCAATACAATATTTCACACATAAATTCAAAATTCAATTCTAAACCTTAAATTTCTAAAAATTATAATCATATTTTACATTACTTAATAAATCAGAAGTTACCTCTAACACTATATAATCAATATTTTAAAGTAAATAAACCCAATACTTCTTTTATAATCTTCTATATAAATATTCCCTAATAAAGTTTAAAAACAAGAATTCTTTTAGATAATACTATAAGAATTCTTGTTTTTAACATCACTATATCTAAATTATACGTTCCCCTTAGGGTAACGTTTTCATGTTAATATCATTTCTTTTTTCTATTAATTTTAACCATTATTTCTGTTACAAAGTTATCAATATTTTTAGTTGTCCAATAATCTGTAACATACCTTTCATATGACTTCTCTTCACATTTATAGCCATTCTTATCAGTCCAATCTTTTATCTTTTTATATGCTTCATTAATAGTTTCATGAGTGCCTATATGATAACATGAGGCTACCATAAACCCTCCAAAACCAATAGTCTCATTATCTTTGCACTTTAGAATTGTTTCTTGCATTATCTTCATTTTATTGCATGTACCATTAATTTTTTCCTCAAAAGAAGGAAATTCTATTACTACAGGACCTGTTATAGCATTATTTATACTTTCTATGTAATTAGTAAACTCTATATTTATTATAGAATCCATATAGTCATAATCAAAATCTTGATTTAAGTAAACCATTGTACGAGCATCAACATATTTTACAGATACATCTCTAATATCATTTTCTATTACCATCTGTGCTTCAAGTATAAGATCATACCAATCTTTTATTGATTTAAGTTTCAAATTCACCTCATTTTCTACTTCTTTAAGTTCATCAATTTTTTGACTGAAACTTTTTGCAAAAATTGAATAATTCTTACCTTCTAGCAATTCCTTCATTTCTTCGAGTTTAAATCCACTCTGTTTGTAATATTTTATCATTGGTACAGATAGTAATGTTTTTTTACTATAATATCTATAACCATTTTCAGCAGATACCTTATCGGGGCTTAATATTCCCTTTTTGTCATAATATCTAAGCGTTTTTTTAGATAAATTACACATTTTCTCAACTCTGCCTATACAATACAATTCATTTTCTCTCATAAAATACCCACCCTTATTTTTATATCTAAATTTAGCTATAATGTAATTAAGTACAAGCCTTTCTATATACCATTTTACATAATTGTAAAATGGTTTTCAATAAGTAAATTTATTACACAATTATTTTTTTATTATTTTTAAACATATTTAATTTTTTAAGTTAATGCTGCGCTCTCTTTTTTGTCTATAAATTAAATTATTTAACTTCTTTAAAATTCTGACTTAGACTCTCTATATAGATTTAATATTTTAGAGATATATAGTTTCCTAAAGAATAAAAAACCACCTGCTTCCAGGTGGTTTTAGTTAAATTAGTTGGTTCCTATAACCTTATTTAAAACATTTAATAAATCTTCTTTTGTTACTTCCCTTGGATTCGCTGTTGTACAAATATCCTTCATAGCCGCATTTAATATATCTTCCTTAACTTCATCTATTAGAGTTAAATCAGCTCCCTGTTCCTTTAATGTAGTAGGGATCATTAATTTTTTTTGTAACTCAACAATATGTCTAATTAAATTATTAACTCCAATATTTATTGTAGATGAATGAAGATTCAATATTTTTGCAATTCTTTGATACTTTTTAGCTGCTATTTCATATTCTTTATTGTAAACGTTATTATTAAGTTTAGCATTATATTCTATTACATAAGGCAGTATTATTGCATTGCTTCTTCCATGAGATATATGTAGTTTACCACCTATTGCATGTGCTAAACTATGGGTAATACCAAGTCCTGCTGAATTAAACGCCATACCAGCTAAGCAAGATGCATTATGAATTTTTTCCCTTGCTAAAAGGTTACCTCCATTGGAAAAAGCCTCTGGTAGAAATCTAAAAGCTAAAGAAATTGCTTTTTCTGCCAAAGCGTCTGAAAAATCATTAGCATTTCTTGAAACATAAGCTTCGATAGCATGGGTAATTACATCCATCCCTGTATCTGCTGTAATGGCTGGTGGTACAGAGGTTACAAGCTCTGGATCAAGTATTGCTACCATTGGAAGAAGTCCTTTATCTGCTAATGCATATTTTAACCCTTCTTGTTTATTAGTTATTACTGCATACTCAGTAACTTCAGATCCTGTACCACTTGTGGTAGGTATAGCAAAACAATCTTCTATTTCAAAATCTAATCCTAAAATTTGTTTTGAATATTCTCTTATTGCTTTAGCTGCATCAATTGATGATCCACCACCAAGAGCGATTACAATTTGTGCATTACAATTTTTTAATGTTTGAATACCCGCAGCAATAATTTCTACTGGAGGATCAGGTACTATCTCACTAAACACTGTTACCTGACAGTCAACTAACTTTTCTTGTATTTTTTCAGCCATTCCTGAAGATTCTATAAATTTATCACATACAATCAGTACTCTTTTATTTTTTATTTCACTTAATCTACTTAAAGAGCCTTCTCCAAAATACACATTTGTGCTAATACTAAATTCTTTCATATACACACTCTCCTAATTTTTAAGTTTATAAAATATGAATGATTTAGTTATTCTTTAATTTACAGTTTAATGACTAGACTACAATGTTAAAATTATAACAATTTCAAAAACAAATACCTATTGCTACATTGTACCACGCTAAAATGATAATAGGCAACATATTATTAATATATAATACTTCAGAAAAATCTTCAAATCCACCTAATTTTGTGTCCAATTTAGATATATTATTGCCTAATTCTTTCTTTAGATATTCACCAAATTCCTCAGATATTTTTTAACTCTCCATTTTCATTGGATTACCTTGTTATTTAGATTATCCAACCTTACAAACTTAATAGCCATTCCATTATCTAATACTAAAATAAATATTTCTTCAAGTGATTCAAGTTCATCCTCCTTAAATTTGTAAGCCTTATATGTATTAATTAATTCATTAATTCCTTGTTCTGTTTTACAAAACTCATCAAGTTCACTGCTTTTTTCATATAGAATTAACGCTTTATTAATTGTATTCATATTCTTTTCTTCAATAAAAACTACTTTTCTTGTTTCTTTATTTTCCTGCTTAAATTTTTTAAACCTCTCATCACCTATACTTTTTAATAATGATTTTTTATTTTTGGTATGACCTTCCTTTACTAATTTAGGTCTCTCTCGATACTTCCTATACAATTCTTTCGAACTAACTATACCACCCTTACTGTATAAATATTTAAGTAACTCTAATTCATTTTTATTTAACTCAATAAATCTATATCCTGGAACATTTCCCCCTAACTCTTTTAAAATATGGTATTGACCGTCTATATATTTTGCTAATATCCAATTATTTTGTATTTCTTCTTCTGTATCAACTAAAAGACAATGCTTATTTCCATGAGATACAAAATTCCAATGATCTGATATTCTTAAACTCCCTTCCGGTTTATAATCCCAAGAAACTCCTGGTACATTATAATAACTTAAACTATATGGACTTCTATTAATATATTCAAACTTATTAATTTCATCTAATACTTCCTTTGGTGTTACCTTTGCACTTTGTGGTAATAATAATTTTTTCATAACTCTTCTCCTAACTACTTTATCCAATTGCTATAATAAATCTAATAATGATTTTATGTAAATAGTATGTGTATGTTTAAACTTAAAATTACCCTATATACCTTTTAATTTTTTATAATAGTAAAGAGACCTGGTATACCAAGCCTCTTTACTATTTATCTGTTATTTAGTTTTATTTGACTATGTTTCAAAATAGTGTTGATATTGTAGTATAATGGCGAAATGGCATTGGAATTTGCTTTTTTTATTTTAGAAATATTTTTCCTCTATTTTTAAATCTGTAAATAATACTTTATAGTCATTATCAATAGGACTACAACAATATATTCCGCATTTAACCATTTTTTCTTCACTATGAAGGTGACAAATTCTTAGTTGTCTCCATCCTCTATTTAAAACATTAACTTCTATTTTATAGTCTTTTCCTTCTCTACTAATTCTAAATTCAGCCTCATTTACTTGTGTATTTAATTCTTCAGTAGACCAGTCTGAATATCCTAAATTTGTTACAACAGCACCCAACTTTGGTGGATTACCTAATTCATATTCAATAGAAGTTTTTAGCCAATTATCCTCATCTATTCTTACTACTAATCCACATTGATCAAATTGATGAACCGGATCAAACTTAACCTTTGTTGTCATTATAAAATCTTTTTCAGTTTCTATATATAACATATGAGCATTATCATTTCTAAAACCATAATGAGTTCTTTGCCAAAAATCCGTTATTTTATCGGTTTCTACATAAACTCCATTTTTTCTAAATTCCCATATTGATGGTTCATATAACCATTTCATCTTTTTTACTGATTCAGTATTATTTAATAAGCCAACAAAAACTTCTGGATCATTTTCTAATACTTTATCATTTGGGATTATTATATCTACATTATTTTTGGGATTATCTATTGAAAAATGTTGTCTTTGAAGCCACATAAAATACTCTTCATATAATTCTTTTTTATCTTCACTACTTCTTTCTATTGATGATGTAAAAGTACAATCTAACCATACCTTTATATCAAAATTAATGTTTACTGTATTTTTAAATAATAATAATCCTTCAATTATAACTATATCACTTTCTTCACAACACTCTTCAATTTTACTTTTTACACTACAAAAATCATAGGCATTTTCATAATAAAACTTACATGGATTCTTATCCTTAAGAGACTCTTTAAATACATCTTTATTTTCTTCTAAAGAGATTACAGAAACATCATAATTAGGTTTATAAAATTTCTTTATCTTATTAGCAAAAGTAGTCTTACCACTCAAACTTATACCACTTATTCCAATTATTACTTTACTATTTTCTTTTATTTTTTTATTTATTAAAGAATATAATTCTTCATTTAATATCTTCTCTTTTTCATTCATTATAATATCTCCTCAAATTTGTACTTTTATTTCTGTAAAAATTTACACTTATTGTTATTATATTTAATAAAATAGATATTCACTTGCACTAATTTGATAATAAATAACACAAAACTGACTTTATCAATTCTCTTTCTTTTTTATCTATCCATATATCACTACCATTTTGAAAGTCAATAATTTAAATACCGCTTCTACTATTTTATCAAATACATTAGCAATATCCATTGCAAGTTTTAATGAGGTGAAATATATTAATACATTGTTATAAATTCATCTGTTGCTTCAACTTTAATCCCTAAGTTATGTACACTATAAAGATTTATAAATTCATCATTTTAAATCTATTACTTAAAATCTACATTTATATCACCATTATTACTAAAAAGTTTATTAATACTAATACTATTTATAGTGAAATTTGTATTACTTGATTTCACATCTATAGTATCTAAATCTACTTCACTAGGAACATACACCTTAATATAACTAGGTATATATATTGCCTATACCAAAATGTATATTATTCATTATACCTTGTAAATTATCTTGTTTTATTACTAGCTTTCCATCTTTGATTAAATAATTAACATTATTTTCACCTTTACCATATTCTATTTCAATTCCATATTAATTGCTTTTTTTATCTCCCCATATACTAATATCTTTATAGTAATTTATTCCTTGATTTTTCATTCTCTCTCCTTGTTTTTCCAACCTTACTTTGTATTTATCCCAATTTCTATTTTCTTTTGGTGTCCATCCTATTTCGGCATAGCCTAGCAACCTTGGATATATCATATAGTCCATAGCTTTTGTATCAGAAATTGTCTCTGTCCACAGTGGTGCTTCTATGCCTAAAACTAATTCCTTTGGAGCATAATCAGTAGGGTCCCATTTATATGCAGTTTCTACTGGAATGTAACCTGCCCATGTTAATCCATATGGTGTACTTTCATTATATTTCATATCTAAATAAGCTTTTTGTGCAATTGAAATAATCATTTTCATTTCTTTTTTTCTAGCTGCTTCATTTGAATCTTTCCAATTTTGTAATATTACACTTGAATTTATTTCTGGAGATGTATCAATAGGATCCCAGCCTATTGAAGTTTTCCCATACTTCTCAACAATTTTAGATACTCTACCTACAAAATAATCATAATCTTCTTTTTTAGTACTGTAAGCTTCATCTCCACCTATATGAATATATTTTGAAGGAGATATTTCTGAAACTTCCTTTATAACATCTTCAATAAATTTATATGTCTCTTCATTATGAGTCATTAAAGAACTACATCCTACATCTATTTCTGTACATAAAGGTTTCCTTTTACCATCTTTATTTAGAAATCCATAAGAAGCTAGTGCAGCATTACTATGACCTGGCATATCAAACTCAGGAATTATTTCTACATATCTTTCTGCTGCATATTTAACTACATCTTTAAATTCTTCTTGTGTATAATATCCTCCTTTTCCTCCACCAACTTCTGTACTTCCACCTATTGTAGTTAAGTCAGGGTATTTTTTTATTTCTAAACGCCATCCTTGATCATCACTGAGATGTAAATGAACCCTATTTATTTTGTATTGAGCTGCATGATCTATCTGACGTTTAACTTCATCTATAGTAAAAAAGTGTCTAGCCACATCAATCATTAATCCTCTGTAATTATATTCAGGCTTATCATTTATTATTGAAACTGCAATATTCCATTCTACATCAGTAACTACAGTATTTTTTTCAATATCTGGTGGCAATAATTGTCTTAATGTTTGAACTCCTCTGGAAATACCTTCTGGCTTATACGCTATAATTTTAACGTTTTTAGGTGTACTTACTATTTTATAACCTTCATTGCCTTGATTTTCTTCTGATCCTATAGTAGTTAAATAAATACTACCTGCTTTGCCCTCTTTTCCCTTAATAATATTTAATTCAAATCCAGTTGAAGCCTTTAATTTGCCTTTTATAAATTCTGCAATTTTACTAATCTCCTCTGTTTCTTCTTTCGTATTTCCATTTACATAAATTGAAGTATCTTTTGTAAGTATAAAATTACCTTCACCATTTTTATAACTTAGAGGCTTTGGAATAATATCATTATTACTATTTTCTGCTGCAAAAGTTACTTTTGATTCATTATCGCCTTTAATAATCATTCCAATAGAAACAATTACTAATATTAGCATTATTATTGATATAAACTTCCAATGCTTATTAGATGTATTCCTCATTAGCTTACCATCCTTAAATATTTTAAAATATATAAATTCTAATATGTTTTTTATATCTATTTATTATTCTTTAACCATTCAAATGCACTGTGTGCATAAACTGCTGCACCTATTTGTAAACATTCTTCATTAAATATAACTTTTGGATTGTGTTGACCATACTTAAATCCTTCTTGTTCACTGCCACCGCCTAAAATGACCATGGTTCCATGTACTTTGTCTAATACTTGAGAGAAGTCTTCAGAACCACCTAAATTTATATCTATTTTAGATATATTATTGCCTAATTCTTTTTTTAAGTATTCAGCAAATTCCTCTGATATTTTAGGTTCACAATATAAAGCTGGTGTAGAAGCAATAATCTCTAGTTTAGCTTCTGCCCTAAAAGTTTTAGCAATAAATTCCACCACTTCATTCAATCTTTCAAGTAATTTTTCTCTATTTTTCTTTGAAAAACTTCTCATAGTACCAGTTAGAGTAGCTTCTTCTGGTATGATATTAGCACTATCTCCTGAATTAAATGTTCCAATAGTAATTACAGCCGTATCGTTTGGATCACTTTCTCTACTTATTAATTCCTGTAATGCTAGATGTATATGTACTCCTACATTTATAGGGTCTATTGTTTGATTTGGCATAGCCCCATGTCCGCCTTGCCCTTTAATAAAAATCTTAAAAATATCTGAAGAAGCTGCACAATATCCTGTACCATATGCTAAATGTCCCGTTGGCATAATTTTAGATAATATATGCATTCCAAATGCACTATCTACTTTAGGATTTTCTAATACTCCTGCATCTATCATTGCTTTTGCCCCTCCCAGACCTTCTTCGTCTGGCTGAAACATAAGTTTAACTGTTCCTTCTAGTTCATCTTCTTTTTCTTTCAATAACTTAGCAGCACCTAATAACATTGCTGTATGGGTGTCATGACCACAAGTATGAGCACATTGTGTCTTTGAAGAAAATTCTAATCCACTTTCTTCTTTCATTGGTAAAGCATCCATATCAGCTCTTAACAATATTACTTTCCCTTTTCTTTTTCCTCCTATTGTTGCCACTATTCCACTCTTGCATATTTCTTCTGGCCTACATCCTATTTCTTTAAGTTTTTCTATTACATATTTTTTTGTTATAGGTAACTCATTTCCAACCTCTGCATTTTCATGTAGAAATATTCTATTTTTTATAATTTCTCCTTGAATTTCCTTGGCTCTTTCAAAAAATCTGCACATATTTATACTCCTCTACTACTTCATTATTTAAAAATTCAATCTTATTATATGTATTTTTATAATAAACTATATTAGTTTCTAATACTTTCTATAAATAAACCCCCTGATAACATTACTAAAGTATTATCATGGGGTTTAAAGTTTCCACTTAGCATATAATTTATATAAATAAGTTTTATTAAAAAATCTATTTATTATATACCTTTAAATATATTCTATATTATTTTCTTCACACCAATTAACAGCCAATTGATATTCTGCATTTTCTCTATAATCATACCAATCACCAAGACGTTCATTATTTTCAATATATTCTCTTAATTTACGTAATGAATATTCTTCTTGTAATTCTTCTAAATTCTTATCTTTAAAGTTTTCATCACCTAAAGACTTGCAAAAATCTATCATCATACTATATTCATTTATCTCATCTTTATTTGGTAATTGAATATAATCTTCAAAATTTTCCTTTAAATCATGTAAACAAAGTATTAATTCTCTTTCCCACTCTTCAAAATTTTCAATATTATTAATATCCTCTGCTTTATAATTTGAAGTACTCTCATCTTCTAAATATATAATTATACCTGTTTTTTTATTGTAATAATGACTTAGTAATTCTCCTTCAAATTCTATTGCCTCTATTACATCACTTAAATTTACTTGCATACTTTACCTCTTCACTTGCATTATATTTTTAATTGATACATTCACATAAAAATAATTATATTTTTTTATTTATCTTAATCTTTGTATTTAACCTATTGTCAATCCAGTTTTTATAGCTATTGACTTATTGTCTAATACATCTAATAAATTTTTAGCTAATATTTATAATTATAGACTATAACTTAAATTCATAAAACACTTATTACACTTTTCTTTGTAATTCATAACATTTATTTCTATTTAATTTCAATTATCAATATAAAAGAGGGCTGTATCAATAAAATTTGATACAGACCCTCAATTAAATCTATTTAAGCATATTTTTCATTTCATTATTAAGAATATTATAAATAGCTTTTGCAACACCTAAATTATCATTGCTATCTGTTATATACTTAGCTATCTCTTTAACTTCTGGTATTGCATTTTTCATAGCAACACTTTCTTCAAATATTTCAAACATTGAGTAATCATTAAAACTATCTCCAAGAATCATAACTTCCTTTGTATCTATATTCATTTTTTTAGCTACTTGTTCTAATATGATCCCTTTTTGAGCATTTAAATCCGTTATTTCTATGTTATCATGAAATGATGAAGATATTGCGAGTCCTTCAAGTTCTCCTATAATCCTCTTCATTTTATTTATTAATTCTATATCTTTGTGAAATGCTACAAATTTTCTTACTTCTATGTTATCTTCAAAGAATTTTTCTACATCATCAATATATTTTAAACTTGTGAAAAAACCTTCTTTCTCTGACATTTTTCTAGCTTCATCTTCTGTTAAATTCGGATTAAAAGTCATAGTTCTAAACACAACTTCTTGAAGTGCTTCTTCTCTTGTTGATGTAGTGAATACACCTTTATCAGTAAATATACGAGCTGGTAATTTGTTTTCATCTAATATCTTTATTATTTGTTTTGCATATTCTTCGTTTATGTTTATTACTTCTAAAATTTTTCCTTCTTCATCTCTATATTCTGCTCCATTAGAAAGAATGCATTGACATTTTATATTATGTTTATCTAATATATATTTAACGCTATCATATTCTCTACCTGTAGATATTGTGAATATTATTCCAGCTTCTTCTGCTTTTCTAATTGCTTCAACTGTTTCTACATCTATATCATGGTTATTATTTAATAAAGTACCATCCATATCTGACGCTATAAGTTTTATCATTAGAATCACTCCATTCCTAATATAATTTATTGTCTTTAATATATAGTATCATGTATTTTACATAAAATTATATACTAATTTTAATTTTTATTGTTATGTCAAAATTATATTTTAAACTTCACTTTATTTGAGAGTATCTTTTATATCTGATATTATTAGCTCTTCTGTTAAATGATAACGCTCATATAATTCTTCTAACGGTACACTATCAGTAAATTCTTTTGAAGCTCCAAAATTTAATACTTTCATATCTTTATCTCCATAAAATCTTGAAATCTTTTCACCAAATCCACCATCAAGAATTCCATCTTCTAATGTTATTACTAACTTATGATTTTCTAGTAACTGAGTTAGTAAACTTTTATCTATTCCACTTATAAATCTTGGATTAATTAACGTAGCATTTATTCCTGTTGTTTCTTTTAATCTTTTTTGTACTTTCTCGCCAAGATGATAGAAACTTCCAAGACCAATTATTGCTACTTCACTTCCATCTTTAACTTTCTCATAAGTGTTCAAGTTATCAAAGTTAGGTTCAACTTTAATTCCTTTCGATACTACAGTCATATTTGGAACACGTATTGCAACAGGATATTTATCTTGTTCTATTCCCCATTCCATCATAGCAATATATTCTTCTTTATTAGCTGGTGCAAGATATACTATATTAGGAATATTAGATATTAACGGTATATCAAATACTCCAAGATGCGTTACATCTCCACCACTTATTCCTCCACCATGAACCATAATAAGTGCAGGATTATTATTTATAGCAAGATCCTGAGATAATTGATCATAAGTTCTTTGTATGAATGAACTTACAAAAGATGCAACAGGCTTACCTCCTTGTGATGCTATACCTGATGCAAGTGCTATAGCATGTTCCTCTGCTATTCCAACATCTATAAATTGATCTTTAAATTCATGTCTAAATGAACTTAAACCTACTGAAGCTGGAGTAGCTGCTGTTATTGCTACAATGCTACTATCTTTTCTTGCCTTTTGTGATAAAATTTCTCCTGCAATATTTCCATATGTTTCACTAGCATTTTTAACTAAAGATTCTTTAGTTTCTAAGTTAAATGGCATTACCCAATGAAAAGCTTCTTTGTTTTCCATTGCATCTTCATATCCTTTTCCTTTAACTGTATGTATATGAACTACCACTGGATGATCTATATCTTTAACTTTTGAAAATGTTTCAATTAATGATTCAATATCATTTCCATCTTTAACATAATGATAATCAAATCCTAAAGATTTAAAGAAATTGTTTTCTGCTTTTCCGTAAGTTTTACGAAGCAAAGCTAAATTTTGATAAAGTCCACCATAGTTTTCTGCTATAGACATATCATTATCATTTACAAGTATTATTATATTTTTTCCTGATGCAGATGCATTATTTAAGCCTTCATAAGCTTCTCCTCCACTTAAAGATCCATCACCTATAACAGCTATAATGTTTTCTGTATCTCCCTTTACATCACGTGCTTTTGCTAGGCCACATGCTAAACTAATTGAAGTTGATGTATGCCCTACTGTAAAGAAATCATGTTTACTTTCATTTTGTGAAGTATATCCTGTAACACTTTTATATTCATCTGGATTTATAAATGCATTTTTTCTTCCAGTTAAAATTTTATGTGTATATGATTGATGTGAAACATCATAAACTATCTTATCTATTGGTGAGTTAAATACATAATGAAGTGCTATTGTTGCTTCAACCATACCTAAGTTTGGTCCAAAGTGTCCACCTGTCTTGCTTACTCTTGTTATTAAACTTTCTCTTATTTCACTAGATAATAATTTTAATTCCTCATTATTAAATCCTTTTAAGTCTTTTGGCTCATTAATTTTATTTAAAATATTCAATGACATATTAATGCCTCCTAATTTTTTAAGTTTTAAAGCAGTAATGCTTGCTATGTTGATTAGTATAAAGCTTAGAGCTAACTCTAAGTCAATAGATAATTTCTAATAATTATTTTTTCTAACTTTTGCTTTACTTATAGTTAACTCTAATGGGTATAATATAATATCACTTATTTTTAGGAGGTAACACAATGCCATATACTATTAAAGAAGTAGCTCAAAAATATAATTTATCTGTTCATACTCTTCGCTATTATGAAAAAGAAGGTTTACTTCCATTTATTGAACGTAATAAACAGGGTAATAGAATTTTTAGTGATAAGGACTTAGAATGGCTTAATATAATATGTTGTTTAAAAAATACTAATATGCCTATAGCTAAAATCAAAGAATATGTTGATTTATGCATAGAAGGCCCTGAAACTATTTGTAAACGTGAGGATATACTTTTAAAACATAAGAAATATATAGAAAATGAGATAGAAAATTTCAATTCATATCTTAGAGTTGTAGATAACAAAATAAATCATTATATTAAAGAACAAAAATCTATAATTTGTAAATAAACTTAAAGATTTTCTCTAAATATAATTTAAATGTTAAAATTCAAAAGATAGTCTAGCTATTAATTTAGTCATTAAATTCATCTATAAAAATCCACGATAATAGTAACAAAGTATTATCATGGATTTTATAGTTTATGGGATAATTCACCAATATACATAGTTTAAGATTATCTGTAAAACATTATTATTATCCTTAAAATAAAATTTACTTAATAGATTTAATTTCATCTAAGTTTGAACTACAAAGTACCACAAGGTTATTGGTTATCTTTTCTTCAGACCAATCCCACCATTTCAATACTAATAAATACTCAATTAATTCATTATTAAATCTCATCTTAGCTTTATCTGTATAAACTTTTTATATTTAAAATTTCTTCTGAAATCCCCTTATATTGCTGCATTAGTTTTCTTTTCATAATTGCCATACATTAACCATGCAACTATTGAAAAGATTATTGGTCCAGCTACGCTCCAGATTGTTGTTTTTATATCTCCTTCTATAGCTGGCTGTATTATAGAAAATAAATTAGCGAATCCTACTGTTAATACAACTATCCAAGTCCAAAAGTTTGCACTTATTTGAGTTTTATAAACTATGAATGGTTTATTAATTTCAGTTTTCTTCTTAAAATATGGAAATGCAATAGCTATAAACATATATGGCAATGTCATAGCTACATTAGTCATAGAAACAAGTATATTGAAAAATATAGTCATTGAACTTCCACCAAAAGATACTAGTGCTATCATTAAGCAAACTATAATAGCTTGAATCCACATAGCATTTATAGGTAAGCCCTTTTTAGTTTCTCCAATTTTTCCAGGCCATAATTTACTTGGTGTACCTTCAATTAATTGCTTCAATGGTGAATACATAAGTGTAAAAAATGCTCCAGATAATGCTAAAAACATTGAAAGTCCAACATATCTAGCAACACCATTTCCTAACATTGTAGCTGTACTCTCACTAGCTCCAAATGCTGTGCCAAGTGAATATCCTAAATTAGACATAACTATATAACTTGCATTTCCTAAATTAACATCCCTAATCCCCATCACATTCTCCCAGTTAGTAAATATTCCTATGAAGAATATTCCTATTGAGTATCCTATTGATATTATAGCTGCTGAAATAATAATTCCTTTAGGAAAATTTTTTTCCGGATTTTCAGTTTCGTCAACTAATCCCCCCACTGCTTCTATTCCTCCATAAGCAAATAAAGCATATACAACAAATGCTAATGAAACAATTATATTTCCAGTATACTTAGGATGTGGAGTTTGTATAAATGACTTAAGGCCTTCAATTGGTTGATTTAATTGACCATGATTTCCAATAAATACTGCTATTGCTCCAATCCAAAGAAATATGTTCAATAATAAAACTGCCGTTCCACCTAATGAAGTTACTTTCTTTATCTTATCTAATCCTTTTGTTGATGTATAAGTTACTATTAATATCCATACAATTCCTAATACGCCTAAAACTTGCGACCCTTTAAGACCAAGCAAAGTCCAGTTTTGTGTTGTATCTTTTCCAAAAATAGCATTTGATACTGGAATCCACATACTAGATGCAACATTAACCATCCAAGTTATATAAGCAAAATACCACATAAATGTTCCTATAAATGCGAATTTGGCTCCAATAGATTTGTTCATCCATGAATATATTCCACCTTTTTCATCCTTAAAAGCAGATCCAAATTCAGCTACCATTAATGCAAATGGAACAAAGAAGGTTATTGCTGAAAATATATACCAAGGAATAGCCGCATAGCCCATTTTATAAAATGATCTTGGAATGTTGTTAAATCCATAAACAGATGTAAAAATCATTAATGTCAAAGGTATCAATGTTAATTTTTTTGTTGATTTTGAGCTTAACTTCATTTTTCCTCCTTATTTTAAATTTGTTAAATCTTCTCTTTCACATTTCTATACTGTTGTTTTATTTCAATTACAACAACAGTATTTTTTCCATATCACATTATTTTTATGTATTAACACTAACAACTAAATTGTACAGCATAAAGCGGATACAACTAGAAGCAAGAATTAAATCAATTTTGCGACATATTTTTACCTATAAAAAAATAACAAACTTATCCAATATGAAGGGATTATGAATTATTTATTTTTGATTATATAGATGAAACGAATGAAAAACTCAGAAAATTTATTAATCTAAATAAGAATACCCTAATATATTTCGCTTTATAAAAACTCAATAATAAATTTTATAATAAAAAAACACACTTATACAGTGTGTTTTTTTATTATAATTGATATAAAGTATAACCTGTTAATGCTGTCTCTACATTTCTGTGGCAGACTTTTTATAGAAGGCGTATGCTATGTCATGAAATTCGCATAATGGTTTTATAACTATTCCATGGATTCCATAACACTTTTAACAAGTTCATCCATATCTATAATATTATCTTCTTTCATTGAAGACATAAGTGTAACTTTGTCTTCTAGAATTGTCATTTCTTTCATCTTATCTAGAAATTCATGCATCAATGTTCCAGATTTACATGCCCATGATCCATTTTCAACAATTGCAAAAGTTCTCTTTTGAAGATTAAGAGCCTTCATATCCATAAGATAATTATGCATAGGTGGATAAATACCAAGGTTATAGGTTACAGATGCTAAAACAACATGACTTACCCTAAATGTTTCAGAAATCAACTCAGATACATGAGTACTTGAAACATCATACATAACTACGTTTTTCATGCCTTTTTCCACGAATTTAGTGGCTAAAGATGTAGCTGCACTCTCAGTGTTACCATACATTGAAGCATAAACTATCATTACTGCTTTTTCCTCTGGTTCATATCTACTCCACTTATCATACTTATCAATAAAATATCCAATATTTGTACGCCAAACTGGACCATGTAGTGGACAAATCATTTTGATATCAATTCCGCTGGCTTTTTTTAATAATGCCTGAACATGTGGGCCATACTTACCAACAATATTTGTATAATATCGTCTAGCTTCATCAATCCAATCATGCTCAAAGTCAACCTCATCATTAAATAGCTTACCATCTAATGCCCCAAAACTTCCAAAAGCATCAGCTGAGAAAAGAACGCCATTTGTAGTGTCAAATGTAACCATAGCTTCTGGCCAATGTACCATTGGTGCAGCTATGAATGTTACTACATGTTTACCAAATGATTTTGTATCTCCTTCTTTTACTATTTCTTCTTTACCATCAATATCAAATCCAAATTGTCTCATTAAAAGAAATGCCTTCTCAGTACTTATAATCTTAACATTAGGATAACGTAACAATATCTCCTCAATTGATGCACCGTGATCAGGTTCCATATGATTTATAACTAAATAATCTAATTCTCTTCCATTAAGAACATGTTGTATATTTTCTATAAATTGTCTGCTTATTGACCAATCTACGGTATCAAATAATACAGTTTTTTCATCTAATAATAAATATGAGTTATATGAGACTCCTCTTGGAATTGGATGAATATTTTCAAAAAGAGCTAGACGCTTGTCATTACCTCCTACCCAGTAAAGATCTTCATTTACTTTTCTAACACAAAACATAATTTACTCCTCCTTCTTTTACTACAAAACATTTTAATTCACTACTATATTTTACCATAAAATTAGATCTCTATAAACATATCTTTCTCTTCACCACAATCAGGGCATATCCATTCTTCTGGAAGGTCTTTAAATAAAGTTCCAGAGAATACTTCATTTTCTTCATCACCCACACCTGGATCATATTCATAGCCACAACCATTGCAAACATATCTCTTCCAATTAGGAACAGTCTTTTTAGGAATACTTCTCTTCATTTTCTTCATAGGAGGAGCTTCTTTTTTTGGTTCTCCATTATCTAAAGCGGATGTTAGTAACGGCATTATTTCTAGTACATCTCCAACAATACCATAATCAGCATTCTTAAATATTGCAGCATTAGGATTATTATTAATAGCAACTATAGTAGTAGCATCCTTTATTCCCTTCAGGTGTTGTCCAGCTCCTGATATACCGCAGGCAATATAAAGGTTGCCATTAAATTTTTGTCCTGACATACCTACATAACGATTTAAAGGTAAATATTTTAAAGTCTCAGCTACAGGACGTGATGACCCAATAGCAGCACCAGCTTGTACAGCTAAAGCTTTGGCTAGTTCCATATTTTTTTCTTCACCAATTCCTTTTCCTACGCTAACAACACGATCTGCCTTAGAAATTGGAGTGTTTATATCAATACCAACAGTAAAGTCATAACCATCTTTTTTTAATGCTTCTACAAGCTTAGAAACTCTTTCTTCTGCTGTACCATCTTTCATAATTACTTTCTTACGGGCACCAGTCGCTGGTTCACGAGTTAAAGATCTTCTATCATTTTTAGGCATTTTCCCAATTATATGAGATGCAATTACTATTCTTTGAATTTCATTTGTTCCCTCATAAATAGTACAAATTTTAGCATCACGATAAGCTCTTTCTACATCCATTCCCTTAAGATAACCATTTCCCCCAAAAATTTGTAATGCATCATTTACAACTTCTAAACATATTTCTGAAGCATACTGTTTAGCCATAGCAGCTTCCATGGAATAAGATTCATGATTTTCTTTAAGTTCAGCAGCACTATAAACTAATAATCTTGCTGCTCTTATCTTGGTTGCCATATCAGCTAATTTGAAAGAAATTATTTGTTGTTGAGCGATAGGTTTTCCAAACTGAATCCTTTCCTTTGAATATTCCAAAGCATTTTCATAAGCCCCTTGTGCTATTCCTAGTGCTTGAGAAGCAATACCAATACGCCCACCATCTAAGGTTTCCATAGCTATCCTAAAGCCTTGACCTTCTTTACCCAACAAGTTTTCTTTAGGTACCTTAACATTATTAAATATTAACTCTGCAGTTGAAGATGAACGAATTCCCAGCTTATCGTAATGATCACCGAAAGTAAATCCTTCCCATCCTTTTTCAACTATAAAAGCACTTATACCTTTAACTCCTATATCTGGTGTTGTTACAGCAAATACAACATATATATCAGCTTTATCTGCATTAGTTATGAAAATCTTTCCACCATTTAAAAGATAATAATCTCCTTCTAGCACAGCTGTAGTCTCAGTTCCACCAGCATCACTACCAGCATTAGGTTCAGTTAAACCAAAAGCACCAATCTTTTTACCCTTTGCTAAAGGAATCATGTATTTTTGCTTTTGTTCTTCAGTTCCATATGCGGAAATTGGATACGTTCCTAAAGAAACATGTGCAGATAAAATTACACCTGTACCACCATCTACTCTAGAAAGTTCTTCAACAGCAATGGCATAACTAAGTACATCTAAACCTTTACCACCATACTTTTTAGAGTATGGTGTACCTAATACTCCCATTTTAGCTAATTTTTCGATTGCTTCAGTTGGAAATTTACTTTCCTTGTCTAGCATAAATGCTAGTGGTTTTACCTCTGTCTCTGCAAATTCTCTAATTTTTGCACGAAAAGTTTCGTGTTGTTCAGTAGTCTTAAATAACATAATGCTGCCTCCTTTAATTTTTCGTTTTATTTTAATTTCTATAAGTTATAATATTAAAAATTTATAAAGATATACATTTTTTAATTTTAAAAACACACTAATACTAATAATACAAGTTGAGTACTTAAACTGTGTATATAGTTTTTCATGTTCTTATAATGAATTATATAATTTTTCCTCTTCTGTAATAATTATTATTATAGAACATTTAATATTGTTTGTCAATTATTTCCGTAAATGAATTTTATTTCATAAATAAACTAAATTAAACTATTCTTCTTAAGATATTATTAGAAATAATCTAATTATATTACATAGAAAAAAGAATAATAAGAATGTCTTCATTTAACAATCTTATTACTCTTTTATAAATAATGTTATCTTCATAAATTTTAGTTCAATAAATTTTCATCATACATTTCATTATTTTTGGGTAAAAATACTTTAAAGCAGCTTCCATGTTCTAAATCACTTGTGGCCTCTACTCTGCCACCATGTGCCAAAACTATAGCTTTAACAATTGTAAGACCTATACCTGCTCCACCAGTTTTCCTATTTCTAGATTTTTCTGTTCTATAGAATCTTTCAAATATAAGCGATAATTCTTCTTCTGGAATTCCAATCCCATCATCTTCAACTACAATTATAACTTCTATATCATTTTCTATTATTTTTACGCTTATCCTTCCATCATTTGTAGTATATTTTATTGCATTACATATTAAGTTTAGAATAACTTGAGTAATTCTATCCTTATCTAATAAAATATAAGTATCATTTCCTTCTAAATTGAATTTTAAATTTTTATTTTTTAATTCAAATGCAAAATTATCTTGTATTGTAGAAATAATTTCTTTAACATTTACTACAGTTTTATTCAATTTCAAATTATCACTTTCTACCCTAGCAAGACTCTCTAGGTGTTTTACTAGATTAATTATACGATTTATTTCTTCATAACAACTACTTAACCTTTCTTCTGTTGGCATCCAAATCCCTTCTATCATAGCTTCTAAATGTGTAGAAAGTGTTGTTAATGGAGTACGTAACTCATGAGCAACATCTGCTGTAAGCTGTTTTCTAAACTTTTCCTGATTATTCAAATCACCTGCAAGCTGATTAATTGAAGTTACAAGTTCATCTAATTCTCTGGTTTTCGTTTTCCCCCCAAAATAAATCTCATACTCCCCTTGAGAAATTTGTTTTGCAATATCAATTGTTTTTGTTATCGGTCTAGTTATATGTTTTGCCAATAAAAAGCCAATAATAATTGAGAAAATCAATGAAAAAATCCCACTTCCTATTAAAATCATATTTAATTTGCTTAAAAAATCAAAATCATCTTTATTAAAAAAGTAGGGTCCATAATAATTAATAGTAACGCTTCCTATTATTTTATTATTTAAAATTAAATCAAAGTTTTGTACTGAAAATTTTCCATTACTATTAGGATATTTAGATTTCATATTTTCTGAAATATCACTCATTATTTCAGAGCATAAATTTGTATCATCAGTTTCTGCATCCCATACAATATCATTATTCTTATCAAAAACTTTAATAATATAACCATCATATAGTGCTGACATACCAATTGTATGTATAGATGATATGTCCCATTTATTTTCTTTCCCGTAATACTTGTTACTTATACTCTGTGTAATTTCTTTGGCCTTTTGCTTTTGCTGATTAGACCTATATTCCTTAAATTGTTGATTTATTAAAATATTAGATAAAAAACTTATTAATGCAACAGTAATAAGTGAAACTAATGCAATTCTGAGTGATAACTGCATTTTTAAACTTTTTTTCTGCATTTTTTTATTCTCCTCCAAATTTATATCCCTTTCCATGTATCGTAATAATATAAACTGGCATTTTGGGATTATCCTCTATTTTGTGCCTAAGATTTTTAATATGGCTATCAATTGCTCTGTCAAATCCTAAGAAATCCTCTCCTAATGCAAAGCGTATTAATTCATCTCGTGTAAATACTTTTCCAGGATACTTAATTAATACTGACAAAATCTTCATTTCAGTTGGAGTCAAATTGATTATATTTTGCTTCTTTTTAATAATATTCTGTTCAAAATCTACTATTAAATCTCCATTATGAAATGAATTTTTTATAAAAAGAGGTACTAAATCATCACTAGCTCTTCTAAGTACAGTTTCTATTTTTGCATTTAATACTTTTAAGCTAAAAGGCTTAGTAATATAATCATCGGCACCTATTTTTAGTCCTTCTAATAAATCATTTTCTTCAACTTTAGCTGTCAGCATTATAACTGGAACTCGTGATTTTTTTCTTATTGTTTTACAAATATCTTTACCTGAAATATCAGGAAGCATAAGATCTAATACAATAAGTGAAATATTTTCTTTCTTGAATATTTCTAATGCATCCATTCCATTTTCTGCTGTGAATACATTAAATCCTCTACTTTCTAATAATGAAACTACTACTTCTAATATCTTAATTTCATCATCTACAACAAGAATGTTTTTTTCACTACTATAATCCATTTTAATTATTCCTCCCACTATCTCATGTCTAAAATATTATGATATCATTTTATTTCTTAACAAATGCATTATAACATTTTCTCAATTCTAATATAATATCCTATAAAGTAGAATAAGGTCTAATATGAATAAAATTTTTTTCATTTACTCATGTTAGATCTTATTTTTTCTTATAGTAGAATTATTTTTATATAATATCGTATCCTTGATTGTCTATCTCACACTTTATTTTATCTAACATAACTTTTTTACTATTGTACTTAACACTTACTGTGCCATCTTTTTGACTTACTAATACACTAGTTACTCCCTCTAAATCCCCTACACATTTTTTAATTGCACTTTCACAGTGTGAGCACGACATTCCTTCAACTTTTTCTAGTTATATCCATTTATTCTTCCTAAAATTCATTCTTCCAATTTTCAAAAATAACCTTATATTCATCTAAGAATTCCTTTGAAATTGTAATATTTTCTTCATCAACAGTTTTGTCACTGCCTGTAATGGGAACTGGATTACATCCATTTCTATTTACTTCTACCTCACTTGTTGCAAACTTATTACCACAATTTTGACATACTAGCTTATCACCGTTTTGCACATAATATCCTCTTCCTGAACTATAGCAAATCTGACAAGTATTAAACGCTGTTCTTATTGACCCATCTGGAGCTTTTACAGCTAAAATCTCCAAATTTGTTCCATTAACATCAATTGGATAAAACGTTGCTTTTGCACTAATCTCTTCTATTGGAATAACAAGCTTTCCAGTCTCAGATAAAATTACAGTTTCTTTCTTATTAGGTTCTGATATATTATTATTTAAACTTGAATTTCCATTTGTATTATTATTAGTACCTAAATCAGTATTTCCAACTATATTAATATCTGAGTTTGAATATCCCTCCTTGTTAATAAATGTAAAAATTCCAAATCCCAAAACTATAATACTTACAACAATAACCATTATAGTTTTATTATTATTGTTTTTCTTATTTATATTTTTCTTATTCATCTAATTTCTCCTTTTTATAAATATATTTCATTTTTAGTGACATCCATATGCTCTATTATAGTTTTCTTGTATATTATAATCGGAACTATAATCTTCCTGTATGTTAGATTTAGAATTATAAGGTGATTGTCCATTTCCAAATATGTTAGAACAATTTCTAAACATAAAGATATCAATCACAAAAATAATTCCTACAACTATTAACAAAACTATAATGATTGTCTTTTTACTAAACTTAAACTTTGAAGTTTTATTTTCTTCATTCATAATAGTGAACCTCCTAAGCTTCCATTTATTTTAATAAACCTTAATACTATTTCGTATCATTCCCATCCAACAGCTATAGGAAAAAGTTCCTGTTTTTTCTGGTATAAATTCAATTACATTTTCACCAAACTGTAATTTTTTCTCTATTCCATACTCTGAAATTTGAATTTTATTATTGCATCCATTTAAAGTTCCACGTTCAACATTTATTATCCATTTTACTGGAATGCCCTTTTTTACACTTATAGTTTCATAACTCCCAGATGATAAATTAGTTTTTACAATCTGAGCTCCATCTTCTATTAGTGCTTGATTTACAGTATTTCCTGATGATAAATTCAATGTTGAAAATCCTGATAAGCTTAATCCGCTATTAAGCATTGAAATTCCTAAAACTATAACTAAAACTGCCCCTACTTTCATTACTTTTCCTGTAAATTTCTTGCTTAATATGGAACTAAGTGCACCTAGCCCAAACATTAATGGAACAGTTCCAAGGCTGAATATGAACATTGAAAAAGCACCTTTTATTAGACTTCCCGTTGATAAAGCATATAATTGCATTGCTTGTAGTGGTCCACAAGGCATTAGTCCATTTAGAAGCCCTACATATAAGGGACTATTGCTCTTTTTTTCTGAATACATTTTTTCTTTAAAAATTTTTGGCATTCTTGGATTAAATTTTCGAAGCCATGGAAATATATTAAGCATATTTAATCCCATTATCACCATAAATACGCCTGCCGAAACTTGTATAATTCCTTTACCATTTCCAGAGAGGCTTACAACAGAACCAACTGACCCAACAATTCCCCCTACAATTGTGTAGGAAATCACTCTACCAAGATTATATAGAGCACTGGGTCTTAAAGTTGAAGTGTGTTTGCAATTTGAATTCTTATTTTGCTTTTCAGTAAGTGAAATACATTGTGATAAATTAATCCCGCCACACATGGCAATACAATGAACTGATGTCACTAAACCTATTATAAATAACATTCTATATTCCATATCTTCTCTTGCTTCTTGAAATGAATTAAATAGATTATTTAAACCAAAATACTGCAATAACTTGTATATTGCTAAAATGACTATAAGTATTCCAAATATCTTTTTATTTTCAATGTGACCTTTTAAATTCTTCCTGTCTTTAATTACCTTATAATCAAGCTTTTCTATAATGTTTTTAATGTCATTGATTGAAATAATATCTGAATCATATCTTATCTTAGCAATACCTTTGTTATAGCTTACATTCACTTTTTGTATTCCAGCTACACATGATAACTTTCTCTGTATTTTATTCTCACAATTTACGCATGTCATTCCATCAATTATTAATTCCATTGTTTTAATGTTTATTTGCAAATATTCTCCTCCCTTCTTTTTTGTAATTTTTAAATTTGTTATATTTATTCTTTTTATCTATTTATTCTATTGGCTCTATCTTTTCTTTTTCATCTTTTGAACAACTACCATGCCCATCCTTGTTTTTTAATAAACCAAGCATCATAAGTCCCATCATAATTGGACAAATAAGCGGTGCTAAAAATTGAATAAACCTAGATATTCCTGAATTACTGCTTAAAAGTGGCACCATAGCAACTAGCACTATTGGAAGCAAACAGCAGGCTCCCATCATCCCAATGAATTTTAAAGGTCCTTTTTTCTCTGACTTATCTTTTTTACAACAATTCATTTAAACATCTCCTTATAAATTTTTAATATTTTAGAATAATTTCTACATAAGTTTTATTTAATATTAAATAAAACTTATGTAGAAATTATGTAGAAGTATAGAAATATTTAATATCTATAAGTTCTAATTAAATTAATTTATTTTATTTTCTACTTTATCAGGTTTAATAAATTTTATTTATTGAAGTCAACCTATTTAACGAATTATATTTATTAGAACTTATATTCCTGTTACTAAATATCCTATAAAATAAAAAGAAACTGACACCATAAAATAGCTCCAGTTTCTTTTAAATTACAACCTATATTAAAATTTTTTCTTGTAAATTAACTTACATACTTATGTTTATTATTGTTCTCCATTATGCTACATATATTTTATGTGCATATATTTGAATTTCTAATAAAAATCTAAATATATTACAATATTCATATTTTGTTAAACTATAAATAAAAAAATCTAATTGATTTGAAATATAATTTCTTAAATCCATTAGCTCTTTCTTGCTATACTTATAATTTGTTATTTATATTCTATTATTCATTATCACTTGACCTATCTTCCTCATCTTTTGGTAAAATCAAATTTAAAAATATAGCTACTAATGTAGTAACAACTATTGAAGATCTTCCAAAAATTGATATAAACCAAGCCGGAAATAAAGCTAATGAATCTGGAACTTGTACTATTCCTACACCTAAAGCAATTGATAATCCTACAATAGCAGTATTTCTAGCTGTAAGTTTAACTGATGAAATCATCTTAATTCCAGTCATTGTAATAGTTGCAAATACTGATAGTGTAGCTCCCCCAAGTACACACTGTGGAATACTTGTTAGTATTGATGCAAATTTAGGTACTATTCCTGATATTATAATAACTATTGAAGCAAATACAAATACACTTCTATTTATAACTTTGTTCATCGTTACTATGCCAACATTTTGACTAAATGTTGCAGTAGGCATACCTCCAAAAAACGCACCAACAATGCTACTAATACCATTACCAATTATTCCGCCTGAAAGTTCTTCATCTGTAGGAACTCTATTCATTCCTCCCCCAGTAGTAGCTGAAAAATCTCCTATTGCTTGAACTGAATTTACAATATGCATTATAACCATAGATATAATTGCTGTAGCATTAAAGCTCATTCCAAAATGCATAAATCGAGGTACTTGCATCCACCCTGCTGTTTGAACATCTGTAAAAGAAACCATTCCAAAGCATAAAGCAACAATATAACCAACAATAATTCCGACTAATATAGATGCAAGCTTTAATGATCCTTTAGTGAAATAATTTAAAAATATTACTACACATAAAGTTATAAGTGCAATCCCCCAATTTTGAGGTGAACCAAAAGTTGAACTTCCTGCTCCACCAGCTATATATTTAATAGCAACTGAATATAATGATAAACCTATTGAGAATATAACTGTTCCTGTTACTATTAATGGGAAGAATTTAACCAACTTTTTAACAAATATTCCAAAAATAACGGCCACTATTCCTCCAATTACTTGTGCTCCCAAAATTGTTGCAATATTAAATTCACCAGCTATCGCTATTAATGTTGGTACATAAGCAAAACTTGTTCCTACAATTATAGGTAATCTTGAACCTATTACTCTAAATATAGGGAAAAGTTGAATTAAAGTTGCTATCCCTGCGAAAAATAATGATGATTGAACAAGTAGAATTTTATCTTCTGAGCTTAAACCACATACACCTGCTACTATTATAGCTGGAGTAACACACCCAATAATCATAGCCACAACATGTTGTAATCCTAACGGAACTATTTCTTTCAAATTTGGTCTACCTTCAAATTGAAAAAGTAAAGACTTCTCATTTGATTCCATAAAAAACTCCCCCTTGTGCTAAAACTTTGTTATACGTTTACAATGATTCCTATAACTATTATTAAGCAATACTTATGCCAATTAAAATTCTTATTTTCATCTCTTTTTTTACTTTATAATAATTAAATTCATTTTATCTTCTAAAAAAATCTAAAAAATTATCACTTTGATAATTTTTTCTCATTTTAATAATATTTTTTTCTTTTTATTTCTCTGCTTTTCATCTATTCTCTGTTATTTAATTTATCATTTTAATAAATTAAATCAAAAATTGGCAATATAACTAAAAACTCAATACATAATTTATTATAAGTTGACAAATAAATATAAAATCTTGAATCTCATATTTTTCTGCTAATGTACAAACAAAATTAATTTTATCTTCGTCACCGTTATGCTTTTCTAAATAACATTTTTTATTATTTAAAGCTTGTTTATAAAATAAAAAATCCACGACAAAAATGTTGTGGATTTCATTTTTTCATAATACACTGCTTTTAATATCTCTTGGATTTTTATTTAATTGTGAATTAAGGTGTTATGATTACAACAAATACCACAACTACAGCGTGTATCACCGAATTTTAAGTCGTAGGCTTCTGAAAGTTCTACATTCACTGTAATAACTTTTTTTGCAAAATCTGATTGTTCCTTCGGTACTTCTAAGAGTGCATCTGCCTTGGCTTGTGTGTCTATAATTTCACCAACTGGAACATATCTATTTGCAGGAATCCTAACCCCACCCGTTATTATTGCCCCAGTGTCAATATAACATTTATCCTCTACTATGGCATTGAATATAATTGCATTAAATCCAACAAATGTATTATCACCTACAATAGACGGTCCATGAATTAATGCTCCATGAGCTATACTTACTTTATTTCCAATATATATTGAATATGATCTTCTGTTTACACAGTATTTAGCATCTTTTAGTCCATGAAATATTACTCCGTCTTGTATATTAGAATTACAACCTATATGAAATGGTGTTCCCTCATCTGCTCTTAGCACTACATTACAGCCTACAAACACATTCTTTTCTATCCTTATATCACCTATTACACTTGAGAATGGTCCTATAAATGCACTTTTATCTATTTGAGGATATATACTTATAGGGTTAAATGAAGTAGGTGGATTTTCTCCAATAAAGTAAGCATATACATTTGTTGGTCCTATTGGTTTATAATCTTTTTTTGTACTCTTATCCATTATAAATTCTCCTTAAGCTTAATATTACATTATATTAAGTTTAAGATCAGTTCGTTAATCATTTTATACAATAAATAACATTTATATGCTCTACCTTTACTCCGCCTAGATCTATTTCCATTCAAAATTTCCATTTTCATATTTTCTTTTACTATTTGACTGGTGAACACTTTTTTATAAGTGTCCGTCTATATGTAACAGTCCCTTATACTTGATTCTTTTATAACAATTTTTCTATTGTGGTATTAACATATATCTTAAAATAAATAATGCTGCTAAAATATACATAAGAGGATGAACCTCTTTTCTTTTACCTGCAACCAACTTAACTATTGGATAAGTAATTATACCCCAAGCTATTCCATTAGCTATTGAGTAGCTAAAAGGCATCATAACTATAGTAAAGAAAGCTGGTATAGCTTCATCTAGTGTTGAGAAATCAACCTCTTTTATTGTTTGAATCATTAAAATACCTATAAGAATTAAAACTGGTGCAGTAGCTTGTGCAGGTATTATCCCAACTAAACCAGAAAAGAATAAAGTTAAAGCTGTAAATATACTTACCACTACAGCTGTTAAACCTGACCTACCACCCTCTGCAATTCCAGCAGTTGATTCAATATACACTGAAATAGTAGGAAGTCCAAAACATGCGCTAAGAGCAGTTGAGAAGGAATCTACTATAAGAGCTTTGTTCATATTTTTAGGTGTTCCATTTTCATCTATCATATTTGCCTTCTGTGAAGTACCTACCAAAGTTCCTATAGTATCAAACATATCCACTAATGAAAATGTTAAAATAACCATTACCACAGCTGTTATTGCGCCTACAGCCCCAGCCCCATTATGAGATATAAGACCACTAAAGTCCATCTTCATAAATGTTGGTGCCAAAGATGGAGGAAGTGAGAATATTTTTACATTATTTAAATTTGTTATACCCATAGGGATTCCAATAAGAGTAGTTGCAACCATGCCAATAATCATGTATCCCTTAACATTTCTTACCATTAAAATTAACATTATGACCATTCCTATAATAGTAAGTAAAACTCCATTTTGAGTAAAGTCTCCAAATTGCATTAAAGTTCCTGGATTTGCTATCACTATTCCCCCATTTTTAAGTCCTATCAAAGCTATGAATAGTCCTATACCAGAAGTCATTGCAATTTTTAAATTTTGAGGCAAAGAGTTTACTATTAACTTTCTTAAAGATGTTACTGTACATATTATGAATACAATACCTGATATAAATACAGCTGCCACCGCTTGTTGCCAGGTAAATCCCATAGTTAAACATACTCCATAAGTGAAGAAGGCTACAAGCCCCATACCTGGTCCTAGCACATATGGAAGATTAGTATACAAACCCATAAATAATGTAGTTATGGTAAAAATAACACAAGTAGCTGTAAATATAGCACCTACTACAGGGTCATTTATTATACTTAAATTATTAGCTGCATCTCCCAAGGCTCCTTGAGAATTCATACCAGCGCCCTTAAGAATATTGGGAATAACTAATATGGCGTAGGCTATAGTTACAAAACTTGTTATTCCAGCTAAAATTTCTGTTTTAGTTGTTGTTCCATTTTCCTTTAACTTAAATAGTTTTTCGAGAATTCCTTTATTATTCATACTCTCCTCCTAAAAATAAATATAAAAAAGCTACCATTGGATATAGGTAAATCCAATGGTAGCTACAATTTCTAAATTTATATGGAATATTATATAGCAAAAACGGATTAACCCATAGCTAAGAAGTTTACGGCTTCTTGTAGAAACTCTTTGCCCAATTGCAAAAATTATATGGATATCATTAAATTATAAGTTTATTATAACATGGAATTTTCTAAATGTAACGGTATTATCCCCTACTATTCAACAAATTTATATTTTATTTTAAATGTATTAAATACTTTTCCACTATATTGAGATTTTGAAAAAGTTATTATGCTATCATTTATTTCTTCAACTACAGCTACATGACCATATGGATTATTTCCATAACCTCCCCACACTGCTATTGCCCCTAACTTAGGAGTTTTTCCATATGGATATGCTTTCTCATTTATATTATATTCCTTGAGGATAATAAAATAAGTTATATGGATCATATTTTTCTTTTACAGTTTTTAACCAAGATACATTATTACCAAAATAATTATATAAATAATTAGGTATATTAATATCGCAATAGTTAAGATATCCAAAGCCTGCATATGGAAGTAAGGATTTTCTTAAACTATTTACCCATCTAATTATATCATTAGCATATATACTATACTCAGGAATCCATTCGGCATCAATTTGTACTAATACTTTAGCACCTCTATGAGGATAAGCACTAGGTAAACATTCATTTTCTGCAATCTTTCCGCCCAATAGGAGGAATCCAATTTCTATAGGTGGTTGTATAGATGGTGAATTATCTAAATAGTCAAACATTATTTGACAAGGTACTTTTCCTAATGACTTATATGCCAATAATCCTGTAGTCTTAAATCCTTTTGGTGTAGACACAAAATCTGGACGCTCCTGTACAGATTCCTTAAAACTAATACGCTTTGCTGTATAATTCATTTTGTTAAGAACTTTTAATAAAACGCTTAAAGCTTTTTCCATTTCTTTTTCTGTGCTTCTTAAGCCTACTCCATATAGCTCAATAGTATCTTTAGTCATATAAGCCTTAATCGTATACCTATTATCTAAGTGTTCCCCTACCTTTTGAAATGCCTGAATTACTTCATATCTACTCTTTTTAGGCCACTCAGCAGTTATTACTGTTACTTTATCGATGGGATGTACTTTAAAAGTAAGTGACACTACTACTCCAAAATTATTACTACCTGCTCCCCTTAATGCAGCAAATAAATCTTGATTTTGATATGAATTAGCAGTTATTATCCTCCCAAAAGCATCTACTATTTGTGCTTCTACTAAATTATCGCATGCTAATCCATATTCCCTTTGTAAATAGCCAACCCCTCCGCCCAATGTAATTCCAGAAACACCAACAGATCCACAACTTCCTCCAACAAATGCAAATCCATGTTTAGCTACCTTAGGATAAAGTTGTTCTTGCTTATATCCTGCCCCTATTCTTACATAACCTTCGTTAGTATCTATTTCAAAATCAAGTAAATTAGAAACATCTATCACAACAACATCATTTCCCACAGAAAATGATTCATAGTTATGACCACCACTTCTACAACGTATATTTAATCCTTGTTTTCTTGCCCAATTTACTGCATTAACTACATCTGTTATATTATTAGGATATACAATTACCTTTGGATAGTAACTAAAATATAAATTTGCATCTCTACGAACAATATTATAACTTTTATCTGCTTCAGTTATAATAAGTCCTGTTAACCCCTCTGTCATATTGATTTCCTCCAACCTTATTAACATATATTATAATATTATATGTAATGTTATAATATATGTTAATAACTTAGGGTTTGAGTCAAGTAAAAATTGGCAACTATATTTTATATTTTTTTATCCATCATCAATATTACCTTCTCTAAATAGTTTTAATTACTATTTCTATCCGCTAAAATTATACTCTAACATTATGCTCAAAAAAGAGGATTCAAATTTTAAAATGGACCCTATGTCAAGGACATTTAAAAAGAGGATTAAGCAGCTAAAAG
>NZ_CAURTC010000012.1:0-80969 GCF_963527835.1 uncultured Clostridium sp. | reverse complement strand
GTGGTGTGAGAGGACGCTAAATAAAATAATTATTTAGCTCCTACTCGATTTGCTCATTAGTAAAATATATTATTAAAACAGATTCAAAGTCGCTTAGTGATTTTTTAGTGGAGTTCATCTAATGTATAACCGATAATTAAAACAAGAGCTTAAGTTTAGAAAATCTTAAGAAGTTTACAGAGGTTTTTTTTAGAAATTTAAGTTAAAATATAGTTAAGGAAAGTTATATTTACTTTACAGTAAAAGGGGGATTAATATGATAGGCAATAAAACTATTTTAATAGTTGATGATGAAAAAGAGATTAGAGATCTAGTTGAAATATATTTAAAAAGTGAAGGGTATGTTACAGTAAAGGCATGCAATGGTGAAGATGCGCTAAATATAATTAGAGAACAAAATATAGATTTAGTAATATTAGATGTTATGATGCCTAAATTAAATGGTATAGATACATGTTTAAAAATAAGAGAAGAAAGAGAAATGCCAATAATAATGTTATCAGCTAAAAGTGAAGATATAGATAAGATACTGGGACTTAATATGGGAGCTGATGATTATATAACCAAACCTTTTAATCCATTAGAATTAGTAGCTAGGGTAAAATCACAATTAAGAAGATTTTATAAATTTAATACTAAACACATGGAAGATGAAAAAGAAGAAGAGAATATAATAGAAATTGATGAACTAATAATAAACTTAGAAACACATGAAGTAATATTAAACAAAAATTTAGTGAAATTAACACCTACTGAATTTGATATATTATTGCTACTTGCTAAGAATAGAGGAAAAGTTTTTTCAATAGAAAATATATATGAAAGTGTTTGGAATCAAGAATTTATGTCTTCAGATAATACTGTAATGGTACATATAAGAAAAATAAGAGAAAAAATAGAGACAGACCCAAGAACCCCGAAATTTATAAAGACCGTATGGGGAGTTGGGTATAAAATTGAAAAGTAAAGAAAAGTTAAAAAATCTTTGTAAGAAGTATAATAAAAAATTAATTACTTTAAAGGCTTATAAGTTTTTTCGAACCACGTGTTTAGGATTAAGAATAAATATTGAGAGAAGCATTAGATTTGAATTGATGTTAGTAATTGGAGTATGTTTCTTATTGTCTTTCACATTTTATAATTTTACAGATGTACTGTTAAGAAAAGAATATCGAAATCCAGAGGTATTTTATGATTATGAATCCACGGAAAAAGAAGCTAATATGTTATTAAAGGAATTAGAAAGAACGGAACATTTAAAGATAGATAATTCTAAGGATATAGAAAAAATATTAAATTCCCCTATGTACAATAATAGTAAGGTTTATATTACTAATACTGAGGGGAAAGTTATATTTAAAACGTCAAATGTTTATGAGGAAACAATAGATATATATAGTGTATTTAGAGATATAATTTCAAATGAAAATGACACAAATAATGCGGCTAGAGAAAGAATTCATATTATGCCATTAAAAATGGACAATACAAGATTATATTTAATATATTCTAAAGTTCCAAAAGCAGAAATAGTATATAATACTGTTGAAATGTCTAATTCATCGTTAGCATTATCTCTTACATTCATAATTTTTATAATTTCATTTGTAATAATTACAAATAGTAAAATGAAGTATTTAGATGAAATAGCCTGTGGATTAAAGACGATTGCAAATGGCAACTTAAACTATAGAATTGAAGAAAAGGGAAGAGACGAAATTAGAAAGATAGCTAATAATATAAATAATATGGCTAAAGAGATTGGTGAGAAAATACAAGCTGAAAGAGATGCAGAAAAAACAAAAACTGATTTAATTACAAATGTATCTCATGATTTGAGAACCCCTTTAACTTCTATTATGGGTTATATAGGTTTAGTAAAAGAGGACAGATATAAAAATAAGGAAGAAATGAATGAATATTTAAATATAGCTTATAACAAGGCACAAAAATTAAATATACTAATTGAGGATTTATTTGAATACACAAAACTTAATAACAATGGAATGAAATTAATTAAAGAAAAAGTTAATTTATGTGAACTACTATCTCAATTGATAGAGGAAATGACACCAATAGTAGATGAAAATCTAGTAAGTATAAACAAAAAATTTGATATTGATAAAGCATATGTTTTTATAGATATAGTAAAGATGCTTAGGGTATTTGAAAATTTAATAATGAATGCTGTAAAGTATTCAATTAAACCTGGAGAAATAATAATAGGTCTTTATCAAAAGGATGATTATATAACTTTTGTGTGTAGAAATAAAGGAGAATATATATCTAAAGAAAAATTAGATAAGGTATTTGATAGATTTTATAGAGTTGATGAATCAAGAAATACTACTACAGGGGGATCCGGATTAGGCCTCGCTATTTCTAAAAATATAATTAATTTACATGAAGGTAAAATATGGGCTGAATGTATTGATGATAATATAAGTTTTTATGTTAATTTAAAGATAGAAAATTTATAGTTATTATATAATTATATTTTATTGGTACTTTTTTTGAGTAACTTTAATATTTTATAATAAGACTACTTTTTATTTGGAGGAAATATGCAAGATAAAAATCCTAAAAGTCTTTTTGGAATAGATATTAATGAATTTACTCAAAATGTTCAATTTCCTATAATAGCTACCAAAATAGACTTTCTATACTTAAGATCATCTGGGTCGGGTACAGGCACCTTTAGGGTAGATAAGAAATTCATTGAATTTGCAGCTGCAAGTAGAAATTATGGAATTCCTGTTGGAGCATATCATTATGCAGCTCCATCATATGATTTGACAGATGCGGATAGGCAATGTGATGATTTTATCTATATACTACAACAAGGATTTGGAGAAAAAAATTATGGTGATTTATTTCCTGTTTTAGATGTAGAATATCCAATTAATAACACTATACCAACAAAAACGTTAGTAGAATGGGTAGATAGGTTTAGGAAGAGGTTTGAAAAAAAAACTAGAAGAAGACTTATGCTTTATACTGGATTATTTTTCATAGAATTATATGATAATTTCTACGTTGAAGGAAAGGGATATCCATTAAAAAATATGCCTTTATGGATCGCAATGTATACTAAGATTCCTATTAATCCACCATATCCACCTAGCATAGGCGGATGGACAAGGTGGAGGGTTTGGCAATTTAGTGAAAGTCAAGAGGTGATGGGAGTAGGAAACCCAGTTGATGCTAATTGGGGGCCTGATCATATAGAATTATTAATTCAACCAAGGAATGTAACCGGGTTTAAAGCAACAATGGATAAAAATCATATATATTTATCATGGAATAAAGTACCTGATATAGATTTACTAGGATATAATATATTTGTAAATAATTATTGGATAGCAACTGTAGATGAGAAGGCAACAAAATATGTAATAGATAGAAGTAAATTGCATATTCCTAAAGGAAGTCCTATAAATGTTACGATTGAAGCATTTGATTATGATGGTGAAACATCTAAATCTAGAGCCAAAGTTGTATTACAAAATAATTAACTAAAAAGTTAAGCTTAAACTATAAAGTAAAGGTGTCTTATAAAATAAAGGTGTCTTGTAAAATGTGAATAAGATGCCTTTATTTTTATGTAGATTATACGATAATATTCTTATTAAATATAATAAATAATGTGATATAATAAAACTTGCAATTATATTAAAATACAAAATTTTTATAAAAATGTAAGGATATTAAAAAGTTATTAATTAAGTATATTTCATTGAAAGGGGAATAAATGTGAGCGAAGATAATAGAAAAAGGGGGAAAGTTCTTAAGAAAATATCAAGTAATAAAAAGAAAAAGAAAATAATAATTGGAATATGTGCGTTTGTAGTTATTATTTCGGCATTATTTACTGGATATTTTTTATCTATTAGTAAAATAGTAGAAGAATGGAATGATAAGATATATTTAGGTGTAGCAGTGCAAGATGTGAACATCGGAGGAATGACAAAAGAAGAAGCTAGAGAAAAATTAATCCAAGAACTTCAAGGAAAAATAGGAGATAAAAAGGCATCTATAAAAATAGGTGAGTCAGAATTTGAACTTCTATATTCTGATATATCTCCAGCTTATGATCTTGATAGTGTGATAAATGAGGCTGTAAATTTTGGGAAAGATCATTCATCTTTGAAGAAATATTCTTACATAAAGAATAAAGGCCAAGAAAAGCATGAGATAAATTTAAGTTTATCTTATGATGAAGAAAAATTAAAAACATATGAAGAGATGATAAAAAACAAAGTTGAAGAGGCTCCTAAAGATGCAACTCTTTCAATCAATGGCAACAGTTTTAGTGTCGTAGATGAAGTGGTTGGTAAAAGTATAAACATGGATGAATTTGATAAAAAATTAAAACAAGCTATAACAGAACATATAAATGAAGAAATTGTAGTTTCAATGGATTTAGAAACGGTACAACCTAAAATTACAAGTAAGGATTTATCAAAAATAAATGGAATTATTGGTTCGTATTCTTCAAATTATGGTTCATCATCTGAAGGCAGAAGTACTAATATAGATATTTCAACTAAAGCCATAAATGGAGTGGTTTTAATGCCAGGAGATGTATTCAGTTTTGATGAAATTGTTGGTCCTAGAACTGTTGAAAGAGGTTATAAAGAAGCAGCAACTTATGTTGGTAATAAGGTAGAGCCAGGAATAGGTGGGGGTATATGCCAAGTTTCAACAGCGCTTTATAGAGCAGTAATGCATGCAAATATAAGATCAGTAGAAAGAAGAAATCATTCAATGTCCGTAGGTTATGCAAAGCCAGGCTTAGATGCAACAGTTTCTTATGGAGATATAGATTATAAATTTAAAAATCCTTATGATTCTCCAATTTATATAGAAGGAAGTACATATAATAAGATTATGACTTACAATATATATGGTGATGTTGCTGCATTAGGTGGCAAAACTTATGATATGGAAAATGAAATACTTCAAACTATAGAACCAACTGTAAAAGTAGTAGAAGATGCAACTTTACCAGAAGGACAAGAAGTTACAGAAAGTGGTGGAATGACAGGATATAAAGTTAATTCTTATCAATTAACATATGAAAATGGTGTTCAAACTAATAAAGAGTTGATATCAACAGATTATTATACAGCTGTTGATATAGTTGTTAAAAAAGGAACTCAACCGTTAGTTCCACCAGCAGCTCCACCAGCAGCTACAGAACAGCCTCCTGGAGCAGTGCCACCTGCAGCTCCACCAGTATCTCAAGATCCGGTAGTGCCTCCAGTAGTTCAATAGTTATAATATAATAAGGTTTTGATTTTAAATATAGCAAAAATAAAAGGTATTTTTAAAATGCCTTTTATTTTTTTACATAATTTACTTGTTATAATTATAATTTTAGCAAAACTTAAATAAATGAACGACTAGACAGTTAATGAACCATATAGTATACTTTTTAATTATACTGAATTAATAATTATACTAAATTTATAACAGTAAACGAAGAGAAGGTGATCTTTTGAATTTAAATATAGTATTATATCAACCAGAAATTCCTCAAAATACTGGGAATATAGCAAGAACTTGTGTGCTTACGGATAGTAAGCTACATTTAATAAAACCTTTAGGATTTGATATAGATGAAAAACATGTAAGAAGAGCAGGATTGGATTATTGGAAATATCTAGACTTAGAAATTCATGAAAGCTATGAAGCATTTATGGAAAAATATAAGAATGAAAGAATATTTTTATCAAGCACTCATGCTGGAGACTATTACAATGAAATTTCATTTCAAAAAGGTGATTTTATAATGTTTGGAAGAGAGTCAAGTGGTGTGCCAGAATCAATTCATGAAGTGATTACTGGAATGAGAATACCTATGATTCAATCTAGTACTAGAAGCTTAAATTTATCTAATACTGTGTCAATAGTTGCGTATGAAGCCTTAAGACAATTTGAATTTCCAAACATGAAATAGGAGAAGGGAATGAGGCAATTGGAGAAGATAAAAATTATCACAGATAGTACTGCTGATTTACCGAAAGAAATATATGAAAAATATGATATAGAAGTTTTGCCGGTTTTAATAAATTTTAATGAAGAAAGTTATTTAGATGGAGTTGAAATAAATCCAGATAAAGTTTTTGAAAAAATAGAAAAATATAATATTTTACCTAATACAGGTCAAGTTATTCCTAGTAGATTTGTAGAAAAATATCAAAAATATCTAGATGATGGATATAAAATACTTTCAATTCATATGTCTTCTGCTATGAGTGGAACATATCAATCTGCATGTATAGCTAAAAATACATTAGAAAGCAATAATATAATGGTGGTGGATTCTCAAAATATAGCACCAGCATTAGGGATTTTAGTATTAAAAGCAGCTATACTTTTAGATAATGGAAATAGTTTAGAAGATGTATTTAAAGAAATTGATTCTGCTAAATATAATGTAAAAACTTTAATGTGTTTTGAATCGTTAGAATATCTTATAAGAGGTGGAAGAATATCTAAAACTGCTGGAATGGTGGGGAGTGTATTTGGAATAAAATTAATTCTAGATATAAAAGATGGATTAATGTCTGTTAAAGATAAAATAAGAGGAAATAAAAAGGCTATTAAAAAAATAATTTCCGAATTAGAAGAAGCACAATTAGATGAAGATGTTCCAATATTACTAGTTGATGCAAAAAATGTAGAGATTAAATCAGCTCTTTTAGAGTATTTACAAAAAAATAATATGAAATATACTGAATGTCCATTAGGATCTAGTGTATGTATTCATTCAGGGCCTAATTGTTGTGGACTAGTATACTTAACTAAATAGAATTAAAACAAACCATGATTTAAACAAGAAATTATAAATATTGTTTAAATCATGGTTTTATTAGTTATTAGCATCAAATCATTACTTTATAATATACTGTAAAGTGAGGATTTAGATTACTTGCTTTAATTAATGAAATCAGAGTATACTATTCTATAGAGAATTATGTAGAAAAGGTTTTCTATAATTATTATAGAATTTTAATAATTTTATTATAATATGGTATAAGGAAAGAGGATGTTTATGAAATTAGATTATGGTATGAAAATTACCCAGGATCAAAAACTTGTATTAACTCAAAGTATGCAACAATCAATAAAGCTTTTACAAATGTCCATGCATGATTTAAGGGAGTTTATTGATAATGAATATGCTGAAAATCCAATATTAGAAATTAATGAATTAGATAAAGGCGTAGAAAGTAATACTTTAAAAGATAGATATGATTACAAAAGTTTAATAAAGGAATTAGAATCTAATAATTATAAAAATGAAGTTGATAATAATTATGTAAATAACAAAGAAATAGATTCTACACCTTGGAACTATATTGAAAAGAGCAAATCTTTGAGTGAGTTTTTACAAGAACAATTAATTGAACTAAATATTGATCCGTATTTAGCAGCAATATCAAAATATATCATAGAATCCTTAGATAATAGAGGTTATTTGGAAATATCAACAATTCAAATAAGCAATGAACTTAATATAAGTCAAATTAAAGTGGAACAAGCATTAAAAATTGTACAAGATTTAGAGCCCTATGGCATAGGTGCTAGGAATATAGAAGAGTGTTTAATTATTCAAAGTAAAAAATTAGGCATATTAGATGATAATATGGAAAAAATAATAAAGAATCATTTAGGAAATATAGCAGACAATAAATATAAGCTTGTAGGTGAAGATTTGGGAATAAATCCCAAAAGAGCTCAAAGATATGGAGATTTAATTAAAACATTAGAACCAAAGCCATCTAGAGGATTTTATACAGGAGAACAAGTGAGTTATATAATACCAGATGCTGAAATCAAAAAAATAGAAAAACAATATTTTATTATAATGAATGACAGCGTATTACCTAAACTTACTATAAACAAAACTTATAAAAGTGTTTTGGAAAATAATGTGGATGAGAAAACTGTGTGTTATGTTAAAGAAAAAATTAATAAAGCAATGTTCCTAATAAAGTCTATTGAACAAAGAAAAAGCACTCTATATAATGTTTTGAAATGTTTACTAAATAAACAAAGAGAATTTTTTGATAAAGGTTATGAGTACATAAGGCCTTTAACCTTAAAAGAAGTTGCAGAAGAAATAGGAATGCATGAATCAACAGTTAGCAGAGCTATAAAAGAGAAGTATGTACTTACTAGTTATGGAACAATAAAGATAAAAGCATTATTTGAAAGTGGATTTTCTTTAAGCAATGAAGGAGATATAGCTACAAATACGATAAAAAATGAAATTAAAAAGATAGTAGAAGAAGAAAATAAATCTAAACCTTTTTCAGATCAAATTATTTCTGAAATATTAAATAAAGAAAAGATAAATATTTCTAGAAGAACTGTGGCAAAATATAGAGAAGAATTAGGAATTAAATCTTCGTCGAAAAGAAAGAGGATTTAAAGAGTAAATAATTAATATTTAGGGGTTAAAGTCTAAACTTGATCTCTAAATATTAATTGATTATTTATATGTTTAATATATTTAAAAGTGTTAAAAATATGAGGTTAATATAAGCAACTTTTAAAATATATAAAAAAATTTCGCTTAAAGCCTTTAAAAATTTGATAAGGTGCTTTATAATAATATTTGTGGGACATGATTTAAGTGCATGGGACGCATAAAGACCAAGGGAGTGTTTATGTTGCATGAAATACTAGAGTTACAGAAAAAAATAGTTCCTGAACTTGTTGAAACATTGGAAAAGAGATACAATGTACTGAGAACTATATACTATAATCAACCAATAGGTAGAAGAGTTCTTGCCAATGAATTAAAAATTGGTGAAAGAGTGGTAAGAAATGAAGTAAGTTTTTTGAACTCTCAGGGTTTAATAGAAATAAATACCCCAGGAATGACTGTCACCGAAGATGGTGAGAGAATAATAAATAAATTAAAGGATTTTATTCATGAAATAAAGGGACTTTCAGAACTGGAAGAAGAATTAAGAAAGAGTCTTAATCTAAAGAAAGTAATTATAGTTCCAGGTGATTTAGACAATAATCCTTCAATTTTAAAAGATTTAGGAAAAGCTTGTGCTCATTATGTGAAAGATGTATTAGTTAGCAATGATATTATTGCGTTAACTGGTGGAAGTACATTAAAAGCGGTAGTAGAACAATTTCCTAAGATAAATAATTTATCTAATATTCAAGTAGTACCTGCAAGAGGTGGAGTAGGCAAAAATGTAGAAACTCAAGCCAACACATTAGCCGCTTCATTAGCAAAAAAGCTAAATGGTAGTTATAAAATGTTACATGTTTCAGAAAATTTAAGTTTAGATGTATTAGATACATTACTTAAAGAAGAAGAAATAAAAGCAGTTGTAGATACTTTACATAAAGCTGATATATTGATGTATGGAATAGGTAACGCTGTACAAATGGCTAAAAAAAGAGGAGTTTCGGAAACGAAAATCAAAAAGCTTATAGACAGTGGTGCAGTTGGAGAAGCGTTTGGATGTTATTTCACTAGAAATTCTCAAATTATATCAGAAGCTACCTCAATTGGAATAAAAATTAGCGAAGCAAGAAAAATAAAAACACATATTGCAATAGCAGGTGGAAAGAATAAAGTAGAGTCAATAATATCGACAGAATTTAATGATATTAATGGTATTTTAGTTACAGATGAAGAAACTGGAAAAAGAATACTAGAAACATTAAATCATTAATTTATGTATAAAATTAATTTAGTTTGTAAAATTTATTTTTATAAAAAAGCATTATTTTAGGAGGTAATTTTAATGGCAAATGTAAAGGTAGCAATTAATGGTTTTGGACGTATTGGACGTCTTGCATTTAGACAAATGTTTGGAGCAGAAGGATATGAAGTGGTTGCAATCAACGACTTAACAGATCCTAAGATGTTAGCTCACTTATTAAAATATGATTCATCACAAGGTAGATACGAAGAATCTGTAGAAGTTAAAGAAGACGGTATCGTTGTTAACGGAAAAGAAATCAAAATCTATGCTGAAGCTGATGCTTCAAAACTTCCTTGGGGAGATCTTGGTGTAGACGTAGTACTTGAATGCACTGGATTCTATGTATCAAAAGCTAAATCTCAAGCTCATATCGATGCAGGTGCTAAGAAAGTTGTTATATCAGCTCCAGCTGGAAACGACCTTCCAACAGTTGTATTCAACGTTAACCAAGATATCTTAACTGCTGAAGATAACATAATATCTGCAGCTTCTTGTACAACTAACTGTTTAGCTCCAATGGCTCAAGCACTTAATGACTTAGCACCAATTCAAACTGGTATTATGTCAACTATCCATGCTTACACTGGAGACCAAATGGTATTAGACGGACCACACAGAAAGGGAGATTTCAGAAGAGCAAGAGCTGCTGCTGTAAATATCGTTCCTAACTCAACTGGTGCTGCTAAAGCTATCGGATTAGTTATCCCAGAATTAAACGGTAAGTTAATTGGTTCTGCACAAAGAGTTCCAGTTCCAACTGGTTCAACTACAATCTTAGTTGCTGTAGTTAAAGGAAAAGACATTACAGTTGAAAGCGTAAATGCTGCTATGAAAGCTGCTTCTAACGAATCATTTGGATACACTGAAGAAGAATTAGTATCTTCTGATATCGTAGGAATCAGATTTGGATCATTATTTGATGCAACTCAAACTATGGTAGCTAAAGTTGATGAAGACACATACCAAGTTCAAGTTGTTTCATGGTATGACAACGAAAATTCATACACTAGCCAAATGGTTAGAACAATCAAATACTTCGCTAAATTCTTAAAGTAATTTTAGCTTTTAGTTAAAGTAATTAAAGTTATAAATAAGTCTGGTTTTGTAGTATAAGGCTATAAGGCCAGACTATTTTAAAATATTGAAAAATTTAATAATTAGAGGTGAACAAGATGAATTTTAACAAAAAGACAATTGAAGATATTCAAGTAAAAGGAAAAAAAGTCTTAGTTAGATGTGACTTTAATGTACCATTAAAAGATGGTGTTATAACAGATGTAAATAGATTAAACGGAGCTCTTCCTACAATTAAATACTTAGTTGAAAATGGTGCAAAAGTTATCCTTTGCTCACATATGGGTAAACCAAAGGGAGAACCAAAGCCAGAATTATCTTTAGCTCCAGTTGCTAAAAGATTAAGTGAACTTTTGGGAAAAGAAGTTAAATTCGCGCCAGATAACAATGTTGTAGGCGAAAATGCTAAAGTAGCAGTTGCTGAAATGAAAGATGGAGATGTAGTATTACTTGAAAATACTAGATACAGAAAAGAAGAAACTAAGAATGGTGAAGAATTCTCTAAAGAATTAGCATCACTTGCTGAAATTTTTGTTAATGACGCATTTGGTACAGCTCATAGAGCTCACTGTTCAACAGTTGGTGTAACTGATTATATTGATACTGCTGTATGTGGATACTTAATTCAAAAAGAATTAAAATTCTTAGGAAATGCAGTTGAAACTCCAGAAAAACCTTTCGTTGCTATATTAGGAGGAGCTAAGGTTTCTGATAAAATAGCTGTTATCAACAATCTTTTAGATAAAGTTGATACTATAATCATAGGTGGAGGAATGGCTTATACATTCTTAAAAGCTCAAGGATATGAAATCGGAACTTCATTAGTTGAAGAAGATAGACTTGACTATGCTAAAGAAATGATAGCTAAAGCTGAAGAAAAAGGTGTTAATTTCTTATTACCAGTAGATCATAGAGTTGCTGCAGAATTCAAAGATGTTGAAGCTACAGTAACAGAAGATCAAAATATTCCAGCAGGAAATATGGGATTAGATATTGGACCAAAGACAGAAAAATTATATGCTGATGCTGTTAAAGATGCTAAGACTGTAATTTGGAATGGACCAATGGGAGTATTCGAATTTGAAAACTTCAACAAAGGAACTATTGCAGTAGCTAAAGCAATGGCTGATTCAAATGCAACTACTATAATCGGTGGTGGAGATTCAGCAGCAGCTGTTAACATATTAGGATTCGGAGATAAGATGACTCATATCTCAACTGGTGGTGGAGCATCACTTGAATTCTTAGAAGGTAAAGTATTACCTGGTATATCTGCATTAAACGACTAATATTAAATAAGTTAATCAAAGGGTAAAACTTCTTAAAGGAGTTTTACCTTACTATGTAGAATTAGTTATTATAAAGATTCAAAACTTTATGTTTTATTATAATTTTATTATGAGGTGAAAACGATGAGAAAAGCAATTATTGCAGGAAACTGGAAAATGAATAAAACTGTTGATGAAGCAGTTAAAGTTGTAGAAGAATTAAAACCATTAGTTAAGGATGCTACTTGTGATGTAGTTGTATGTCCTACATTTGTATGTTTAGATGCTGTTAAAAAAGCAACAGCTGGATCAAACATAAAAGTTGCAGCTCAAAACATGCACTTTGAAGAAAGTGGCGCATTCACAGGAGAAGTTGCTCCAGGAATGTTAGAAGCTATGGGCATTGAATATGTTGTTTTAGGACACAGTGAAAGAAGAGAATACTTCAATGAAACTGATGAAGCAATAAACAAAAAGGTTAAAGCAGCATTTGCTCACAACATTACTCCAATAGTTTGTTGTGGAGAAACTTTAGAACAAAGAGAAAGCGGAGTTACTAATAACTTTATCGCTTGCCAAATTAAAGTTGATATTGCTGGATTAACTAAAGAACAAGCTGAAAAAGTTGTTATAGCTTATGAACCAATCTGGGCTATTGGAACTGGTAAAACTGCTACTAAGGAACAAGCTAATGAAACAATATTAGCAATCAGAAACGTTGTAGTAGAAATGTACGGTAAAGAAGTTGCTGATAAAGTAAGAATTCAATACGGTGGATCAGTTAAACCAAATACAATTACTGAACAAATGGCTATGTCTGATATAGATGGAGCATTAGTTGGTGGAGCTAGCTTAAAAGCAGAAGATTTTTCTGGAATAGTTAACTACTAATAATAATAAAAGGCTATGATTTAATCATAGCCTTTTTTGTTTTTAAGAAATTATATACATTTAAAATCTATAGATACTTTATAAATTCCTATGTTTAAAGGATTATTACTTATTATTTAAATCAGATAATTTATTTCCGAAGGTTTCAAGAAGTTCTGCATCTTTACGAAGATCAAAAATAGAATTGATTATTTGATTCAAAGCTTCAACATTTTCATTAACGTTTTCGTTAGTATCTTGAATTTGATCACTCATATTAAAAATAGAATCTTTTATAGTATGAAGAACGGTACCTATTTTTTTTGATTGCTCGCTATTCATGTTGGATAATTTTCTTATTTCTTGTGCAATAACACTAAATCCAGCACCAAATTCTTTAGCTCTAGATGCCTCTATTGAAGCATTAAGTCCTAATAAATTAGTTTGTGAAGAAACATTATTTATATATTTTGCTACTTGATCAATTTCTTCTACTTGATCAGCAGAAACATTAGCCGAAGTAATTAGTGTGTCAAATCTATTTGCTAGAATACTGTTTATTTCATTAACCCTATTTACATAATTTTCAACTTCGGTAATTTTTTTGTATATATTATGAGAAACTTCAAATAATTTTTTAGTTAAATCATTACCTATATATTTTTGATATCCAACATCTGAAAGGGTGTTAGCTATTATGAAAAGTAAATTGGCAGCAGCTTCAATTGATTCTTTTGAGAGAACCCTTATTTCTCTAACTGCATCAATATACTCATCCTCATTAACTCCTATTTCCTTTGCTACTATTCTAATTTTATCTTCTTTAGGAGGCTCAGGTAAAACTTGACCACCAACTAAAGAGCCAATTTGAATATCTCCTATTAAAATTGGAGCAGTAAAATCCATTAATCCAGCATGACAATAATAAGCAGTAGGTTTTTTAAATTTTCCGGATTTAAGTCCACCTTGAATATCACATTCATTACATCTTTTTAATCCTTTAGAAGTACCACGTGTTAGATTCATACAAAACTTTGAAGGTTTAGTCATTCTAGTAACAGGACCTTCAAGGTCAACAGCTAGTGTTGAAATTCCAGTAGTATCTGAAAACGCATCTAAAATTTTTTGAAGGGTATCTACATTTATTACGTCTGTTAACTTTACATTAGATAAGTTAGTATTTTTCATACAAAAAAGCTCCCTTTTATTTAATTTATTGTAAAATTCAACAAGAAAAAACAATTATTACTTGTTAAGCTATATTATACAGTAGACATAATTAATAATCAAAATATAGCAATAATTTTATTGAGTAAGACAGACTTTTTTTTAATATTTATTGAAATAAAAAGATGTCATATAAATATTAAATAAAAATGATAATTATTATCAAAACAATCATTTGATATACAATAATAATGTGATAATATATTAGTAAATATTAACATGTTAAATTTAAATAAAGAGGTAATAAAAATGTCAATAATAAATGAAGGTATAATATATCATGACATAATAGAAAGTATGGTTGCAGCATTAGAAGCTCGAGATCTATATACATCTGGACATTCTACAAGAGTAAGTGATATGACATATAAATTATGTAAACATTTGAATTTATCAGAGGAAATTTTAGAAATGTATCATATAGCTGCTCATTTGCATGATATAGGAAAGATAGGAGTTTCTGATAATGTTTTAAATAAAAAAGGCAAATTAGATTTTGAAGAGTGGCAAATGATGAAAAAGCATTCTGAAATAGGGTATAAAATTTTGAGTAAAGCTGAGAGCTTGAAAAATATATCTTATATAGTATTACATCATCATGAACGATGGGATGGAAAGGGGTATCCTGAAGGTTTGAAGAAAAATGAAATACCATTGGGATCTAGAATAATAGCACTTTGTGATTCTATAGATGCGATGCAGAGTAATAGACCATATAGAAATTTGATAAGTGATAAAGAATGTTTTGAAGAAATTTCAATAAATAGGGGGATAATGTATGATCCTGAAATTACAGATTGTATATTAGAAAATTGGAATGATATAGTAACTAAATATTATGGTAGTTTATAGCTATATAGATTAATTCTGGACAAACATTAAGCTAATGTTAAGCTTCATACTGTAAAATGTCCTTGAATTAGAAAAAAGTTCAAGGAGGGGATCTTATGCAAATAAATTCAAGTACAGCTACAAATAGTTATGCACAATCCAGCAATATAGATAATAGTAGTCAAATATCAAGTCTTGAAAGTAGCAAACAAAAATTAGAAAGTGAAAAAAATGAGTTGCTGCAAAATAATGAATTAGAAGATGATACTAAGCAAGCTCAAATACAATCTTTAGATGCTCAAATACAATTAATAGAATCACAAATTCAAAATGCTAAATCACAAAAATCAGAGAGTTCAAAAGGTTCACAAAGTTCAAATACCAAAGCAAATGAATCAAATGATAATGGTGATGAAGTAAGAAATGGTGTGGTAATATCATCTAGTTTAAAAGAAAAGTTACAGGACGGAAATTATAAAGAAATTAATAATGAAGAAAAACTATTAGAAATGCAAAAAAAAGATAAAGAACAAAACAAAGTATATACTTATAATGAAGTACATACTTATAAAAAAGATAATATAGAAAAAAGTGAAGATAGTATGGAAGAATATGTAGATAAAAATAAACAGTCTACAAATGAAGAAGAGATTACAGAGTAATAATAAAGTAATGTTATTTTAAAAATGAATTAGATAAAATTAAAAATAATAGCTAAATTTCGACAATAATAAATTGAAAGAATGGAGTTAAATCTAAAATTTGCTTTTAGATTTGACTCTTTTTGCTCTATATAATAAAAATTAGATTTTTACTAAAACATAGTAAATTCAACTTTTACATAAAGAATTTAGTATATATATTGTTGAGGATATACATTAAAAGAGATATAATCTTCACAGTTTTATAAGTTGCAATACATCTAAAAAAATAATATAATTAGAATGGTTAAAAATATAGAGAATAAAAGATAATATTAGTATATTATGATATTTTAATAATAAATCTGGAGGGATAGGAATATGTCAAAAAGACCAGTTATGTTAATGATATTAGACGGTTTTGGAATAGCGCCAAAATCTGAAGGAAATGCTGTAAGCTTAGCTAAAAAACCTAATTTTGATAGATTAGTAGCAAGTTATCCAACATCACAATTACAAGCAAGTGGATTAGAAGTTGGATTACCAGAAGGACAAATGGGAAATTCAGAAGTAGGTCATTTAAATATTGGTTCTGGTAGAATAGTATATCAAGAATTAACTAGAATTACTAAAGCTATTAAAGATGGAGATTTCTTTGAAAATGAATCTTTAATGAAAGCTATGACTAATGCTAAAAATAATAATTCTGCATTACATTTAATGGGGTTATTATCAGATGGTGGAGTACATTCGCATATCGAACATTTAAGAGGCCTTTTAAAATTCGCTAAAAAAGAAGGAATTCAAAATGTATATGTTCATGCATTTATGGATGGTAGAGACGTTGCACCATCATCAGGTAAAGAATTTGTAGAAAAAACTGAAGCTATGATGGCTGAAGTTGGCGTAGGTAAGATAGCTACTATAAGTGGTAGATACTATGCTATGGATAGAGATAATAGATGGGAAAGAGTAGAACTTGCATATAATGCCTTAGTATTAGGTAAAGGTGAAACTGCTAATAGTGCAGTAAATGCAATGGAACAATCTTACCATGATAATAAAACTGATGAATTTGTTTTACCAACAGTAGTTTTAGAAAATGGAGCTCCAACAGCAACAATAAAAAATGGAGATTCAGTTATATTCTTTAACTTTAGACCAGATAGAGCAAGAGAAATAACTAGAGCTATTAATGATAAAGTATTTGATGGATTTAAGAGAGAAACTCTAAATCTTACTTTTGTAACAATGACTCAATATGACAAGACTTTAGAAGGTGTTGAAGTAGCTTACAAGCCTCAAACTTTAGCTAATACTCTTGGAGAATATGTAAGTGAAAAAGGATTAAACCAATTAAGAATTGCTGAGACTGAAAAATATGCTCACGTTACATTCTTCTTTAACGGTGGAGTTGAAAAAGAAAATCCAGGTGAAGAAAGAGTTGTTATTCCATCACCTAAAGTTGCAACATATGATTTAAAACCAGAAATGAGTGCATACGAAGTAACTGATGAATTATTAAATAGATTAGATTCAGATAAATATGATATGGTAATTTTAAACTTTGCAAATCCAGATATGGTTGGACATACAGGGGTTATTCCAGCAGCTGTTAAAGCTATAGAATCTGTTGATGAATGCTTAGGAAAAATTGCTGACAAAATATTGGAAAAAGATGGATGCTTATTCATAACAGCTGACCACGGTAATGCTGAAACTATGATAGATTTCTCAACAGGCAATCCATTTACAGCTCATACAATAGATCCAGTACCTTTTGTTTGGGTTGCAAATAACACTGAAGGAAAAACTATAAAAGATGGTAAGTTAGCAGATATAGCTCCAACAATGTTAAATCAATTAGGACTAGAAGTTCCAGCTGAAATGACAGGAGAAAATTTAGTTACAACTAAATAATAAATGATTTTTAAAAGAGTTTAGTAAAAATAAATTACTAGACTCTTTTTTTATATAGAAATTTTAAAATTAATTATGTTTTAGCAGAGAGTTTATATACTCATAAGCAAATTACAATACCACTTTACTCATCCAATATATCAACACATATTAAAAAATATAGCCAAAGAAATAAAAGCTTTTTAAATAACAAGAACTTTTTCTTTGCATAAAGTTAGACTTTAGATAATATATTTATAAAAAAGACTTAGGATTGATGAAATGAAAAGAAATTTTGCTTATTCTGCTGATTTTGATGAAAAGACAGAAAAACTATTTAAAGAAGGAAAATATCTTGGACAAGGAAATAATGGGATAGTTTATGAGTTGCCAGGAAATAAAGTAGTGAAAATTTTCTTGACACAAAAAGTATGTAAGGACGAGGGAGGTATATTGTATAGAACAAATGGTTCGAAATATTTTCCAAGACTTTATAAAAGAGGTAAACTATATGTCGTAAGAGAAATAGTAGATGGTGAACGATTAGATGACTATATTAAGAAAAATGGTTTAAGTAAAAAATTAATAAAAAAGATATATAATTTGTTAACAGAGTTTAAAAAGCTTAAATTTACTAAACTTGATACTAGATGTAAGGATATATTTGTATCAGAGGATGAAAAACTAATGATAATTGATCCTAAAAAAGCATACTCTAGAAAAGTAGATTATCCAAGACACTTGATGAAAGGACTAAAAAGAATTGGTGTTTTAGATGAATTTCTTGAGGGTATTAAGGAAATAGATAAAAATAAAGCAAATCAATGGAACATTAAATTCGATAGGTATTTTAAAAATGAAAAATAAAAAATTTAAAGCCGTTAATCTAACTGATTTTATAATTATTTAGATTAACGGTAATTTTTATTTTAAAACATAGCCTTATTTTTAGATTAGAAAAATTAAAGCAAACAGCGTAGTTGTAATTAATCCTATTGTAACAGGAAGAAAGTTTTTTCTTGCGAGTTCAAGTGGAGATACTTTACATACAGCAGCAACAGGAATTAATGCCCAAGGTACTAAAGTTCCACCACCAATCCAAATTGTACAGATTTGACCTAAAGCAGCTAATGGAGATGAGTTTAGCTCTAGAGATGAAGAAAATAACATAGTTGATGAACCAACAAGAGAAAGACCAGAGAATCCTGAACCATCTAACCCAGTTAGTATTCCAACACCAGAAACTGTAAATGTTGCAATGATTTTATTTAAAGGAACAGCATTGGAAAGAGCTATACCTAAATCATTTATTATTCCTTCTGAAGTACTAGTTAACGGATTACCAATAATTTGTTCAAATCCACTACCACCCAAATAAAAAAATGTAGCAATAGGGATTACAGCACCAAAAACTTTAAATGCAAATTGAAAACCATCTATTAAGTAAGATGTTAATTGAGTTTTTTTTATGTCTTTAAATATACTTAAAAAAATTATAAGCAATAAAAATAGAGTAGTGCCACCAATTAATGAAGTTGCATTTTCACATTTAATGGATAATAAAAACATGAAAGCAACATCTAAGGCATAAGAAAACAACACTAAGAAAGCTAAAAAATTTTTCTTTGTTTTAGATATATTATCTTTAAAATCTTCCTTTAAATTATCTTCTAAATCTAGATTATCTCTTGTTGAATTAAGGTTATTATTTTTAATATCTTTCATTATAAAGTAAAAAGCTAAAATACTTGTAGTAAGTCCCATAACTAATTCTAAAATTATTATTGCTGGCATAAACTCGTTAATAGCTATACCAGCAGCATCGCAAGTTATTTTTGGAGCACCTTGTATTATGATATCGCTTGATAAAGCAATACCATGCCCAAATATATTCATAGCAATTGCAGCTCCTAATTTAGGTAGTCCTGCTTTTGCTGCTACTGGAACTAAAATAGCTCCAATTAGTGCTACTGCTGGTGATGGCCCAAAAAACCATGAAATTATCATCATGGAAATACCAATAATCCAATAAGCTAATACTTTATTTTTTATTAATTTAGCTAAAGGAGAAATCATAACTTCATTTATTCCGGTTACAGAAAGAAGATTACTAAGAGCAGTAATTACAGAAATTATAAGTATTATAGGAAGTAGTTCTTTGATTGCATAAAGAAAACCATTAAAAACAGACATAATAGATTCGGAAATAGAAAAATTACTCATAAATGCTATTGCTAAGATACCTATTATACATATAATTGAAATATCTTTTTTTAGTATAACAGATAGCAAGATCAATCCTATAAATACCAAGTAGACCCAATGAATAGCTGATAATGTAATCATATCTATACAAGCTCCTATAATATTATTTACTACCAAATTATGACTTATAAAGTCTAAATGTACCAAAATAAACTTTAAAAGGTAAGCTATGTTTTGGATTAAAGTTGATATATGCATAAGTAAAGTGGACGGAGTAATTGAATATGTCAACACATCTTAAAATAATAGTTTAATGAAAAAATAGTTAAAAATGTTTTTTGAATATTAAGGTTGAATATTAGTAATAATATTAAGGTAATTAAAAAAATCTTTTCATTTTATGTTTTATATATTAAAATGATATTGATAAGCATTATCAAATAATATTATATAATTCAAGGAGGGTAATTAAATGAACGATTACTTAGAAATAATAGACGTTGTTGCAAGACAAATATTAGATTCAAGATGTTTTCCAACTGTAGAAGTAGAAGTATATCTTGAAGATGGGACAGTAGGAAGAGCTGCAGTGCCATCAGGGGCTTCAACTGGTATGTATGAAGCAGTAGAGTTAAGAGATGGAGATAAAGATAAATATTTAGGTAAAGGTGTATTAACAGCAGTACAAAATGTTAATGACACAATTGCTGAAGAGTTAATAGGATGTAATGTATTTAATCAACCATATATAGATAAAATGCTTATAGAATTAGACGGAACTGATAATAAAGGAAAATTAGGTGCTAATGCAATCTTAGGAGTGTCATTAGCTGTTGCAAATGCTGCTGCCAATGCATTAGGATTATCTTTATATAAATATGTTGGTGGCGTAAATGCAAAAGTTCTACCAGTACCTATGATGAATATAATAAATGGAGGGTCACATGCTGATAATTCAGTAGATTTACAAGAGTTTATGATTATGCCAGTAGGAGCTACAAGCTTTACTGAAGCATTAAGAATGTGTGCTGAAGTATATCATACATTAAAGAATACCCTTAAAGATAAAGGATATGCTACTGGACTTGGAGATGAAGGTGGATTTGCCCCTAACTTAAAATCAAATGCAGAAGCTATTGATGTTATTATAGAAGCAATAACTAAAGCTGGATATAAGGCTGGAGAAGATATATTTATTGCTATAGATGCAGCATCTTCAGAATATTATAAAGATGGAAAATATGTATTGGAAAATGAAGGAAAGACATTAACATCAGCTGAAATGGTTGATTTTTTTGAAGATTGGGTGAATAAATATCCAATAATTTCAATTGAAGATGGTATGGCAGAAGAAGATTGGGATGGATGGAAGTTGTTAACTGAAAGACTAGGAAAGAAAGTTCAATTAGTAGGTGATGATTTATTTGTTACTAACACTGAAAGATTAGAAAAAGGAATAGAAATGGGGGCTGCTAATTCAATTCTTATAAAGTTAAATCAAATTGGTACTTTAACTGAAACTTTAAATGCAATAGAAATGGCTAATAGAGCTGGATATACTGCTGTTATTTCTCATAGATCTGGAGAAACTGAAGATACTACTATTTCTGACTTAGTTGTTGCAGTTAATGCAGGACAAATAAAAACAGGTGCACCAGCTAGATCAGAAAGAGTTGCAAAATATAATCAATTATTAAGAATAGAGGAAGAACTAGAAGAGGTTGCACAATATAGAGGAAAAAAAGCATTTTTCAATATAAGAAAATAATAATTGATATAAATATAGCATTTATTATAACTAAAAATAGTTACATTCATTTTGAGTGTAGCTATTTTTATGTATAAATATAGAAGCTTTACATTAATGAAAAGTTGTAATAAAATAAATGTTATGTTACAATTTTAATAAATATGTTATTTTGTAACGAGTTAACTATATAGGAGGGATTACCTATGCAAAGTATGTTAATGGGTGTAGAAGTACTATTAGGTTTATTAATAGTAGTAACTATATTTATGCAACCTAGTAAAGCTGATGCTTTAAGTGGATTAATACAAGGTGGATCAAAAGATACATTCTTTTCAAAAAATAAAGCAAGAACTAAGGAAGTAATGCTTGTAAGACTAACTTGGATCTTTACAGGATTATTTGCACTTAATACATTAATATTAAACTTTATGAGATAAAAGTAAGGACTACTTAACGAGAAGTAGTCCTTACTTTTATTTTTTAGCAAATTATAAAATAAAAAATCAGTAAATATGACAATACCTGATTAAGAATTGCAAAAGTTAAATTACAATGATATTTAACCTAGTTCATATATAAACATAGATTAAAATAAAAACAATTAGCTTAAAGAATATGGATATAAAATATGTAAAAGGAATTGTGATAGGGTGGCCTTAGTGATTTGTTATGTAGAGTAAAATATATGACATTTGAAATCTAAAAGTCTATATGCTAAAGGATTAACTTAAAATTAAGAGTTCTTTACTTAACTAAAATATGAAACTAAGATTTTATATCAATAGACATATAATATAATAAATGTATACTAAATAGACAAATAGAATTATTTTATTGTCATGAAATACAAAAATTATACATAAGAATAAATGATATATGAAAACCAATAAAATATAAGGAGGAAATGTATGAATCTATTATATGTTTCATTAATAGCTGGTTTTATTGCTCTTATTGTTGTTATTTTTTTAGCAAAGGATATCTTGAAAAAAAGCCCTGGAAATGAAAGGATGATTGAAGTTTCTGGTTACATTGAAGAAGGTGCAATGGCTTTTTTAAGAAAGGAATATTCTTACTTATGTGTGTTTATAGTAGTAGTTGCTATTACTATATTAGTATTTTTAAATTATAAAACAGCAATAGCATTTGTTGTTGGTGCACTATTTTCAATTATAGCAGGTTATATTGGAATGAGGATAGCTGTAAAATCTAATGTTAGAACAGCCGAAGCTGCGAAATCAGGAATAAAAGAAGCACTATCAGTTGCTTTTTCAGGTGGAACAGTAATGGGATTATGTGTAGTAGGACTAGGCATAATTGGACTAAGTATTTTTTCAATTGTATTTGATTTAAATGTAGAGTATATAACTGGATTTGGATTAGGTGCATCTTCTATCGCTTTATTTGCAAGAGTTGGTGGTGGAATTTATACAAAAGCAGCTGATGTTGGGGCAGACTTAGTGGGTAAAGTTGAAGCTGGTATTCCTGAAGATGATCCAAGAAATCCAGCAGTTATAGCAGACAATGTTGGTGATAATGTTGGAGACGTTGCAGGTATGGGAGCAGATTTGTTTGAATCTTATGTTGGTTCAATTATATCTGCAATAACACTAGGTGCTGTATTGGTTAGTTCATGGGGAAAAGAAATAGTAATTTTCCCATTGGTTTTATCGTCAATAGGTATCTTAGCATCATTAATAGGAATCGTATTTGTAAAGTCATATAAAGGAGATAATCCTCAAAAGGCTTTAAATTTAGGTAGTACAATTTCAGGTGCAATAGTATTAGTAGTAGGATTTATAGCTTGTAAATATTTGCTTGGAAGCTACAAAATTTTCTTACCCGTAATAGCTGGATTACTCGTAGGATTACTAATTGGTAAAATTACTGAATATTATACTTCTGCTGATTATAAGTCAGTTAAATTTATTGCAAATGAATCAGAGACAGGTCCTGCAACAAATATTATAGCAGGATTATCAGTTGGAATGAGATCAACAGTTGTACCTATATTACTAATTGCTGTAGGAATAATAATATCATTTTTTGCAATAGGTGGAGCAAAAGATACTGCATTAGGCTTATATGGTATAGCACTAGCAGCAGTAGGAATGTTATCAACAACAGCTATAACAGTTGCAGTTGATGCATATGGACCAATAGCAGATAACGCTGGTGGTATAGCAGAAATGTGTGATTTAGATGATAGCATAAGAGAGATCACTGATAAATTAGATTCTGTTGGTAATACAACGGCAGCAATAGGAAAAGGATTTGCTATTGGTTCAGCAGCACTTACTGCATTAGCACTTTTTGCATCATATTCACAAATAGTAAATCTAGAAACTATAAATTTACTTAATCCATTAACATTAGTAGGAGTTTTAATTGGTGGTATGCTACCGTTCCTTTTTGGTGCATTAACTATGCAATCAGTAGGAAAAGCAGCAACTCAAATGGTTGAGGAAGTAAGAAGACAATTTAAAGAAAATGATGGAATATTAAAAGGTACTCAAAAACCAGATTATTCAAAATGTGTTGAAATATCAACTAATGCAGCTTTAAAAGAAATGATACTTCCAGGAATATTAGCTATAGCAGTACCATTATTAGTTGGAATATTATTAGGAACTGAAGCACTTGCAGGAGTAATTGGTGGTGGTGTAGTCACAGGAGTTATGCTTGCAATTATGATGGCAAATGCTGGTGGCGCATGGGATAATGCTAAGAAATATATTGAAAGTGGAGTACATGGCGGAAAAGGCAGTGATGCTCATAAAGCAGGAGTTGTTGGAGATACAGTTGGAGATCCATTTAAGGATACTTCAGGACCATCTATGAATATTTTAATAAAACTTATGACAATTGTTTCAGTAGTATTTGCACCTGTAATATTAAAATATGGTGGAATTTTGATAAACCTATTTATTAAATAAATAATTAGATTAAGCTATATTTTAGCTAGAAAGATTGCAAATTAAATTTATTTATAAATTAATAATTTGCAGTCTTTTTTTGTTAAAATGAAATAAATTTTAATTTATAAGTAAATACTAAAGATAATTATAAAAAATATATATTATAAAATGTTATTGTGGTAGTATATACTTAATATAATAGAAATATTTGCTATCAGTTAAGGTAACAGGAGGACGTGTTATGACAATAAAAGAAACATTATTAAGTTTTATGAAAGAACCTGCTTATAGTCCAATGAATATTGAAGAGTTGGCTCTTGTTTTTGATATAAAATCACATGAATATGGTGATTTCAAAAAGATATTAAAAATCATGGGGAATGAAGGCTTGATTTCAACTACTGAAAAAAATAAATACTTTATAGCTGAAAATGCAGCAGTAATAGAGGAGAGTGCAGGCTTAATTACTGGAAGACTTCAAGCACACCCAAAGGGATTTGGATTTTTAATACCAGATGCAGAAGGAGAAAATGATGTATTTATTCCAGGTTCATGTATGAACGGAGCAATAAATGGAGATAAAATACAAGTTCAAATAACAAGAGAAAATTCTAATACTAAAAGAAGAGAAGGCGAAGTTTATAAAATTCTTGAAAGAAATACTACTAAAATAGTGGGTATATATGAAGACAATAAAAACTTTGGATTTGTTGTTTCAGAAGATACAAGAATTACTCAAGATATTTTTATTTCTAAAAAGGATAGAAATGGAGCAGAAAATGGTGATGTAGTTATAGTAGAAATAACTAAATGGCCTGATAGAAAAAGAAGCCCAGAAGGATTAATAAAAGAAGTGCTAGGTAAAAAAGGCGATAAAGGTATTGATATTTTAACAATTATAAGAAAGTTTGGTTTACCAGAAGAGTTCAGTAAAAAAGTTTTAAAATTTGCAGAACAAATTCCAGAAACTATAAAGGCTGAAGAATATAAGAGAAGAGTAGATTTAAGAAATATTAGAATGGTAACTATAGATGGAGAAGATGCTAAGGATTTAGATGATGCTGTATCTATAGAAAAATTGGAAGATGGAAATTTTAAATTAGGAGTTCACATTGCGGATGTTACTCATTATGTTAGAGAAAATAATATATTAGATAAGGAAGCTTTGAAAAGAGCTACTTCTGTTTACTTAATAGATAGAGTTATTCCTATGTTACCTAAACAATTATCTAATGGAATATGTTCATTAAATCCAAAAGTTGATAGGTTAGCATTAAGTTGCTTTATGGTAATAAATAATAAAGGAACAGTCATAGATCATGAAATAATGGAAAGCGTTATTAAAACAAGTGAAAGAATGACTTATACCGATGTTACTAAGATATTAAGAGATAATGATGAAGAATTAATAAAAAAATATGATTATCTTTGTGAAGATTTTAAATTAATGGAAGAACTTTGTTTAATATTAAGAAGTAAGAGAATGAAAAGAGGAGCAATTGACTTCGACTTTGAAGAATCAAAGATAATCTTAGATGAAATGGGAAAACCAATAGATATAAAGCCATATGAACGTGAAATAGCTAATAAAATTATAGAAGAATTTATGCTAGTTTGTAATGAAACAGTTGCTGAGCATATGTTCTGGAGTAAACTTCCTTTTGTATATAGAGTTCATGAAACTCCAGATGAAGAAAAGTTAGTTAAATTTAAAGAATTTATATATAATTTAGGATATAAAATTAATTGGAGTGAAGATGTAAATCCAAAAACTTTACAAAGTATATTAGAACAAGTTAAAGGAAAGAAAGAAGAAACAATAGTAAGTACATTATTACTAAGATCAATGATGCAAGCACGTTATGCACCAGAATGTGTAGGTCACTTTGGATTAGCTGCTCAATATTATTGTCACTTTACATCTCCAATAAGAAGATATCCGGACTTACAAATTCATAGAATAATAAAAGAACATCTTAATGGAGAAATTGATGATGCAAGATTTAAAAAATTAGTACCGATAGTTGATGTAGCATCAAAACAATCATCTGAAAAAGAAAGAGTAGCTCAAGAAGCAGAAAGAGAAGTTGATGATTTAAAGAAAGCTGAATATATGCTTGATAAAATAGGAGAAGAATTTGATGGAATGATATCTTCTGTTACATCTTTTGGAATGTTTGTTGAATTACCAAACACTATTGAAGGATTAGTTCATGTTACTGAGTTAGATGATGATTACTATATATTTGATGAAGCACACTTAGCGTTAATTGGTGAGAAGACAAAGAACATGCATAAACTTGGAGATGAAGTAAAAGTAAAATGTGTTAAGGTTGATATAGATAATAGAGAAATTTATTTTAAACTAGTTTCAACAAAAATAGATGAAGATAATGAAGATAAAGAGAATAATGAAGAGAAAACCAGTAAAGAAATTATAAAGGAACTTTTATCTTCAGAAGAAGATCCCATTCTTAATTAAACATCTATTAATTGATTAAAAATATTAGTTATATTATAATTTTTATATAAAAGTTAATATGAAACCTAAATTATACAGTAGGCTGTGTTTTAAATATATGTTGTTTATAAATATAGAAATATTATGTTAAAATACAGCCATACGTTAAAATTTATAATTATTTGTGGGTGATTAAATGGTAAGAAAAAAAAGTTCAAATACTTTAGCAGAAAATAGAAAAGCAAGACATGAGTATTTTATAGAAGAAACTATTGAAGCTGGTATTGCATTGGTTGGAACAGAAGTAAAATCTATTAGAAATGGTAGAGCTAATTTAAAAGAATCTTATGCGGATATTAGAAATGGCGAAATTTTTATATTAAGTATGCATATAAGTCCATATGAACAAGGAAATATATTTAATGTTGAGCCTTTAAGAGAAAAAAAATTATTATTACACAAGTCAGAAATTCATAGACTAGCAGGTTTAGTATCTCGAGATGGATATACTTTAATTCCATTAACATTATACTTAAAAGCTGGAAAAGTTAAAGTTGCTTTGGGTATTTGTAAAGGTAAGAAAGATTACGATAAAAGAGATTCTATGTTAGAAAAAGCTCATAATAGAGAAATGCAAAGAGCTATGAAAGAAAGAAATAGATATTAGTGAGATGTTTATTTTAAGACAGTGTTAATATTATAGTATAATAAAAAACTAATTTAATGGAATTTTATTTGAATTTTTATTAAATTAGTTTTTTATTTTTAGATTATGTTTTAAAATAGTACTTATATATGCATGAGTAAAGCTAAACTAAGTAAATATAAATCTTATTACAAATAAATAGAAAATATTTTAAAAATGTACATTTTAGTAAAATAACACATTAATTAAGTAAATATTCAAAGAAATAATTTCAAAAATTTATTAAATTGGTGTATATTTATAGTATGCAAATAAAATCTGAACAGGGGGAACAGAAATGTATAAGATAGTTAGTAAAAGAGAGCTTACAAATAATATCTTTTTAATGGATATAGAAGCTCCAAGAGTAGCAAAATCAGCAAAACCTGGTCAATTCATAATTATAAAAAATGATGACAAAGGTGAAAGAATTCCTTTAACTATTGCAGATTATGATAGTAAAAAGGGAACAGTAACAATAGTTTTTCAAACTGTTGGAAAAAGTACAAAGGAATTAGCTCAATATGAAGTTAATGATTATGTAAGTGACTTTGTTGGACCATTAGGACAACCAAGTGAATTTATTCATGAAGATTTAGAAGAATTAAAAAAGAAAAATATTATTTTTGTAGCAGGTGGAGTTGGTGCTGCGCCAGTTTATCCTCAAGTTAAATGGATGCACGAAAATGGTATTGATGTAGACGTTATAGTTGGTTCTAGAAATAAAGAATTATTAATATTAGAAGAAGAAATGAAAGCTGTAGCCGGAAATCTATATATATCAACAGATGATGGAAGTTATGGATTTAATGGTAGAGTTACTGATTGTTTACAAAGTCTAGTTAATGAAGGAAAGAAATATGATCATGCCGTAGTTATTGGACCTATGATAATGATGAAATTTATGGCGGCTTTAACTAAAGAACTTGGAATTAAGACAACCATTAGCTTGAATCCGATTATGGTAGATGGTACAGGAATGTGTGGTGCTTGTAGAGTTACTGTTGGAAATGAAATTAAGTTTGCGTGTGTTGATGGACCAGAATTTGATGGACATTTAGTTGATTTTGATGAATCAATGAGAAGACAAACTATGTACAAGAGCGAAGAAGGTAGAGTACAATTAAAGGTCGAAGAAGGAAATACTCATAGTCATGGCGGCTGTGGTTGCAGAGGTGATAAATAATGGATATGAAAGATAGAATGGTTAAGGTTCCTGTAAGAGAGCAAGATGCAAAAGTTAGAGCAACAAACTTTGAAGAAGTATGCTTAGGATATAATGAAGAAGAAGCTAAAAAAGAAGCATTAAGATGTTTAAATTGTAAGAATCCTAAATGTATAGAGGGATGTCCAGTAGCTATAAACATTCCAGGATTTATATCACACATAAAAGATAGTAAATTTGAAGATGCAGCAAAGGAAATTGCAAAATATAGTGCACTTCCAGCTGTATGTGGCAGAGTATGTCCACAAGAAAGTCAATGTGAAGGCAAGTGTGTATTAGGAATAAAAGGTGAACCAGTATCAATTGGTAAACTAGAAAGATTCACAGCTGATTGGTCTGCAGAACACAATGTTGACTTAAGTGAAACAGCTCCTTTAAATGGCAAAAAAATTGCAGTAATAGGAAGTGGTCCTTCTGGACTTACTTGTGCTGGAGATTTAGCTAAAAAGGGATATGATGTTACTATATTTGAAGCTTTACATAAAGCGGGTGGAGTTTTAGAATATGGTATACCTGAATTTAGATTACCTAAGGAAAAGGTAGTAAAAAATGAAGTTGAAAATATTAAAAAACTAGGTGTTAAAATTGAAACTAATGTTATAATAGGAAAAACTATAACTATAGATGAACTTTTTGAAGATGAAAAGTTTGAAGCTGTATTTATAGGATCTGGTGCAGGTCTTCCTAAATTCATGGGTATAAATGGAGAAAATGCAAATGGAGTATTTTCTGCAAATGAATTTTTAACAAGAGTTAACTTAATGAAAGCATATTTAGATGAATATGATACTCCTGTTAAGAATGGCAAAAAAGTTGCAGTAGTTGGTGGCGGAAATGTTGCTATGGATGCTGCAAGAACAGCATTAAGACTTGGAGCTGAAAGCCATATAGTATATAGAAGAAGTGAATCAGAACTTCCAGCAAGAGTTGAAGAAGTACATCATGCTAAACAAGAAGGAATAATTTTTGATTTATTAACTAATCCAAAAGAAATATTAACTGATGAAAATGGATGGGTTAGTGGTATGAAGTGCGTTAAGATGGAACTTGGTGAGCCCGATGCATCTGGAAGAAGAAGACCAGTTGAAATTGAAGGTTCTGAATTTATTATGGATGTAGATACTGTAATAATGTCACTTGGAACATCTCCAAATCCATTAATTTCATCAACAACCGAAGGATTAGAAGTTAACAAGTGGAAATGCATAGTTGCAGATGAAGATGGATTAACTACTAAAGAAGGCGTTTATGCTGGCGGAGATGCTGTTACAGGAGCTGCAACAGTAATACTTGCAATGGGTGCTGGTAAGAAGGCCGCAGAAGCTATAGATGAATATTTACAAAGCAAATAAATATTTAGTAAAATAAAAATGGTTGTATCAAACTATGGTTATTTTAACCTATGGCTGTGTTTTAGTAGCGTATTGATATATACAATGCCACTTTACCTATTGTATATATCAACACATATTTAAAATAGAGCCTAATCTATAAAAGAGGGTCCATTTTAAAATATGAATCCTCTTTTTAATGCACAGGAATTTAAAAGTATATATTTTTAGAAAGTTTTTAGGGCTTTTAACCAAAACTTTCAATTCTAATTTCTTTACTCTCAACTAAAAAGCTTGAAATTTAATTAAGCATCATTAAATAAGTGATATATCTTAATTTTAAATAATCTTAAAATAAGAATAAATCATCAGTAGAAAATGTAAGATATAACAAATCACCTTTAGAAAAAGTAATTAGATCTTTATTTAGCCTAAAGTTTATCAAATTAGAAGTTACTTTATTAGGATTTTTAAGGTAAATTGTATAATCAAAAGGATTTTCTATTATATTTTCAACTATAAAGGGAAATGTGTTAGGGACAGTTTTATTATTACATAATTTTATATTATGTTCTCTTATACCTATATAATTAATATCTTTTATATTATAACTAGAATTTATAATATATTCATAGCCCCAATCTTCGGCATAAACAATGCTATCACCTATTATTTTTATATTAGATATGTTTTGGCAACCTGTTAATCTAGCTTCAGCAAGTGATTTTGGAACATTAAATAATGATTTTTTATCTCTTATGTCAAGAGCAGAACCATTATCATAGACAATAATATTATCACATACTCTATAGGCCTCTTCTATATCATGAGTAACAAAAATAACAGTACCATCGTAATTATCTAGAATAGATAGTAATTCTTTTTCCATGTTATGTCTAAGGTGATGGTCTAAAGCTGAAAAAGGTTCATCTAAAAGTAATATATCTGGAGACGTAATTAGAGCTCTAGCTAAAGCAACTCTTTGTTGCTGCCCACCAGACAACTGCCAAGGATAATTTTTTTCTAAGCCACTTAATCCAAATCTATTTATATATTTATTAACTCGATTATTAATATTAGATTTTTTCATATTTAATAGTCCGAGTTTAATATTTTCTTCAACAGTCATGTTAGGAAATAAGGCATAATTTTGAAATAAAAAGCCTACTTTTCTATTTTTGCATGAAACAGAGATGTTTTTTTCAGAATCAAATAGAATAGTATCATTTAATATTATTTTTCCTTCTTCAGGCTTGTCTAATCCAGCAATACATTTTAAACTCATACTTTTACCTGAACCAGATGCCCCTAGAAATCCTAATATTCCTTTTTTATGATTGAATTCCACATTCAAAGAAATTGAAGATAATTCCTTTTTTGTGTTTACATATAAAGACATATTACTTAGTTCTCCTTCCAATGAGTTTAAGTTGTAAATCTGACCAATAATTTAATAAAATAATCATAAATAATGATAGTGATACGATTATCACAACCCATAAAAGGGCTTTTTGCATGTCACCACCTTCAACTGCAAAAAATATTGCCAGTGGCATAGTTTGAGTTTTTCCAGGAATATTACCTGCAATCATTAAAGTTGCACCAAATTCACCCATAGCTCTAGCAAAGGATAATACTAGCCCTGCTATTATTCCAGGCCAAGATAATGGGATAGCAATTTTATAAAATATTTGTAGTTCACTTAATCCGAGTGTTCTAGCGGCTGCAATAATATTGCTGTCTATTTGTTCAAAGGCAGCTCTAGCTGTTCTGTACATCATTGGGAAAGAAACAACTATTGCAGCTATTACTGTAGCAGTCCAAGAAAATATTAAGGATTTATCAAATATTAAAAATAATTTTCCTATAAATCCATTTTTACCACATAAAAGAAGTAAAAAGAATCCAACAACAGTTGGAGGAAGAATTAACGGCAAATTTAATAAACCATCAATTAAGCCTTTTAGTTTTCCATTAAAATTAGCCATCAAGTATGAAACGATAATACCTAATATAAAGGTAAGGCATGTTGCGACTAAAGATGTTTTTAAAGATATCCATAATGGTGAAAGGTCCATACCCATATTAATTCCTCCTCATAATTAATTAATCTATAGATTTATAACCATATTTTTCAAGAATGTTTTTAGCATCATCTGTAAATAAAAAATCCTCAAATTGTTTTGAAGCTTCTTGTTTAGAAGTATTTTTTATTATTGCAATAGGATAAGTGATAGGAGAATGTGATTCTTCAGAAATAGTTTCAATTATTTTAGCATCTTTATTATTTAAGGCATCACTTAAATAAACAAAACCAACATCAGTATTACCTGATATAGACCAAGCTAGTACCTCTTTCACATCTTTTGCAAATACTAATTTTGATTCTATATCAGATTTTATGTTCAAATTATTGAAAGTCTCATCGGCATATTTTCCAGCAGGTACACTCGATGGTTCACCAGCTGCAATTTTTTTTACTTTATCAGTTTTTAAATCTTCAATACTAGTAATAGTTGTAGAATTAGGTCCAATAAGGACTAATTCATTTTTTACTAAGTCTTTTTTAGTAGATTCAAGTAATAAATTCTTTTCATCTAATTTTTTCATTTGACTTTGGCCAGCTGAAATAAAGATATCACAAGGAGCACCTTGTTCAATTTGTTGTTGCAAAGAACCTGATGAACCATAATTTACAACAAGATCAGTATTAGGTTCAATAGATTTAAATTTTTCTTGAATATCAGCCATAGCCTCTTTTAAGCTAGCTGCTGCTGAAATGTTAAGTTCTATTTTTTCAGAGCTGTTAGATTGGGCAGAGCTGTTTGGTGTTTCTTTTTTTGCACATCCTGAAAGTAATACTATACAAGATGTAACCGTTAATAATGTAATTAAAATTTTCTTTTTCATAAATATCTCCCCTTTTTAACATTGTTTTGCATAGTTTTATTGAGCTTTACCTTGTTTTGTACATTTTTAATAATTTTACCATTATTTAACGATGGGTTCAACAATACAATTGCTTTTATAACAAAATTTTCCTTCAAAAACATAATATTTTATAGCAACTATTATTTCTTAATGATAGAATTAATTTATAAAAGGGGGAGATTAATTGTGGACTCAGAAAGATCATTGACTGCACTTGAAGTATCAGAATTATTAAAAATAAATAAAAATACAGTTTATGAACTTGTAAAGAGAGGCGAATTACCTGGTTATAAGATAGGAAAAAAATTAAGGATAGATGAAAAAGATGTTTTTGAATATATAAATAATCAAAAATCTTCTTCAAGAAATAGTAAAAATATCACAAAAAACTATTTAAATAATAATGTAAATATAAATTCTGAATTTAAAGTAGAAAATGATATCATAATTTCAGGACAAGATATTATTTTAGATGTTTTAGCTCGTCATATTGAAGAAAAAACTGATAATATTAGAGTTTTACGTTCAAATGTTGGCAGTTATACGAGTTTGTGTGATTTATATAATGATAAGATATCAATATCGTCATCACATCTTTGGGATGGTGATACAAATGAATATAATACAGCCTATGTAAGGCGATTAATTCCAGGAATTCCTTGCATAATAATTAATTTAGCTTATAGAAGACAAGGTTTTTATGTAGCGAAAGGAAATCCATATAAAATAACAACATGGAATGATTTAATAAAAAATGATATAAGTATAGTGAATAGAGAAAAGGGATCAGGTACTAGAGTATTGTTAGATGAGAAGTTAAGATTATATAATGTTGAAGGCGAGTCTATTAAAGGCTATAACTTTGAACAATCATCTCATTTAGCAGTAGCAAGTAGCATAGCTGTTGGGGATGGAGACTTAGGGATAGGAATAGAAAAGGTTGCTCATCAAGTAAGTGAGATCGATTTTATACCTATACAAGAAGAACGATATGATTTAATTATAAAAAAATCATCTTTAAAATATCCAATTTATAAATTAATAATTGAAATAATTCAATCTGAGAAGTTCAAAAAAGAAATCAAAGGATTGGGTGAATATGATTTAAGAGATATGGGCAAAATTCTTGCTGAAACTTAAAAGCTAGCATTAAGTTAAGAAATATATTAAATATTATTAGAATATATATTTTGGAGGAATTATGAATAATGTTACTATGCAGGAACTTAGGAATTTAGAAATCTTTAAAAATATATGTGATGATTCTTTGAATAAAATAATTGGAATGGGAATTTTAATTAAATATTCTTCAGGGAGGCATATTTTTAGAGATAAAGAAGATGTGAAAAATTTATATGTAGTATTAAGTGGTACAGTATCATTGTATAAATTAAATGAATGTGGGCATAAAAGAGCTATCTTTATTTTAGGAAAAGGTAAGATGATTAATGATGTTATAATACAAGATTTACCATCATCTATTAATTGTGAAGTTTTTGAAGATGCAGAAATTTTAAGTTTTGATAAAGAATATTTTATGAAAATTATGAAGTTGGATTTTATATTAACAAAAAATGTAATGTGCTCATTATCAATGAAAGTAAGAAGATTGTATAGGCAGATTAAAAATTCAACAGGTGTTATAAAAATGGAAAAACGATTATGCGCAAAGCTGTGGAAATTAAGCAAGGATTATGGAATTGAAAAAAATGGTGAAGTAGTAGTTGATAAAAAGATAACTATTACCTATTTAGCAGATTTATTAGGTTCAAAAAGAGAAACAATATCCAGAGCATTAAAAGTATTATGTAATGAAAATTTAATTGAATATAAAAATAAGCAGATAATAGTAAAAAATCAGGAAAAATTATCTCAGTTTTTTAAAGCACCGTGATTAATATCACGGTGCTTTAATTATTTAGAATATATACTTAGCTTAATGGAAATTATAATTTAAAATCGCAATTATGAAGGGAGACTTAATACGATGTTTTGTGAAGAATTTAACAGTGTAGTAGGGGCTGCAAAAGCAAAGATTAATTTACTGAAAAATAATAAATTAGGTTATTTTATTAGCTCAATGCTTGCAGGTGCTTATGTAGGAATGGGAATAATACTTATATTTACAATAGGCGGACTTTTAAGTAGTGCAGGATCACCATTTACTAAAATAATTATGGGAGCATCTTTTGGTGTAGCACTTAGTTTAGTAGTAATGGCAGGATCAGAACTTTTTACAGGAAATAATTTTGTTATGACAGCAGGATCTTTAAGTGGTGAAGTTACTTGGAGTGATACATTTAAAGTTTGGGGACTTTGTTTCTTTGGAAATTTAGTTGGTTCTATAATTATAGGAACTATGTTTTATTTAACAGGTCTTGCAACAGGTCCGGTAGGAGAATTTATTGCCAATACTTCAGCAGTAAAAATGAGTGTGCCTTTTTTACCATTACTAATGAGAGGTGTACTTTGTAATATACTAGTTTGCTTAGCCATATGGTGTAGTTTCCGTTGTAAGAATGAAGTTGCTAAGTTAATTATGATATTTTGGTGTTTATTTGTCTTTATAACAGCTGGATTTGAACATAGTGTAGCTAATATGACACTTTTAACTGTAGGATTACTTTCACCAGGTACAGCAGATGTAAGTGTAATGGGATATTTATATAACATCATAGTTGTGACACTTGGAAATATCATTGGGGGCGCTATATTTTTAGCAGTTCCATACTATTTAATATCAAAAAAGAAGTAAGGGGATATCATCATGGGATATAAATTAAATAAAACTGATGTAAATAATATATTTTATAATTTATCAAGAGAATATGATATGTATGCACCTAAGTTATTTTTAGGAGAAGGAACTTATTCTGATACAGATAGAATTAGATATGGAAAGGTAGAAAATATAGATGAAATAGTTTTTGATAAAAAAGCTGAATATTCATCTAAAGAAATTTTATTACCAATATCTGAAACATTATTTTTCTTTACAGAGGATGAGATAAAGGAAGCTAAGACTTCTAAAAAAGGTGCAATAGTATTTTTAAGAAGTTGTGATTTACATGCTATAAAACGTATGGATGATATTTATTTAAAAAATGGACATGAAGATTTTTATTATAAGAGATTAAGAGAAAAAACTAAGTTCATTTTAATTGGATGTGAAAAATCATTTGAAAAGTGTTTTTGTGTAAGCATGGAAACTAATAAAATTGATGAATATGCTGCATATTTAAAAGTTATAGGTGATGAAGTATATATAGATGCTAAAGAAGAAGAGTTCATAAAACTATTTTCAATTGGTGAAAATGTAGAAGTTAAGCCTGACTTTGTAAGTGAAAACAATAAAAAGGTTTCAGTACCAGATAATCTTTCATTAGATATTATAAATTCAAAAATGTGGGAAGACTATAACGCACGTTGTATTGCATGTGGTAGATGTAATTTTGTTTGTCCAACTTGTACTTGCTTTACAATGCAAGATATATTCTACACTGATAATGGAAAAGCAGGTGAAAGACGTAGAGTATGGGCTTCGTGTCAAGTAGATGGTTTTACTGAGATGGCTGGTGGGCATACATTTAGAGCTGATAAGAGCCAACGTATGAGATTTAAAGTTATGCACAAAGTATATGATTATAAAAAGAAATGGGGATATCACATGTGTGTTGGATGCGGTAGATGTGATGATATTTGTCCAGAATATATATCTTTCTCTAATTGCATAAATAAATTAGAAAATGGAATGAAAGAGGTGTCTTCTAATGAGTAAAAATGAATATATTCCTTTTTTATCAGAAATTAAGGAAGTTATTAAACATACAGATATTGAATATACTTTCAGAATGGAATTCTCAGGTGATGTAAAACCAGGACAATTTTTTGAAGTGTCATTACCTAAATTTGGAGAAGCACCTATTTCAGTAAGTGGTATTGGAGAAAACACTGTTGACTTAACAATAAGAAGAGTTGGAAAAGTTACTAATGAAATATTCAATAATTATGTAGGTGATAAATTATATCTAAGAGGACCTTATGGAAATGGATTTGATGTAAATGAATATAAGGGAAAAGATTTAATTATCGTAGCAGGGGGGACAGGCTTATCTCCAGTTAAAGGTGTTGTTGATTATTTTGCAAATAATATGGAAGAAGTAAATAGTTTTACTTTAATATCAGGATTTAAATCTCCTAATGATATTTTATTTAAATCAGATATAAAAGAATGGAATAATAAAATAAATCTTATTCTTACAGTAGATAACGCTGATGAAAACTATAATGGAAAAGTAGGACTAGTTACTAAATATATACCAGAACTTGATATAAAAGATTTAAATAATGTTGCTGTTATTGTAGTTGGACCACCTATGATGATGAAGTTTACAGTTGCAGAATTTTTAAAACTTGGAATAGAAGAAAATAATATATGGATTTCTCAAGAAAGAAAAATGTGCTGTGGAATAGGAAAATGTGGACACTGTAAAATAGATGATACTTATATTTGTTTAGATGGACCTGTTTTTAATTATTCAAAAGGTAAGTCTTTACTGGACTAGGAGGAGTTAATTATGGATTTAAATACAAAAAAAATCAAGAAAAATGCTTTTAGAGTTACTAAAGTAAGGGGATTAACTGCTTCTAGAGTTAGAGTTCCAGGAGGATATTTACAAGCAGATTTATTAGGTAAGATACAAGAAATATCACAAATGTACGGTAATGGAAGTGTGCATATAACAACGCGTCAAGGTTTTGAAATACCAGGGATAAAATATGAAGATATTGATAAGGTAAATGAATTATTACAACCAATTATAGAAAGCTTAGGCATAAATCAAGAAATACCAGGCAAGGGATATACATCTGCTGGAACTAGAAATGTATCAGCGTGTATTGGTAATAAGGTTTGTCCATTTGCAAACTATAATACAACTAATTTTGCCAAAAGAATAGAAAAAGCTATATTCACTAATGATTTACACTTTAAAGTAGCCCTTACTGGATGTCCAAACGATTGTATAAAAGCTAGAATGCATGATTTTGGAATAATAGGAATGACTGAACCACAGTATGATAAAGATAGATGTGTAAGCTGTGGAGCATGTGTAAGAGCATGTAAGAAGAAATCAGTAGATGCACTTAAAGCAGTGAATTATAAAGTAGTAAGAAATGAAGAAAAATGTATCGGATGTGGAGAATGTGTTATAAATTGTCCTACTGGTGCATGGACAAGAAGCAAGGAAAAATATTATAAATTAGTTATAATGGGTAGAAGCGGTAAGAGAAATCCACGTCTTGCTGAAGATTTCTTAATTTGGGCAGATGAACAAAGTATAATTAAGATAATATTAAATACTTATAAATTTGTAGAAAAGTATATAGATAGAAGTGCTCCAGGTGGTAAAGAACATATAGGATATATCATCGATAGAGTAGGATTTGGAGAATATAAAAAGTGGGCATTAGAAGGAATAGAATTCCCACAAAAAACAATAATAAAACAATGTGTTTATTGGAATGGAATACATTTTAATTAAACAACTTAAAAATCTCTACAGAGATAAAACTGTAGAGATTTTTTAAACTTCATTTTAATTATGAAAGTTTTAAAAATTTTGCATTATTTTAAAAGTGTGTTGATATTGTAATATAAACATTAATTTAAAATAGAGCACAAAATTTAAATTTGAAATAGAAACTATTTCTTACATAAATGATCTTGAACGTTCATTAAAGCTTCTCCAAATCTTTGATAGTGTACAACTTCTCTTTCTCTTAAGAATTTTAAAACATCTTTAATATCTTGTTCATCAGTTAATTGTATTAAATGTTCATAAGTTGCTCTAGCTTTTTGTTCTGCTGCCATATCTTCATGTAAATCTGCAATTACATCTCCTTTTGCTTGGATATAAGTTGCAGTCCATGGATTTCCAGTAGCATCAGTATAGAATAATGCTTTGCCATGGTCAACGTAATGTCCACCAAGACCTGCCTCTTTAAGTTCATCTAATGTTGCATTTTCCATAAGTTGATATATCATAGTAGCAAGCATTTCTACATGCGCCATTTCTTCTGTACCTATATCTGTAAGTAAGCCTTTGGATTTTCCAGTAGGCATTGTATAGCGTTGGTTTAAATATCTAAGAGCAGCACTTAACTCTCCGTCAGGACCACCGTATTGAGACACAAGATATTTTGCCATTTGAAGGTCTTTACATTTTAAATTTATTGGGTGCTCCAATGTTTTAACATAATACCACATAAGTTTTTATTCCTCCTAATCATCATTTTCCCAAGGCCAAGGTTTTTCTATCCAAGAACGTGGATCTTCCTTAAAGGAAGTACCAAAATTAGTTAAAGGACTAAAATTTTTCTCGTATTCATTAATTAAACAAGTTAATTTAGCTGATACTGTATCATAGTCTTTTTTGGCATCCTCATTATCAGGAAAATTATCAAGGAATAAGTTTAGTTCAACAGCTGAAAATTGATAAATTCTTATACTATCTAATAAATCTTTTTCATACATAATACATCACCCCACTTTAACATTTACTTTTTTTCTTTTCATCATAATGCTTATAAAGGTCTTTAAAAATAGTTCCTTTAATAAATCCTTCTTTACATGTGAATAGATTTTCATAAGGTTGAGGTAATATAAATGCACGTGCATACTTTTTTAATTTAAAGTTGCAATCATCCTTTTTGTACATAAATTTTTTTCTTCCCTTCATTTTCATTGCTCAATAAATATAATATGCATATTTAGGAGAAAGGTGATTTTTGTAGAAAAAAGAACGATATTATTTAATAATTAGAAGTATGTTGACATATGTATAGGTAAAACTTTATACAGAAATTATATTGAAATCTTAATTTTATCTTAAATTATACTTAAAGAAAGAGCATATGCATTAATAATGCTATTATTAAGCATATGTTTTTTATATAATTAACATATAATATAAAATGTGAAGGGGACTAATATGATAAAGTATAAAAAAACAGCACGTATGTTAGCTTTAATATTATCTGTATTTATTATAAATTCATTTATAAATTATGATGTATTTGCAAGTGAAGTAATTACGAAGAGCAATAATGAAATAAGACTACAAGACAACTTTTATGAAACAGTTAATAAGGAATGGCTAGAAAAATCAATACTTAAACAAGATGAGGAAGCAAAAAGTACTTTTACTGAAACAAAAGATAAGGTTAATAATGATGCAAAAAGAATATTTAATGATTTATTAATTCATGAAGATAGATATTTAAGCAATACAGACGAAAAGAAGATAATAAATTTATATAATAATTCTATTAATATTTTAGAAAGAAATAATCAAGGTGCAGAACCTATAAAGAAATATACAAATAAAATAAAAGAAGCTAAAAATCTAAATGAACTTACAAAATTATTAGGAGACCCAACTATAAATATATTTAATAATTTAATTAATTTTAGTGTGGGAAGTGATATTTATGATGAGAAAAATAATGCACTATATATTTCATCAACAAGATTAGTTTTAGGAGATTCAGATCAATATAGAAATGAAACAGATAAAACTAAAGATAATAAGGATAATATGGAAAAATATTTAGTTAATATATTAATGTTAAGTGGATATTCTAAAGAAGAAGCAACTAAAAAAGTTAGTAATTTATTCTACTTTGAAAATCAGTTAGCATCATCTATTATAGGTGTTAATGAATTTGCAGATTATTATAATAATCAAAAAAACAACTATAAAACTTATAAAATCAGTGACATTAATGAACTTTCAAATAATTTAGATTTATCTTATATAATAAAAAATCTTGGCTATGAAAATGTAGATAAAATAATTTTATTTGAACCTAAATGGTTAGATAAATTAAATGAATTATATAATGAAGAAAATTTGCAAGTAATAAAAGATTATACTGAAGTTTGTATGATTTCTGCAGCAAGTAAATATCTAAGTGAAAATTTTAGAAATGAATATTTAGCTTTACAAAAATCATTATATGATGTAGATAGTATATCATTAGAAGATGAAACTAAAGAACTTGTAAAAAAGAATTTCAATTCAGCTTTAAGTAAACTATATGTAGAAGAAGTATTTAGCGAAGAAATAAAAAATGATGTCAAAAACATTACTGAAGAGATTATAAATACTTATTTAAATAGAATTAAAAATCTTGATTGGATGAGTACTTCAACTAAAGATAATGCTATTAAAAAGTTAAATAATATAAAAGTAAATATAGGATATCCAGAAGAATGGACAGATTATTCAAATTTAGAAATAAAGTCATATAAAGAAGGTGGATCACTTCTTGAAAATATAATAAATTTAGAGAAATTTTCATACAAAAAACCTATAAACTCTAAAGAGTCATTTAATAAAATATCACCAGAAGATGTTAACGCATATTATGATGCTGAGACTAATGAAATTACAATTCCAGCAGCTATATTGCAAGCACCGTTTTATGATATAAATGAAAGTAAGGAAAAAAATTTAGGTGGATTAGGAGTTATCATTGGACATGAAATTACTCATGCTTTTGATAATAATGGATCTAAGTTTGATGAGAATGGGAAAATAAAGAATTGGTGGACTGATGAAGATTATAAAAAATATGAAGATAAAATTAAAAGAATAGAAGAAGTTTATGGAAATATAGAAGCATTGCCTGGAATAAAAGTGAATGGAGAAATTACTTTAGGTGAAAATATTGCTGATATTGGATCTATGACTTGTATGTTAGATATTTTAGATAGCATACCTAATATAAATTATGATGAGTTTTTTAGAAATTTTGCTACAGTATGGAGAGATATAACCACTGAAGAATATAAAGTATTATTATTAAAAATAGACAGCCATTCACCTAGTGATATTAGGGTAAATACAGTATTACAACAATTTGAAAAATTCTATGAAATTTATAACGTAACTGAAAATGATAATATGTATATAAAGGTAAAAGATAGATTATCTATTTGGTAGGATATACGTATGTAGATATAAACACTATTCAAAAGCACATGTTAGAAGTAAATTTGGTCATTTACTTCTAACATGTGCTTCCAATATCTTTTAGTCATCATTCTACTTTGTAAGTTAAGAGCAATATTTAAGTATTTTAGAAAAAACATTTCTTTATTTTCATAATTAAAAGTCTCCAGTTTTAGAAGTGATTTTTTCACTTAATGTTTTATTATTTGCTTCAAAAGAATCAAAAAATGATATTTGATTAACATTTATTTTAGAATAAAATTTTATATTAATTCATAGCATAAGAGAAGATTAATTTTAAGTTATGTATATTGAAAAATTAATGTATTTAAAAGAAAAGTATCTAGAATTATATTTTGAAAATTAATAATGCAGAAATGTTTAATTAGAGGAGATAGTTAATATGAAAAATTTATAAATAGGAGGATTTATATGGATAGCCTTATATTTGATTTAGATGGAACACTGTGGGATGCTACAGAAGCATTTTATATATGTTGGAATGAAGCCTTTTCAAAATACGATGAAACGAAGAAAGGAATCTCTCTTGAAGAAATTCAAAATGTTATGGGAATGACAATGAATGATATATTAGAAAAGTTTTTCCCACAGTTAAGTGAAAAATTAAGAAAAGATGTAATAGATGAATGCACTGAAATTGAATTAAAGTATTTATTAAAAAATGGAGGTAAATTATATCCAAAGTTGGAAGATACAATAAAAGAGTTATATAAAAAATATAAATTATTTATAGTTAGCAATTGCGTAGATGGCTACATACAATGTTTTTTAGAGACACATAATTTAAAAAAATATTTTATGGATTTTGAAGATCCAAGTAGAACAGGGTTAGAAAAGGCTGAAAATATAAAAATGGTAATAGAAAGAAATAAATTAAATAATCCAGCATATGTAGGGGATACTAAATGGGATGCAATAGCAAGCGAGAAGGCAGGTATTCCATTTATATATGCAAGCTATGGATTTGGAGATTTAGATAAATATGATTATAAAATTAATAATTTTGAAGAATTATTAAACATTAATAATACAAAATGTTAATAAGATATTACGAAGTCTATATTTTTGAAGTGCATTGATATATATAATAGGTAAAGTGGCATTATACATATATCAATGATTTTTTTTAACATTATAAAAAAAGATATAAAATTAATCGATTTCATTAATTTTATATCTTTCTTAAATTGAAAAAATTTATAGTAAAGCTTATCTACTTTTTCTTTTGGCAGAAAATTTTTTATATAGTTTATAGATTAGTGCAACGGCAACTGAATATACCAATATAATACCGACTGTAATTAACATTGATTTCATACGATCCATAATTAACACCTCTTTTTGAAATATTTACTATATAAATTATTTTAACATAATAATTAAATGAAAAGAAGATAAAAAATATTTGAGATATACAAGAGTAATCCGATAAGAATATTGACCAATTAAAAGAAAAACATTATTATTTAATAAAGAGTTAAGATTAATAGAAAATATAATGCTTAATATAGATTAGGAGGAAAAAAATGAAAGTAGTAATTGTTGGAGGAATAGCAGCAGGTACAAGTGCAGCTGCAAAATTAAGAAGAGTAAACCCTGATGCTGAAATTATAATTTATGAGAAATCAGATATAGTATCATTTGGTGCTTGTGGATTACCTTACTTCGTAGGAAATTTTTTTGAAGACCCACAAAATATGATTGCAAGAACTCCTGAAGAATTTGTAAAAAGTGGAGTTGATGTTAAAACTAATCATGAAGTTGTTAATATAGATTTTAATAATAAATTAGTGACAGTAAAGAATCTGAAAGCAGGTTCTCAATTTAATGATAAATATGATAAATTAATGATAGCTACAGGTGCAAGGAGTATAATACCTCCAATTAAAAATGTTAATTTAAAAAATGTATATACATTAAAAAGTATGGATGATGGAAAAGTTTTAAAACAACTTTTCATGGAAAAAAGTAATAAAAATATAGCGATAGTAGGTGCAGGATTTATTGGATTAGAGGCAGTAGAAGCAGCTAAAAGTCATGGAAAAGAAGTTTCAGTATTTCAATTAGAGGATCGAATATTAAAGGATGTTCTTGATAAAGAAATTACTGATGTATTAGAACAAGAATTAAGAGATAAGGGAGTAAATTTATATTTACAAGAGACTGTTACAGGACTTATAGGTAATGATAAAGTTACAAAAATATGTACAAACAAAAGAGAAATAAATGTTGACGTGGTAATTATATCTACTGGTGTTAAACCTAATACAGAATTTATTAAAGATAGTGGAATAGATATGTTACCTAATGGAGCAATTGTTGTAGATGAATATGGCAAAACATCAATTGAAGATGTTTATTCTGCTGGAGACTGTGCAACGATAAATCAAATAGTTACAAATGAAAAAAGTTATGTTCCTCTTGCTACAGGTGCCAACAAACTTGGACGTATTGTTGGAGAAAATTTAGGGGGAGCTAATTTACCATTTCAAGGTTCATTATCTTCTAGTTGCATAAAAGTTTTAGATATTGAAGCTGGAAGAACTGGTATTACAGAAGAAAAAGCTAAAAGTATGGGAATAGATTATAAAACTAAATTTATAACTGATATGAATCAAACCAATTATTATCCAGGTCAAAATAAAATTTACGTTAAATTAATCTATGAAGCTAACAGTAAAAGAATATTAGGAGGACAGGTTGCAGGATATAAGGATGCTGTTCAAAGAGTTAATGTTATTGCAGCATGTATATTTGGAAAACTAACAACTAAAGAGCTAGGAATGCTAGATTTATGTTATTCACCACCATTTTCAAGAACATGGGATGTATTAAATGTTGCAGGTAATATATGCAAGTAACAAATAAGTTAGTAAGTTAGAAGTCTTGGTTATGTTTTAGGATATTAATTAGAATTATTAGTTAATATCCTTTTTTATTTTCAAAAAATTATACATATTAAAATCTGTAGATAACTTATAGAATTCTAAGTTTAAAAAATAAGATGAGTATTTCTAAAGAATAATAAAGTATGTTAAAAGGTAAAAACAGAGAGTAGTATTGAAGTTGCATATATTAGCCTATAAACATATTAATATATTATTAGAAAACGTTTTATTTTGAATAAAATTTAAACTTTAAATAAAATCAATGAAAATCATTTTCAACTTTGGATAAAAGTGTTATAATTACATTATGATAATAATTATCAATAGAAAAGATTATTCATTTTCATAAAAGGTGTACTATATATGAATTTGTATAAGTACATAATATGAGGAGGAGAAAATATGCCGTTAATATTAGCAAATGCAGGACAAAGTATGCCAATTAAAAAAATTAGAGGTAATGATGAGACAAAAAAGTTCCTATCAAGTTTAGGATTTATTACAGGAGAAACTATAAGTATTATTTCTGAAATTGCGGGAAGTTTAATAATAAAAGTAAAGGGAAGTAGAATAGCATTAGATAAATCTATGGCTAGTAGAATAATAGTTTAAGGAGGAAATATTAATGAATACATTAAAAGATATTAAATGTGGACAAACAGTTAATGTTCTTAAGATACAAGGAGCAGGTCCTATTAAAAGACGTATTATGGATATGGGAATAACTAAGGGATGTGAGATATTTGTACGTAAGGTAGCACCGCTTGGAGATCCAATTGAAATAAAAGTTAGAAATTATGAATTATCACTTCGTAAAGCTGATGCAGAAATGATAATTGTTGGGTAAGTATTAAATTAATGTATTTTATATAATCATTCAATGAGAATGATAATCTATATGAATTAAGGGGGAAGACAAATGTCAATAAAGATAGGTCTTGCAGGTAATCCCAATTGTGGAAAGACAACTATGTTTAATGACCTTACAGGATCAACACAATATGTAGGTAACTGGCCAGGGGTAACAGTAGAAAAAAAGGGTGGTAAATTAAAATGGAATAAGGATGTTGAAATTGTAGATTTACCAGGTATATATTCACTTTCACCGTATACGCTTGAAGAAGTTGTAACACGTGATTTTATGATGAATGATAAACCAGATGTAATAATTAATATAATAGATGCATCTAATATTGAAAGAAACTTATATTTAACTACTCAAATTTTAGAACTTGGGATTCCAACAGTTTTAGCACTTAATATGATGGACATTGTTGAGAAAAATGGTGACAAGCTAAAGGTAGAAAAGCTTTCACAATTATTAGGTTGTCCAATTGTTGAAACTTCGGCTATAAAAGGAAAAGGTATTAAAGAAGTTGTTGAAAAAGCAATTGAACTTTCAAAAAAAGAAAATGCTAATAATTTTAATCTAGAGCTATTACAAGAGGTAGAAAGTTCTATAAAAGACATTGAACAAGCTTTAGATAATAGTAGTTTTAAGAATGAAATAGATACTAGATGGTTGTCTATTAAACTTTTTGAACGTGATAAAAATATTTTAAATAATAATAAATTTTCAAAAAATGTGTTAGATAAAGTAGAAGAAATAATTAATAAATGTGAAAATGAACTTGATGATGATAGTGAAAGTATAATTACAGGCGAACGTTATGATTTTATTGGAAAAGTAGTTTCTAAAGCAGTAAAAAAGAATAATAAAAATAATGAAACTACATCAGATAAAATAGATAAAATAGTAACCAATCGTTTCTTGGCACTTCCTATTTTTGCATTAATTATGTGGGGAGTATATTACATAGCTGTAAGTTCACTTGGAACTATAGCTACCGATTGGACAAATGATACATTATTTGGAGAAATCATAAGTGGAAATGTTTCAACTTGGCTTGAAGGGGTAGGAGTAGCAGCGTGGTTAGAAGGATTAGTTGTTGATGGGTTGATTGGTGGAGTAGGTGCAGTATTAGGATTCGTACCTCAAATTATGATATTATTCTTCCTATTATCAATACTTGAAGACTGTGGGTATATGTCACGTGTTGCATTTATAATGGATAGAATATTCCGTAAGTTTGGACTTTCAGGAAAATCATTTATACCTATGCTTATCAGTTCAGGATGTGGAGTTCCAGGAATCATGGCAACTCGTACTATGGAAAATGATAGAGATAGAAAAATGACTATTATGTTAACAACATTTATTCCGTGTGGAGCTAAAATTCCAATAATAGCATTGTTTGCAGGGGCAATATTTGGTGGAGCGTCATGGGTAGCACCATCAGTATACTTTTTAGGAATTATAATGATAATTATTTGTGGTATTCTTTTAAAGAAGACTAAACTATTTCAAGGAGAGCCAGCTCCATTCGTTATGGAACTTCCACAATATCATATACCAAGTTTAAAAGGTGTTCTTATGCATATGTGGGATAGAGGAAAGGCATTTATTATAAAGGCTGGTACAATTATATTTGTTGCTTGTGGAGCAATATGGTTTATGCAATCATTCAATTGGTCATTAGAAATGGTAGATGCTGGTGACAGTATACTAGCAAGCATAGGAAATATTTTTGCACCAATTTTTGCACCATTAGGTTTTGGTGATTGGCAGTCTGCAGTTGCAACAATTACTGGACTTGTAGCAAAAGAAAATGTTGTAGCAACATTTGGTATACTATTTGGTATTACAGAAGCAACAGAAGAAGATCCAACACTTTTTATGAATGTGGCAGGAGCATTTACAGCAGTAAGCGCATTTTCATTTATAGCATTTAATATGCTTTGTGCTCCTTGTTTTGCAGCAATTGGTGCAATAAAAAGAGAAATGGGTTCATGGAAATGGACTTGGATTACATTAGGATTCCAAACAGGTACAGCATATCTTGTTGCTTTATTAATAAATCAAATAGGTAACGCATTATTTTATGGTGGGAATATAATAGGTGCACTTATAGCAATTGCTATAGTAGCAGCAATAATAACTGGAATTCTATCATCAAACAAAAAATTAGTAAATATAAAGAGTGATGTTAAATTAAGTTATACAAAATAGTATTTTAAATATTAGTAGATAATTATTTAAAATTATCTACTAATAAACTTTATAAGAGGAAGTGATACTTATGTTAGCTACAATAATAATAGCTGGTATTATATTTTTCATGATGGGATTAGTAGTGTTCAAAAGAATAAAGAAAGCTAAAAATGGAGAAGGCGGTTGTGGCTGTGGATGCTCTGGATGTTCATCAGCAGCAATTTGTCATGGAAAAGATAATCAAGGAATAACTTTAAAATAATATTGTATTCTAATGATGAATTAAATATAAATTGATTTTTTTGAATATCACGAATAAATAAAAATAAGCTCTAAGTATATTTTTTATGCTTAGAGTTTATTTTTATGTTGACCATGTTTTAGATATGTTTTTATATATGAAATGGTTAAAGTAGTATTCCGAAGCTAACTTACTCAAGGCCAATCTCAATACACTACAAAACACAGTTTGAATTTTTATGAGGATAATAGAATTAGATACCTGTTTTTTCTAAGTTACTTCTTCTATTATCTAATGGATTAAGATTTATATGATGAACTGTTTGATTTTCATCAGGGTTCATAAGTACTCTATCTAAATGTATTCTGCCATTAGGTGTGTTTGCGATAACACAAAAATTATCATAATTTTTATGAAGCACCCAAGTATATGTATCAGTTACTACTTTTCTTAAATCTTCTTTAGATATTAATGCTTTGTTTTGTACCTTACCATACTTATCTCTTAAAAGTATAGCTATAGTATCATCATTAACTACTTCATAATCATTTCTTATATTACGTTCAACTATTTCTAAGTTAGATTTTCTATTATCTAAAGTATCTCCGTTAATATGTCTAATAGGAGTCTTTGGATTAGTATCTAAAATTATAGATTGTAAACTTTGCTTTAGTGGCTTAGATTTTTTATTCATTTTAGTTACGCTTATATTTTGCACTGTATAGCTATTAAGATCTTTGTTCCATTCAGCAAACCAAGTTCCTGATTCTTTAACTTTATTAAGATCTTCAACATCTACTTTAGTTGTAAGTTCTTCACCATTCTTTTTTAAAATTGTAATAAAAGCAATCTTGTTATTAATCTCATATTTATTTTCCATATTTTTATAATTTATTATTATAATAAACACCTCTTTCAGTATTATATGACACTAACAAGTATAACAGAGTAAGGTGCAAATACAAGATGTGTAGTAAAGAAATTCAGACATTTATTATTATAAAAAGATTTAATGTACTTCATTAAAATAAAAAGTTCATAAAATTAAGTAATTATAGATGGAATGTACAATTAGATAACTAATATTGAATAGCTTCAAATGTAGAAAATTTATAATAAAAACTTTTAAATTCATGATAGAAATGAATTTAAAAGTTTTTTATTTAATTAAAATATGTTATTTAGATTCAAAACTTTGGCAATTAGTTTCTGTATACATATTTGGATTTGAACCATTAACATTTATTGATGAAAGATCACAAAGGTTATTATAGTTGTGAGTACAAGTTTTAACAGTGCAAACTAAGCAATCACATTCACCAGAACTATTTGAATTATTAGTTAAATCACTATAATGCTTTTTATCTAAGAAAGATCCGCAGCAAGTATCAGAATCTTTTTGTGCAGAATCTCCACCTATATCAACACGATTGGCGTAACAAATACCAGAACAGTTATGAGAACAATTATTTACGTCACAATTAATTTTTTGCATTAAAGACACTCCTTTTAAAATAAAATTTTATATTTGTGTTATGTTTTAGTAGTGTATTGATATATGCAACTTTACCTATTGCATATATCAACATATAATTAAAACATATATTATATTTAAAATAATTTTAGTTATAAATTTCTATTTAAAATATCTATCTAGTAGTCCCTTAAATGCTCTACCATGTCTAGCTTCATCTTTACACATTTCATGGACAGTATCATGGATAGCATCTAAATTTTCTTTTTTAGCTAATGTAGCTAATTTCTTTTTACCATCACAAGCACCAAACTCAGCTTCAACCCTAGCCTTTAGGTTAGCTTTTGTATCAGGAAAAACCACTTCACCTAGTATTTCAGCAAATTTAGCAGCATGTTCAGCTTCTTCCAAGGCAATTCGCTTATATGCTTCTGCAACTTCAGGATAACCTTCTCTATCAGCTTGACGAGACATAGCTAAATACATTCCAACTTCAGTACATTCACCAGTAAAATTAGCTCTTAAATCGTCTATAAGTTCACTAGGGATACCACTTGCTATTCCGATTCTATGTTCATCAGCCCAAGCCATATCATCCTTCATTTCAATAAATTTATCTGCACCTACTTTACAAACAGGGCAAATTTCAGGTGGGGTATCTCCTTCATGAATATAACCACATACTGTACAAACAAACTTTTTCATTTATATGTTCCTCCTAAAATTTATTTATCCTAAAATAAGGATAATTTATACTGGATTTTAGATTATGATCAGCATAAATTTAAATCTAAATTAAAATTTTAATTTGTAAATTCAACGTAATTTATTTTAAAGTACGTTATAACCTATTTATTAGCACACAATAAAAGTATTCCCTTAAAAAGCAAAAAATATCCTAATGCTTATGTAGTATGTTATATAAATTCTACATAATAAAGTTAAAGCATATAGTGAGGTTTCAGTTACTTCTTCGAGTGCATTAAGAATAATAAAAAATGTACCAAACAAACAAATAATATTCTTACAGACAAAAATTTAGGACAATATATATCAGAATTTTTTAAAAATAAGGAATTTATATTATGGGATGAATTTTGTCCATGCCACAACAAAATTTCAAAAGAAAGTATATTAATATTGAAGGAACAATATAAAGAAGCAAAAATATTAGTTCATCCAGAATGTACAAAGGAAATAAGAGTTTTAGCAGATTATATAGGAAGTACAAGTGAAATAATAAATTATGCAACAGAGGATAAAGGTAGTGAATTTATTATTTGTACTGAAAAAGGAATTTTATATGAATTAAAAAATAAAAAATAAAATTTTCTAATAATGTATTGACAATAGTACTAAATAGAGATATTATAATATTGTAATTGAGAATCAATCTCAAGGACAAACATAACTCATTCAATGACAGATGAGACAAATTATTGCTATACACAATAAAAATTTTACAAAAGCAAAAATTTATGAAATGTACTAGGAAAAATAAATTAGCAAGTATTGAAAGCACACACTCAAAATACTAATATGCTAAATGAATAATTGCGTGACCTTATCATTTAGTTTGGATTTTTTCTGTTCTCCCTAAGACAAAGTACATTTCATCAAATTATATATTATGATCAAATCATATGTATTAAAATAGAAACTGCTGATAAAATTGTTATCAGCAGTTTTTATTTTGAATAATGTTGATATATGAATAAGTAACGTTGAACTGAGTAATTAAACTTAAGAATACTAAAATTAATATAGTCCTATTTTAACTTGCTCCCAATATAAAATTGTGACAAGCAGTAAATAGGACAATATTCATTAAGAATTCTAAAAGTTCAATTATAATGTTAATTTACTTATTGCAGATATCAACATTGCCTTAAAAACAAAGCTTTATTTTAACATTAAATTTTAAAGAACTCAGAGTAATATGTTATTATAGTTAATATAAAGAATTTTATATGAATAATTTATTGAAACAAAGTGTTAAAAAATATATAAATTATATATAGAACCTTATTTAACTAGGAAAGTGAGGAAATTATGAATTTAGACAATTTAAGTAATAGAAGTAAAGGAATAATATTTATAATATTATCAGCATTTGGATTTGCAATGATGTCAGCTTTTGTTAAGCTTTCAGGAGATTTACCATCTTTGCAAAAATCATTTTTTAGAAATTTAGTAGCAAGTTTAATTGCTTTAAGTTTAATAATTAAGCATAAAGAAAGTTTTTTTGGAAAAAGAGAAAATCAAAAAATTCTTATATTAAGATCTTTATTTGGAACATTAGGAATTGTGTTGAATTTTTATACAATAGATAAATTAATTTTATCAGATGCTAATATGTTAAACAAATTAAGTCCATTTTTCGTAATTATTTTTTCAGCTTTATTTTTAAGTGAGAAAATAAATACAAAACAAATTGCATCTTTAATAATTGCATTTTTAGGAGCATTATTTATTATAAAACCATCATTTAATCTTGAAGTAATATCAGCTTTGGCAGGAGTTGGAGGTGCTATATTTGCAGCAGCAGCATATACTTGTCTTAGAGTGCTTGGAGGAAAGGAAAAACATTATACAGTAGTATTTTATTTTTCAACTTTTTCATCAATAGTGTTGTTTCCATTTATGATGATGTCTTATAAGTCAATGACAATGATGCAGTTGACTTATTTAATACTTGCAGGTGTTTTTGCAAGTGTAGGTCAATTTGGAGTAACTTTAGCTTATAAATATGCAGCAGCTAAGGAAATATCAATATTTGATTACTCAAATATACTATTCTCAGCTATAATAAGTTTAGTTATATTTGGAGCTTTACCAGATTACTTAAGCGTTATAGGATATATAATAATATTTGCAGCTTCGTTATATATGTTTATATACAATAAAAAATTAGATAAGGTTAAAATTAAATAAATATTACTTGAAAATAATTGTAATATTTGATATACTCAAAAAGAAAATTTAATAAAAAAATCCACTTTATCAAAAAAGTGGGAGAGGTTCGAAGACCATCCCTCTATAAAAAACTAGGCAATTAAATAAGATTTAATGAGTCGCATGGTTAAGTGCGACCTTTTTTATTTTTATTCACTTGATTTAGATGATTTTTCTCATAAAATTAAGTGACTTTAATTTCTTACGCTTTGAGATGGATATGCTCAAGGTGTTTTTTCATTATTTAGGAAATTATATTGTTATTTTATCTTGCTATGTTTTAGTAGCGTGTTTATATGAATAAGCAAAGTTAGAAGCATTCTACAAAGCTAATTACAATGTAACTTTGCCTACTCAATATATCAAAACTTTAAAACATAGCATTTTAAATAAATTATATGATTTTTAAATATTAAGAAGCCAATAATATATTGGGTTAGAGAGCAGATTATTTGAAGATTGAATAGAAAAAATGGAGAGTTGTAGCTTTATTCTAAATATAAAAGACAAGGAGAAATTTTAATGAATAAGAAAAAAATAATAATAGATTGTGATCCTGGAATTGATGATTCATTAGCAATCATGCTTGCATTAAAATCTGAGGAATTAGAAGTAAAAGGTATAACTATTGTTTCTGGGAATGTACATGCTAAAAAAGGTGCAGAAAATGCTCTTAAAATATTAAAAGAACTTGGAAGGTTAGATATTCCTGTATATATAGGGGATGGTGAGCCATTAGTAAGAGAACTAATTACAGCAGAAGACACTCATGGAGAAGATGGACTTGGAGAAACATTTTTACCTAAAGTAGAAGAAACTAACTACAAAGATGGAGCAGTAGATTTTATTCTAAACTCTTTAAGAGAAGAGGATGAGCTATCAATAATAGCAATAGGACCTTTAACTAATATTGCAAAAGCTTTAGAGAAGGATAAGGAAACAACAAGAAAAATTAAAGAGCTAGTTTTAATGGGGGGAGCATTTAAGAGTTTTGGAAATTGTTCACAGGTTGCTGAATTTAATTTTTGGGTGGATCCTCATGGTGCAGAAAAAGTTTTTAATGAACTTAATAAAAAAATTACTATGGTTGGATTAGATGTAACAAGAGAAATTGTATTAACTCCTAACTATATTGAGATGTTAAAGCAATTTAAAAATCCATTAGCGGATTTAATAGTTAAAATAACAAGATTTTATGTTGATTTTCATTGGGAGCAAGAAAGAACTTTGGGGTGCGTAATAAATGATCCATTAGCAATAGCTTATTTTATAAATCCAAGTATTTGCAATGGAAAAGAATATTATGTGGATATAGTTACAGAAGGAAAAGCAATTGGCATGAGTTTAGTAGATGAAGGGGATTTTTATAGAAAAGAACCAAATTGTTTAGTATTAACAGAAGTAAATTCAAAAGCTTTTATGGAAATGTTTTTAACAAGATTACTTCCAGAATACAAAAAAGATATTTTAAATATATTAAATAATTCAAAGTACGGTAATTAAGCAATATGCAAAAATATAAATTAATCTTTAAATTATGTTTTAGTGGATTTTGTTGATATATCCATAAATAAAGGTGAATGGAGTAATTGAGCTCAGGAACACTAAACCGTGTTAAGTTGTTATTAAAGGGGAAATTAAAATATGAAAAAATTAAATTTAAATATTATGATATTTATGTCTTTATGTATAGTCATAAATCTTGTAGGCGGATTTATAGCATTAAGTTTTAAATTACCAATATATATTGATACAATAGGAACTTTATTAAGTGCTATTTTATTAGGACCAATTAATGGGGGAATAGTTGGTGGATTAACTTCAATAGTAAATGGGGCAACTTTTGATCCGATTTCATTTTATTTTATGCCTGTCCAATTAATTGTAGGATTAAGTAGTGGAATATGTTTTAAAAATTCTAAATTTGATGGCATTAAATCAGTTTGTTCAATTATATTAATTACGATTTTAGGATCAATAACGGCATCAATAGTAGCAGCATTTGTATTTAATGGGGTAACTTCATCTGGGTCTAGTATATTTGTTGCTATATTTAAAAATTTAGGAATAAGTACAATTACAGCAGTATTTTCTACTCAAATATTTACGGATTTACTAGATAAAGCTGTTAATTTTGCATTAGTATTTTCAGTAATAAAAGCTATGCCAATAAAAATTACTATGAACTTAGTTAGGAATGAGATTAATGGACAGATATAATGTTATAGAAGAAAAAAATAAGAGAGAAATTGTTTTATTAAAAGGATTTCCATGTATTTGGGGTAAATGTACATTTTGTGATTATATAGATGATAACTCAACAAAAGAGGAAGAAATAAATAAATTAAATTTTGAAGTTCTTGATAATGTAAAAGGTGTTTATAAGACTTTAGAGGTAATAAATTCTGGGAGCTGTTTTGAATTACCAAAAGAAACATTAAAGAAAATAAAAGAAGTAATAGATAAAAATAAAATAACAAAATTATTTTTAGAAAGTCATTGGTGTTATAAAAATAGATTACAAGAGATGAGAGACTTTTTTGGAATAGAAATAGTTTTTAAAATTGGAGTAGAAAGTTTTGATAATGATTTTAGAAATAAATTTTTAAATAAAAATGCTAACTTTAAAACATATGAAGAAGTAAAAGAGAATTTTCAATCAGTTTGTCTATTGGTTGGAATAAAAGGGCAAACAAAAGAAATAATAAAAAGGGATATAGATATAGTATTACATCATTTTGACTATGGAACAGTAAATATATTTACTGAAAATACTACTAAAGTAAAAAGGGATGAAGAATTAATAAAATGGTTTGAAAAAGAATATCAATTCTTAAAAGATGTTGAAAAAGTAGAAATATTATTTGAAAATACTGATTTTGGTGTTGGAGATTAAAAGTATTAGCTAGTAAAATTAAATATTTTACTAGCTAATATTTTGTATAATCTAATAGTTAACTTAGGTTATAAGATATCAATAAGAAAAAGAGTATAATTAATATGGAATACAATAAGGTACGATAGTATAAGAAAGTTTGAAAAACTATCTACGTTGTAGGTGTAACGTGGAACCATGTCATAAATAAATGAGGTTTTTAGAATAAAAGAGGATTAAACTAATCTGTATATAAATGGATATGTTTACGCCTCAATGTATTACTTATATAAAAAAACTTTTAGGTTATCTTTATTATCAAGTGTGGCAAGCAAAACATTTTTTACCCCGGTTTGATATAAATTTTCTAATTTGGAAACAACCCAGTCTTCATCTTTATGAAGTCCTTTTAGCTCCTTGAAATTAATTTTACCTTCTTTAATAATTGTTCTTGGAAAATTAAAAGGTTCCATTTCTATATGTAAAGATGAATGCGTAATTGGCTCGTATTCTGGATGTAAAAAAACAGAAATTTTACCATCAGGCTCCCAAGTTGCTAATGCTACCTTTTTCACATCCTCTACTTTTTCTTCACGTAATTCTTCTAATAATACATCAATTGATATTCTTGCTTTTTTTAATCCGTTATAAAGTATTTCACCATTTTGAACAATTGTAATTGGCGAATTATTAATAAGTCTTCTAAGAGACGGAAACTTAAGAATGATGAATACTCCACTAAGATATAGAATAACTAATACAAGTGTTGTAATGATGGAGCCCTCTAATCCAAGTTTTTCATCAGACAGAGGATGGGCAATAATATTACCAATTACTAAAGTAATAGTAAAATCAAGTAGTCTTAATTGAGAAAGGGAACGCTGCCCTAAGATTTTTGCAACAGCCAGTAAAAAGAAAAAAGCAATAATAGCACGAAGTATCCACTCAATGGTGCTAAGTGTTTCCTGACCATGTAAAAAGTCCATATAAAAGATCTCCTTTATCTAAAAGATTTAATACTTATGTTATTTTAACCAATAATTGATGAAAAAATTAAAAGAAGTATAGGAATTCACAAATTACTCTTTTAACAAAATAAAGTGGAATGACAATGTTTTATGGTAACGTGATTTGGTGCTAAAACCTCACTTAGAGAGGTTATGGTTGACTATGTCATAAGTAAGAGATACGTTTTTTTATAATAATGCTAAAATAAAATTTATAGAATATTTAACTAGTAAAGATAATTACAAAAGATCTAGAGAGGCACAGCTTTTATCTAATTTAGCTATAAGTGACTATAATAAAAAATTATCGGTTAATTTCCTAAATTATGGAATGTAATGAAGGACCCTAAATTTGTTACAGCGAGACATAGTCTTCAAGCAATTTGGAGAGTAGGATTAGCGAGAGAAGAACAAAAAAATATAGTAATTGATTATTTTGTAAATAGCTTTAAAAATTGTATAGGTGAAAAAAATATTTACAAATAAATAAAAAAGTGATAGTATTAATTTACTGTAATTTGAATATTACAGTAAATTAACATAATATTAACAAGTGTTGATAGGGACGAGTATTATAGAATACAGTTTTAAGAGAGAAAGTGTCAGTGGCTGTAAGCACTTTCAAATATGACTATAAGAAAACTACCCTGGAGTTATGGTTTAGTATCAAAGACTTGAGAAATACCATCGGTGGAGATTGATAATACTTTTTAGAGATGAATTGAATTTTAAAATTCAATTTGGGTGGAACCACGGATATAACATTCGTCCCAAAATTTGCGGGATGGATGTTTTTTTATATTAAAAATTAAATCTACAAAAGGAGGTAGAATGTAATGATTAACGTTAAATTAAAAGATGGATCAATAAGAGAAATCAAAGTAGAATCAAATGTTTTAGAATTAGCTAACTTAATTAGCAAAAAGTTAGCAAAAGCTGCAGTTGTAGGTGAAGTAAATGGCACCTTAGTTGATTTAAGTTATAAACTTGAAGATGACGATGAGGTAAATATACTAACTTATAATGATGAAGCAGGAATTGAGGTTATGAGACATACTACCTCACATGTGATGGCACAAGCAGTAAAGAGAATTTATAAAGATGCAAAAGTAACTATTGGACCATCAATAGAAAATGGATTTTACTATGACTTTGATTTAGAAAATCCATTAAATAATGAAGATTTAGTTAAAATAGAAGAGGAAATGAACAATATAATAAAAGAAAACCTAAGTATTGAAAGAATGGAATTAAGTAGAGGAGATGCTATAAAGTTAATGGAAGAAAGAGATGAACCTTATAAGGTTCAGATAATAAAAGAACTTCCAGAAGGGGAAGTAATATCTCTATATAAACAAGGTGAATTTATTGATCTTTGTAGAGGACCACATTTATATTCCACTAAATCAATTAAGGATTTTAAATTAACAAACGTAGCAGGTGCTTATTGGAAGGCTAATGAAAAAAATAAAATGCTACAAAGAGTTTATGGAGTAGCATTTTCTAGTAAAGAGCTTTTAAAGACTTATTTAAATAATATAGAAGAAGCAAAGAAGAGGGATCATAGAAAGCTTGGAAAAGAGTTAAAACTATTTACTTTTGCTGATGAAGGACCAGGATTCCCATTCTTTTTACCTAAGGGTGTAGTTTTTAAAAATAATTTAATTAATTATTGGAGGGAGATACATGAAAAGGCTGGGTATTTAGAAATTGAAACTCCAATAATGTTAAATAAAAAGTTATGGGAAACTTCAGGACATTGGTATCATTATAAAGAAAACATGTATACTTCAATGATTGATGATGAAGAATTTGCATTGAAGCCTATGAATTGTCCAGGAGGAATGCTTGTTTATAAATCTGAATCACATTCTTATAGAGATTTTCCAATGAGAGTTGGAGAACTAGGAAGAGTTCATAGACATGAGTTATCAGGTGTTTTACATGGACTTATGAGAGTAAGAGCCTTTACTCAAGATGATGCTCATATATTTATGTTACCAGAACAAATAAAATCAGAAATTAAAGGTGTTGTATCATTAATTGATGAAGTATATTTAAAGTTTGGTTTTAAATATGGAGTTGAACTATCCACAAGACCAGAAGATTCTATGGGAAGCGATGAAGATTGGAATATGGCAGAGGATTCATTAAAAGATGCTCTTAATGAGATGAATTTACCTTATAAAATAAATGAAGGAGATGGAGCATTTTATGGTCCGAAGATAGATTTCCACCTTGAAGATAGTCTAGGTAGAACATGGCAATGCGGAACTATTCAATTAGATTTCCAATTACCTCAAAGATTTAAATTAGACTATATTGGTAGTGATGGTGAAAAGCATAGACCAATAGTTATTCATAGAGTTATTTTTGGAAGTATTGAAAGATTTATTGGTATATTAATAGAACACTTTGCAGGTAAGTTCCCAACATGGCTTGCTCCAATTCAAGTAAAGATATTACCTATTTCTGATAAGTTTATAGATTATTCAAATGAAGTTAAGGAAAAGTTATTAGCTAATAGAATACGAGTTGAAATAGATTTACGTGGTGAAAAAATAGGTTATAAAATAAGAGAAGCTAGAAATGAAAGAGTTCCTTATATTATTGTTATCGGTGAAAAGGAAGAGAATGATAAAAATATTTCTTTAAGAAGCAGAGAAAATGGTGATGAAGGGATTTTAGAATTAGATAATTTCATAGATAAAATAAATGATGAGATAATAAATAAAAAGATATAAGATAATTATTTTTGTTGGTGATAAGTGTGTAGGTAATAAAAAATATTAATTATAGTGGTTATTTTGTTTAGGGGCTATTGGATGAATTTAATTAAGTAAATTTTCTATGAAAGAAGTGCTAATCTTGAGGGGATGAAGCACTTTTTTCGTACATTCGTAGCAACCTACTACGGAACTACAAAATATTACTTTAGAATTATACCATAATTATGTAGAATATATACAGAGGAATAAAATGGAGAAACCTCACTTGAAGTAGTTAAGGTGAACCATATCATAAATAAGTGAGGTTTTTATTGAAATTATATTATATAATAATTATAAAATATTTAAATGATTATTAATGCAGAGGATATATTTCCAAAAGAAGTAATGGAAATAGTTCAACAATATATAGATGGTAAGTATATTTATATCCCTAAAAAAGAAGCAAAAAGAAAAAAATGGGGAGAAAATACTGGTGTTAGGAAATGTTTGGAATATAGAAATATATCTATTTATGATGATTTTAATAATGGAACAACTAAGGAAGAGCTTGCAGATAAGTACTTTTTATCTGTGAAAAGTATTGATAGAATTATTTTACAAGAAAAAAGAAAATTATAAATTTATGAGCAATAACATTTTATATGTTATTGCTCAAATTTGTTTATGAAAAGTTTTTGAGGTTGATATAATAAAATCAATAAAATAAAATTATTAAAATAATATATAACTTGGAGGAATAAAAAGGGATGGATAATTATTTAGATGTTAATGGAAAAAAATATGTGTATAAGAGCAATTATAAAGATGATAGCATATTAAGAAATAGTTTTAACTTATTAACAGAAAAAACTTATGGGTTTAATTTTGAAAAGTGGTATAAAGAAGGATATTGGAATAGTAAATACATACCATATTCATTATTGGATGATAAAAAAGTAGTAGCTAATGTTTCAGTAAATATTATGGATGTTTTAATTCAAGGTGATAGAAAAAGATATATACAAATAGGAACCGTTATGACAGATGAGGATTATAGAGGTAATGGATTAAGTAAAGCACTTATGGAGAAAGTTATAGAAGAATGGGAAAATAAGTGTGACTGTATATATCTGTATGCAAATGATAGTGTTATTAACTTTTATCTTAAGTTCGGATTTGATAAGCATAATGAGTATCAATATTCAATAAATAAAGTTAAAGATCAGTCTTTAGAAAAAGTAAGACAGTTAAATATTGAAGAGGCTAGTGATAAAGAAATTTTTATTAAAATTGTAAATAATAGAGTATCTATATCCCAGCTTCATGTTGAAAATAATATTTCACTAATAATGTTTTATTGTATGGATTTTATGAAAGATAATATATATTACATTGAGGATTATAATGTTATTGCTATATGTGAATATGATGAAGCGGTGTTATACATACAAGATGTATTTGCAATGAAAGAAGTAGATTTAGATAAAGCTATTAATGCATTAATGATAGATGAAACGAAGAAGGTAGTTTTAGGCTTTACTCCGAGTAATACATCTTACTATGAAGAGGGTTTGGTAAATGAAGAAGACACTACTTTTTTTGTAAGAGGAAAAAAAGAAATTCCATTTAGAACAGAAAAATTAATGTTTCCTATACTATCACATGCATAATAGGTAGTGGAGTATATTTTATTTTTAGAAATAAGTTAAACTCAGATTAATTGTCCTGAGTTTTTCAATTGTACAAAAACAAGAACTAATTATATATTTTCAACTTCAAAAAAGTTATTATTAAATAATTAATGAGATTGAGCAATAGACAAGTAATAGTGCAATTACAGTATTAACGACTTTATAATTTTTCATAATAAAATTTTGGAAGGTAGATCCAGACAATGCTCAACAACAAGTTCCTAGAAATCCCCAAAAAGTAAGAATTATAGAGAAGAATGGATATAAAGTTACAGGAGATGCATATGAAAGTGAATTAATAGGATATCTTGTATCAAAATCACAGGATGAGTATTTAATAGAATTATCTATTAAAGTAGAAAAATTAGATTAATATAACTATGTATAAACTTTTATCTAACTGAGAAGATAGTAACTATAGGGTAGGGGATTAAATGGAAAACCTCACTTAAAGTAGATACAGAGAACCGTATCATAAGTAAATGCGGTTTCTTAGTTAAGTGTTGATATTACTAAGGTTAGAGTGTTTTAAGCAAAGAAAATACCGTATCAGAAGTAAGGTTGAAAAATAGGGTTTTTATAAGTAATATTAAATAATCCAAAGATATCTTAACTATCTTTGGATTATTCATTATTATACTATAAAGTTATGATATCACTTTGAGTGTAATCTAATGTAACAGTAGCTTGGTTAAAGTGAATTTCATAAAGAGATAATTGATTTCCAACCTCATTTATTGTGATTTCATAATCAGGAATTTTCTTGATAAAATCATTTTTTAAATCAAATATTGTTAAATTGCTTTTTTGAATTAGTGCCTTATTAACTCTAACGTGTTCATTTCCATTAGATGGGATAGTGGTGAATGCCGCTATGTTGTTTTTAGCAAACTCTTCAATTTTTGGATTATCTGAGAATGTTGAAAAGTATACTACTCCTTTCTTTGAAATATTGTAGTAAAAATTAACAATTCGAACATTTGGAATATTATCTACACTTGTTGCTAAAGCTAACTCCTTTTGAGATAGCATAATCCTATTAAATTCTTGTGAAAAATTCATTTGTAATCCTCCTATATATTATGTATATTATTTCTAACAGATTAAATATATCACAGTAAATCTGACACCATTATGTCAAGGTTATAAAATAAATGTATACATGATTTCAAGGAGAGATATTATTGAAAATAGATAGATTGATATCCATTATTATGGTGTTACTAAATAATGAAAGAATAAGTGCAATAAAATTAGCTGAGATGTTTGAAGTTACACCTAGAACCATTTATAGGGATATAGATACAATATCTTTAGCAGGGATACCAATAATTACTCATACTGGGGTAAATGGCGGTGTTAGTATAATGCCTGAATATAAAATTGATAAAAAGTTTTTTACTGCTTCAGATATATCAACGCTTTTAATGGGGCTTTCTAGTGTTGCAACAACATTATCCAATAAAGAAGTTATAGGTACTTTAGAAAAGGTAAAGAGTTTATTTCCGAAAGACCAATTTAGAGATATTGAATTAAAGTCAAATCAAATAACTATTGACCTTACTACGTGGATGGGGAATAAGAGTTTTCAACCAAATCTTGAGAAAGTAAAAAGTGCTTTAAATGATAGTAAGTATTTATCATTTGAATATTATGGTGGTAATAGAAAAAAAGATAAACGTTGTATAGAACCATATAAATTAATATTGAAAGAAAATAACTGGTATTTACAAGGATATTGTACTTTAAGAGAAGATTTTAGAGTATTTAAATTATCTCGAATTTCAAACCTTGAAATATTAGAATCAATATTTGTACCAAGGGAGTTTAAATCAAAACCATTAGATGGAAGTGGGTGGATAGATAAAAGGCTTATTACAATTAAGCTTCTAGTTGATTGGTCTTTGAGAGAACAAATGGTTGAAAGATGTGGAGAAGAGAATGTAAAGGCTTATGGAGAGGATAAATTTATAGTTGAGTTTCCTTTTGTAGGTGATGATTTAGGATATAATATATTAATGGGATTTGGAGATAAATGTGAATGTTTAGCTCCAGAGAATGTACGCGTAGAGCTTATTAAACGTATTAAAAAATTATTATATATTTATGAAAATTAATATTTACTTAGAAAAAACTCACTTGTAACTGATACGGTGAACCGTATCATAAATAAATGAGGTTTTTGTAATCTAGTGGTTCAATGAGATTCGACTCCACCATTTAAATGTACAAAAAAGAAGATAAGGTTAATTTCTAGGCGAATCCATTATTTTTAGGATTCGCCTTCTTTTCTTCTACAACTAACGCCTTACGTTAGTTAAATAATATAAAAAAAGTAGAAAGCAGATATTTGTATCTGTTTTTCTACCCTTTTACGAACTTGTTATTAATTATTGTTGTTTTGTTTCATGATGAAGTGGCGGTGGAACTAGCCAACCTTTATCTTTCATGATTTGTAATAATGCTGCACCATCTTTTGCTCTTTTTGCACCCATTTGGCCAAATAATAGTCCAACATCTTCACGAATTGATTGACTCATTCCTTGACTACTTGCTACAACACCTGCTGCTATATCAGCAGCTACTATATAAGCTATTTGTGCATCTTGCAATCTCGCTCCAACTGGAATTTGTTCAAGGTCTGCTTCAGGTCGTTCTGCTGGTGTGGGTGGAACCGCAATATCGTTATGTAGTAATACTTCTTCTATTTCTTTTATTGATGGTTTGATTGATGATTCAATTACTTGTTTTAAAAATGCTTTTAACTCTTGGTCACCAGTATGATTAATATAAACTTGATAACCGTCTAATGCACCTTTTGCAACTGATAAAGAGCTCCATAGTCCAAATACTTCTCCATAATGTAAAGGCTCATCTTGAGGATTTCCACTTAAAATTCCCATAATAATCTTACTTCCTTTCGTTATTAAATTCATACTATTCTCCTCTCATTGAATAGTCACAAAACTATTATTTGTCTAATAGTAGTTTTTATACATATGAATTTTTTTATAAATTATGGATTTATTTACCATGAGGTTTTTCAACCTAACTACTCATAATATTAATGTTCTTATTTTATAAAAAGGAATATAGTGTGGATAACTAAATAGTATTTATAGTATTTTATATAACCATATAATTGGGAATATGAATTATGCAGAAAAATTATTCTGAAAAATATAAAAAACCACCTTTTTCTAGTGTAAAATTGATTTGCACATCCAATTCACAAAAGAAAGGTGGTTTCTATGATCAACGATCAAAAATATATTACTACAGAATTGAAAAAAATACTAGAAAAAATGATAATTTTATCTGCTCCTCGCTTAAATAATTTAATTGCAATAGTTGTTGGAATAATAACTTCACAATCAGTAGTTTTATCTAAAATATCTCAAGAATTAAAAGATTGTTATTCTTTGGGAACAGAAGAAAGTAAAATAAAAAGATTGCAAAGATTTTTAAGTAATAAAGCCATTAATCCTGAAAAACTCTATGAGTTTTTTGCGTATAAATTATTAAAAAAATATAAATTTAAATCAAAATCAATTTATATAATATTTGATCATACAACAATAGATGATAGATTTGTGATACTTCAGTTTTCGTTAAAGGTAGGAAGAAGAGCTATTCCACTTTGGCCTAGGCTGTTTAGATATAAATAGACTGGAAATAAAGACTTCTGCCATGTTAAAAAAGGACTTAACTTCTTACACAAGATATACTAACTCATATGAATTTGATGTTACTATACTTGCTGATAGAGGATTTAAAGGCATTGATTTATTTAAGTTTATAGATGAAATCCTTAAGTGGAAATATTGTATTAGATGTACAAAAGATCTAGGAATATTCATTGACAGCAAAAATAAAATTAAGAAATTAGAGGATATAACTCCAAACAAGTGGTCTACAAAATATTTTTATAATATTAGTTTACAAGAAATTTATCAATATTCGTGAGAAAGTCGAGGGCTTTAGAATAATTTAAAATAAATACAATAGCATGGACTTTAGGATATAATTTTATATATTCATAACTTTTGTTTTGTACAGATATATGTGGTATACGTTATTTTATTAATTAATTTTCAGATAAATATATAACCCATGTAAACTTCATTTGACAATTTTTTATATAATCTTCATGAAGTTTACACGGACTATTTTAGAATCACTAGAATTTCATTAAAATCAATGTACTACTTTTTTTCCTTTTCCTAAAGTTACACCTTGCTTAGCTTTCTGAGTATTGCTATCAAAAACATTATTAGAGGAGTTTTGTTCTGAAGGTGGTGAATTTAGTATCTTTAAACCTGGTACATCGTTAGCATTTCTAACCATAATTATGTTCTCCTTTCATTTTTCACAATCTTTAATTACTAAAAATTTAGACATGATTAATTTGCCTAACAAATATATTTTATCTTTATTTTGTTCGTTTATAACAGGAAGTTTATCACTTTGAATGATTATTATAGTATTAATGAAGTTGATCTCTGTATTTTAAAATTTAAAAAATTACTTTAAGGTATTTATATTTTAATTTTTATAGTAAAAGGAAGTTGGTATAATAATGAAAAAATGTAATAGTTTATTAGAATACGTTATACTAAATATTGCAATGGTAAAATTATAAAAAAAATGATTTTTTATGTAATAGGAGTGTTGTAAGTGACTCTTGAATTTGAAAATATATTTACATAATATGCTAGTAAAAGTAGATTTTACTAGCTAATTTTTATATTAATTTCTAATAATATTTACCCTTGTATAATTATGAAATAAATTTTTATATTATCATTAATATATCCTAAATATTTAGAATATATTAAAACATAATAATTCATGTAAATTTAAATGCATTGCTATAAAGAGGGGGAAGCTATGTATTAAAATGGATTATTAATAAATATTTTAGGAGGGGTAATTTTGAATAATGCAAAGTTTAAAATTAAAAGGTTTACAGTATCATTTATACTTAGTTTAGTCTTAGTTTTCTCTTTTTCTACACCTAACACAACATATGCTATAACGGGAAGCGGGACAAACACACAGCCATATTCAGTAACACAAGCTATAGAAAATCAAAATAATACATTAAAAACTATTCAGGGCTATGTAATTGGACAGCCAATAGCTACTAATAGAGTTTTAACAAGTGGATACACTGGTGATACTGCTATTGCGATTGCAGACAGTGAAACAGAAACAAGTACATCAAATATGATTTATGTTAAAATTTCTGCAAAATATAGAAGCTCTTTTGGACTAAAAACAAACCCAGATTTACAAGGGAGTCCAGTTAATGTTACAGGTTATTTAACTTCATATTTTTCACATGATGGATTAAAAGATATTACTAGCATAACAAAGATAAATTCTTCTGATGAGGACGGTTTAAATGAAGATAATTTAAATGAAAGTACTTCAGACGAAAGTACTTCAGATACGAGTATTGATGAAGAGATTAGTGGAAGTGATGAAGTAAGTACTAATGATACTACAATTACTGACACAACAACTTCATATGATGATACCTATTATGTAGATGCTATTGGAAAGAGTGGAAAAGCTTTAAAATCATCACTTCATGAAATAATTGATGATAATAAAAAATTATCATACGCTGCTGTTTGGGAAGCATTGATGGATACCGATGAAGATCCTAATAATACAAACAACGTAATATTATTATATACAGGTCGTTCTCAAGGAAAAGACACAAAAGGAGCAGGAGTGAATAATTGGAATAGAGAGCATGTTTGGGCAAAGTCACATGGAAATTTTGGAACTAAAACAGGACCAGGAACAGATTTACATCATTTAAGAGCTGCTGATGTATCTGTAAATAGTGCAAGAGGAAATCTAGATTTTGATAATGGTGGGGTTCCACACAGTGAGGCTACTTTATGTAAATATGATAATGATTCATGGGAACCAAGAGATAGTGTAAAAGGTGATATCGCTAGAATGTTATTTTACATGGATGTAAGATATGAAGGTGATAAAGGAGAAGTAGATTTAGAATTGAATGATAAAGTTAATAATGGGGTTAATCCATACATGGGGAAATTAAGCACATTACTTCAATGGAATAACCAAGACCCTGTTGATGAACTTGAAAAAAGGAGAAATGATATAATATACAAAAAATATCAGCACAATAGAAATCCTTTTATTGACCATCCAGAATGGGCAAATCAAATTTGGAATTAAAACTAAAAAAGGTTAGGGAGTTTAAGTGAGCAAATATTGATGATTTAGTGATTACTTCAGTAATTATAATTTTTTAATATTACGAAAACGTTACAATAAGGCTAAGAGAATTATTCTTAGAAATTATTTAAGGGCAGTTGTACCATAAGTAACAAAGTTTTTAGTATAAAATGTTGATGTTACTAACTTAAACTATAGTTATATTATGGAAATGAAGTAGGAGTCTATAAATAGCATACTAGAGAATTTGGTAAGATATTAGTATAAATGATGGTTTGATTAAGTATTTAAGCAAAGAAGAAGGAGTATAATATGAAATGTACTCCTTCTTCTTTTATGTAAGAAATGTTTATATAAGTATATTAAACTTGTATAGTGAAATATAAATATTGAAAAATGAGAAGGTTGGATTATAATAATAAAAAATTATTAAAATATGAGGAGGATAAAGCTATGGATACAATTTTCCCTAAAAATTTTTTATGGGGTGGATCAATTGCTGCTAATCAATGTGAAGGAGCTTATAACATAGATGGAAAAGGTTTAAGTGTAGAAGATGTAGCACCAAAAGGAATCAAAGGTAAACCAACACCAGAACCAACAGAGGATAATATGAAACTTGTAGGGATAGATTTTTACCATCGCTATAAGGAAGATATTAAGCTATTTTCTGAAATGGGATTTAAAGTTTTTCGTTTATCTATTGCTTGGTCTAGAATTTTTCCATTAGGAGATGAAAAAGAGCCAAACGAAAAAGGGCTACAGTTTTATGATGATGTTTTTGATGAATGTTTAAAGTATGGAATTCAACCACTTGTAACTTTATCTCATTATGAAACGCCTTTACATTTATCTAAAAATTATGATGGATGGAAAAGTCGTGAGATGATTGGTTTTTTCAAAAATTATGTTTCTACTGTTTTTAAACGTTACAAGGATAAAGTGAAATATTGGTTAACATTTAATGAGATTAATTCAATTACTCATGCTCCTTTTTTAAGTGGAGGAATTTATACACCTTTAGAAGAACTGAGCAAACAGGACATTTATCAAGCCATTCATCATGAATTAGTGGCTAGTGCAATGGCAGTAAAAATGTGTCATGAAATTATTCCTGATGCTAAAATTGGATGTATGATTTTAGGGATGCCTGTTTATCCAATGACACCATCACCTGATGATGTATGGGTAACGCTTAATAAAGAAAGAGAAAATTTCTTTTTTTCAGATATTCAGGTTAGAGGCCACTATCCAGCATATGCAAAAAGATTTTTCAAAGAAAAGGATGTTAAATTAAATATTACAGAAGAAGATAAGGAATTATTGAAACATACAGTAGATTTTATATCATTTAGTTACTATATGAGTATTTGCGAATCTAGTGATAAATCTATTAATTCAGGTGAAGGAAATATTATTGGTGGAGTACCTAATCCTTATTTAGAAGCAAGTGAATGGGGATGGCAAATTGATCCTAAAGGACTTAGATATTATCTAAATATTTTATATGACCGCTATGAAAAACCATTATTTATTGTTGAAAATGGATTAGGGGCTGTTGATGAATTAGTTGAATTAGAGGACGGCACAAAAACTGTATTAGATGATTATAGAATTTCATATTTAAGAGATCACTTAGTTCAAGTAGCAGAAGCAATTGAAGATGGAGTAGAATTAATGGGATATACTTCTTGGGGATGTATTGATTTAGTAAGCTTTACTACTGCTGAATTAAAGAAACGTTATGGATTTATTTATGTAGATCGTCATGATGATGGAACAGGATCACTAGGGCGTTATAAGAAAAAAAGTTTCAACTGGTATAAAGAAGTAATTGCTAGTAATGGAGCAAAAAAAGCATTATATTCTAATGGTGATATTGATAAAGAAAAATAAGGTTTAAAGAAAAATTAAAATATATACTTATTTTATAAATACTTGGAGGGTTTTTGTGAATAAAAGAATTTTAAATAATTTTTATATTCTAATAAGGTACAATTGGATGACATTAATTTTATTTGAATTACTTCATAAAGGATTAATTTTAATAGCAATAATGCCATTCATAAATTATATGTTAAGTAGTTTAATGAAAAGTGCAAATATAATTTATTTAAGTACTGACAATATAACAAAGATATTAACCAATCCTATATCAATAATTTTAATTCTATTAATAATCTTAGCATTAGCTTTTTATATATTTTTTGAACTTACTTCTATAATTATTTGTTTTGATAAATCTATAAAATTTTCTAAGATAGGATTAATAGAACTTATAAAAGAATCATTAAAAAGATCAATTAGAATAATATATACTAAAAATATATTGCTTATAGCATTTGTGATATTTATAGTTCCATTAACAAATTTAGTACTAACCTCAGGATTTATAGGAAGAATAAAGTTACCAGAATATATAATTGATTATATATATTCTAATAATATGTTGAACATATTATATATTATTTTAATGTTAGGTATATATATTTTAGCAATAAGGTGGATTTTTAGTATACATGAAATTACCTTAAATACAGATAGTTTTAAGGAAGCAAGACAAAAGAGTATTTCGCTTACAAAAGGGAAGATATTTAAAATTTTTATTTATTCAACAGGTCTATTCATGTTGACTGCAATTATTGGATATATCATTTCGTATGTGATAATTATTTTGATTGGATTATTAACAAAACACTATATAGGTAATGTTGATCATGCAAAGAACATATTTATAAGTAGAACTATCATATTTAAGGACTATGCTATATTTATATCATCAGTAATTCAATTTATAGTGAGTATTGGATTTCTGTCAGCTATTTATTATGAATATAATCAGGTTTATGGATGTAATTTAAAAGAGCTTAGACATAAAAAACCAAAAGATTCTATTATAAAAAATATTTTTAGATTATCAATAATATTTTTAGGAATTTGCATAGAATCATTTACATTTTCTTTAAATAATGTTTCTCCGTTTAATACAGAATTTCTTTACAATACTACTGCAACAGCACATAGAGCTTCGTCTATAACTGCTCCAGAAAATACAATAGCAGCACTTAAAGAAGCTATTATAAGTCAAGCAGAATACGTCGAGATAGATGTTCAAGAAACAAAAGATGGAGAGTTAATAATTATACATGATTCAAATTTTAAAAGAACTACTGGAATAGATAAAAATGTATGGGAAGTAGATTATGATGAGGTTAAAACTTATGATACAGGTAGTTATTTTAGTGTAGATTTTAAAGGAGAAAAAATACCAACTCTTGATGAAGTAATAAAAAATTCTAAAGGTAAAATTAAATTACTAATAGAGATTAAGGCTAACGAACATGCAAATAATATGGAACAAAAAGTTATAGATTTAATTAAGAAAAATAACTTTGAAAATCAATGTGTTATAGCCTCTATGAGTAAAGACGTATTACAAAAGATAAAAAAAATAGACCCAAACCTGAAAACTTGTTATATAAGTGCAATAGCCTATGGTAATTTTTATGATTGGGACTATGTTAATATATATGCCATTGAATCTACATTTGTAAATAAAAATATAATAGATAAAATACATAATAGTGGTAAACAAATTTTTGTATGGACTATAAATGATAAAAATCTAATGAAGAAGATGATTGATTTAAATGTAGATAGCATAATTACAGATAATCCTTTCTTGGTTAATGATGTGATTTATTGGAATAAAAATGGATTTGTTAATAAAGTGGCTGATTATTTATTTAATTAATGAAGAGAAATTAAAAGGAATACTTAGAGCAATAAGAGCTTAAAGTATTCCTTTTATGTTTCATAAGAAAGATTAAATGGCTAAAAAATTAGATAACAGTAAAATATAATCAGTAAATAGATTAATTTGTTTTTAAACCATTTTGAAACTATTTTACAACTATTTTGCAATGTTTTTAAAAGATTTATTATATAATGAAGGTATAAATTAAACATTCACTGAAAAATATTAGATTATTGCACTAGGGGGAATATAGTTGAAAATAAATGTTTTAATTGTAGAAGACGATGAAGCTATTTCTAATTTAATAAAAATAAACTTGAGCATGGCTGGTTATGAAAGCAGACAGGTATTTGATGGATTGGAAGCTTTTCATTTATTGAAAGAAGAATCTTTTGATTTGATACTCATGGATATTATGTTGCCGGGTATGGATGGTTTTGAATTGATGAACAGAATAAAAGATTTAAATATACCAGTAATATTTCTGACCGCTAAAAATGGACTTGCAGATAAGGTAACTGGCCTTAAATCTGGTGCAGAGGACTATATTGTCAAACCATTTGAAACAGTTGAGCTACTGGCAAGGATTGAAATAGTTTTAAGGCGTTATTCTAAAAATAGTAATTGTATAGAATTTGAGAATTTGAAAATATATGAAGAAGAAAGGATTATCAAAAAAGATGATAAGACAATTGATCTTACCTTAAAGGAATTTGAACTCATGGTTTTGCTTGTGAAAAATAAAAATATGGCTCTATCAAGGGAATATTTACTAGAAAAGATATGGGGGTATGAATACATGGGGGAAACAAGGACGATAGATACCCATATTCAAAAGCTACGAAAGAAGCTGAATATTACAGATAGCATAAAAACTGTATATAAAATTGGATACAGATTAGAGGAGTAATAGATATGAAGTTATGGCAGAAAATATATTTCTTTTCTTTATTGTTACTAATATTTACTTTAAACATAGCCGGATTTATATTGATACAAAAACTTCATAATGATGTATTAGAAAAAGAAGTTGAGAAATGTCTTGCAGAACAAAAATTTGTTTCTTCAGAATTCAGAATTAATTCTCTAGCTTTGCAAAAAATCTATTATTTAGATACTTCTCCTGACATTAATATGTCAATCAGCGCTTTAATGAGTGAATACAACAGTTTAATTGATCGTGAAGCTGGACAACATGGGGATATAGAAATTTTAGATCAGCAAAATAAAATACTATATTCAGATGTGAAATTTCCTGTTTCAGATGAAAAACAGGAATTAGAAAATCTTTCTGTAGGAAAAACCAACTACATTATTCGAACATTGGATGGAAAGCAGTATTTATATGTAAGCAGCTTAGTTAATGTGTATAATGTTCCAATAAAAATACATTATGCTAAAGATATTTCAAACATATACATTGAAAAAATGAATCAATATGCTCTTTTTATGAAATTGGATATTTTAATCTGCTCTCTTTTTGCTGTTTTTATGTTTTTTGTAAGCAGATTAATAACAAAACCAATAAATACGTTAATAGAGTCTACTCAAAAAATATCTTTGGGTCAGTATTCTGAAAGGGTAAGAATAAAATCAAAGGATGAATTTAACGTTCTTTCAAATCATTTTAATATAATGGCTCAGACAATAGAAGATAAAATAAATGAGTTGGAAATATCGAATATTAAAAAGGAAACTTTCATAAATAACCTGACTCATGAACTTAAGACACCTTTAACTTCTATAATTGGATATGCTAATTTAATAAGAACATCAAAATATAATGAAGAATTATTTTTCGAATCTGCAGACTATATTTATAAAGAGGGGAAAAGACTTGAGCAAATGGCTTTTAAAATGATGGATTTAATCTATGCTAAGACTCAGGAAATTAAATTAACACCTGAAAAAATTATGCCCATAATATATGAAGCAGAAAAATCTCTACTTGTTAAGCTTAAAGATAAAAATATAGATTTAATTATTGAAGGGGAAGACTGTATATTAGATGTTGACAAAGATCTAATTAAGATGGCATTATGCAATTTAGTGGAAAATGCTATAAAAGCATCCGGGAAGGATTCTAAAATATATTTAAAGGTATCTGTTTTACATGATAAAACTTCTATATCTGTCTTGGATTTAGGTACAGGAATGACTAAAGAACATTTGGATAAAATATGGCAGCCATTCTATGTAGTTGATAAAGCAAGGAGCAGAAAAAATAACGGAGCAGGTATTGGACTTTCTATCTGCAAAAAAATAGCGGAAATTCATAATGCAGATATAAAAATAAATAGTGAATTAGGTAAGGGTACAGAAGTAACCATAATTTTTAATCAACCTTCTATAAATATAGATAAATCAATTTAATTTATATTCTAAAATATTTATATTATAATGAGGTGTCTATTGTTTAGAACAGGTTCTTGTTATAAGTTTTTAGATTGAGATTGCTCCTTAGAAAAATAAATAAAAGTTTACAACTATTTTACATTTGCAATAAACTTCTGAGACATTTAAATTTTATAATTAAAGAGTGGTAAGTATTTATACACAATTAGAGTAGAATGAAAAAATAAGAATATAGGGAGGAATTATTATGTTTTCTAAAAAATTAACAGCAGTCTTAGTAGCAGTGGGGGTAGTAGCATCTACTACTGCTTTATTTAATGAAATTAATATAAAAACAGCTTTTGCAGAGAGTGTAAAGCAAAATGTTGTTTATGCTAAAGATGATACGTTAGCAGCTTCTCAAGATGATGGCACAGGCACAGTAAGTGGTGCTGAGGAGGAAGCTTATAAGGAGAAGTCTTTAGACATTTTAAAAAATTATTTTAACATATCAGTTGAAGAAAACGAAAACTTTAAGTTTAGCGCATGTATATTAAATGAAAAGACTTTGGATGAACTAAAGCCCAAAGAACTAAAAGCAATGAAGGATTTATATGATAACAAGGAGATTTCCAAGGAAGAGTATGATAAAGAAATAGATTATATTGAAAAAAATGATGATGGACTTAAAGATAGAGTGGCAAAATTAAAACATGGAATGGTCCAAGCTGGATGGGTTGATGAAAATAGATGCTATATGTTTGACTTCAATGAAAATACAAAGGAAGTAGATTTTGTAATGGTTAGTGAAGATATGCCTAAGGAACCAGATGTTCCATTAACAATTAGTGAAGAACAATTAAAAAATACAGCAGAGAATTTTATTAAGCAAAATAAGTTAGGTGATATAGAAAAGCCTAAATGTATACTTGTAAAAGGAAAGCATCTTTTCTATCAAGATGAAAATGATTCTACTAAAAAAGTAGATGTAGGTATTAATACATTTACAGGTAAAGTAAGTAGATTTTCAGTAAAAGCATATGCAGATTTTGAGTATAATAAAGCAATTAATGAAAAATAAATAGATTAACAATACGTTTAAATCAGCTTCTTTAAAAGGGGTAAGTAATTATGTATATAAGCAGGTTAAGGATAATTTAAAGAAATTCTAACCTGCTTTTTATTTACATAAAAACATTTAAAATCTATAATAGTGGAAAATTATTGAAATATTTTCGCACTATTATAGATTTTAAAACATGGATAACAAGAAATGCAATATAATCATTTTGTCTTACTTTACATTAATAGCATTTTGTGAAATTTTAAGTATTTTATAAGGAGTTAAAAAGGGTTCTTTATGAAATGTTATGTACTATAAAAGTATACTTATTGGAATAGTTTCTTTCTTTTAATGCTGCCTTCTGTATTATTATCAATATTAATTTGTAGTATAAAAAATTTATTTAAATTGCCCTAATGATATTTTAAATATTGTGTTTAATAAATCACGTTAATTTTTATGTGAATAAGGATTTACAAAGAAAATAGAGTAAATATAATTAAAATTTAAAAACATATTTTGAAAAAGAATTTACCGCTGATGAGTATAAGGTACATAAAACTATTACAATTAAAACCTTTGACAGCGAAACAAAAAAGAGGTGGAGGGTTTTCAGCTTTGACAATTTAAATTAATAAGGCTGATATAGTATTAATAATAATTATAGATAAAAGTAATTTCTTAATGAAGAATGATGAACTTTATAAAAGTAATTAGGAAAAACAAAAATGCGATATTGAAAATCACTATCAATAGTGATACAATTGATTAAACTATTAAATATAACCAATTAAGGGGGATAACGTTAGTGTTAATATTAATTTCTATTTTACTTGTATCTATTTTTATTGTTTTATTTCATAAACAAATAAAAAGACATGCTAATATTTTTTATATAATAGCAGGGCTAATTGCAATAGGATTTATTTTATATTTTCAATTAGATTTAAATAATAAGGTACCTAAAGGTATAAATAAATATGTTGTAACAATTTTCTCAAGAAGTGCAGTTTCAACTGCTTTGTTTACTATTGTAATGTATACTGGTGCTTTAAATAAGAAAATGTCTATAACTAAAAAATTATTAAGCATACGCGGTGAGCTGTCAATAATTGCATGTATTTTAACATTAGGTCATAATGTTTTATATGGGATGACAATTTTTGTGATATTATTTACAAACCCTACTTCATTTACTTGGCTTAAATTAATAGCGGCAATATTATCAGTAGTTCTAATTGCTATAATGCTTCCATTAATGATAACTTCATTTCCTAGTGTTAGAAAAAGAATTCCATTTAAAAAGTGGAAAGCAATTCAAAGATTAGCATATGTTTTTTATGGGTTAATATATGTTCATGTTATGTGTTTATTTATACCTAAAATGCAAGGTGGAAAGTTCTTTGATGTATTAATTTATACTTTTATATTTGGATTATACTTTGTAGCACGTATATACAGATTTATGAAAGATAAAGAAATTAAAGTTAAACGTAAATTGAGTCTTAGTCAAAATGTTTAATTTTTTAAATGGAACTAAATAAAAGTTCTCACTTGCTACTGGTACGGTGAACAGTATCATAAATAAATGCAAAATTTACTAAAAATGAATAAAATCAGAAGGGGCTGTTGCAAAGTAGAAATGTAATTTCTATTTTGGACAGCTTATTTTTTACTATATTATTTCTTAATCATATCTTTCTATTATTATAATGTGAAATGTTTATAAAAAGCATAAAATAATGTTATAATAGTTTATATTTGGAAAATAGGCAAAAATTAAGACAACAAAACCTTTAGGTTAAATTAATACTCTTATATTATAAGAGCTTCAAAAAAGAAAGGGGATGCAGCAATACAATTTGCAGGAGAGTATATTAAATTTTAAAACAAAAATAGAATAGTAGATATTAAGGCAGGGGAGTTTCCATTGCCTTCAGGTATTAGATTATATAAGGGATATAGGGAGACAATAAATATGATTTTTAATTCACGACAATTCATTTTAGTATTTTTACCAATTTCAATTTTAATTTATTTTTTTGTTGATAAGATTGATAAAAGTGATAAAAGACTATTTAAGAAAATGTTTTTAATTTGTATTTCATTATTTTTTTATGAATATACAAATAAAAAATATATTGTAATTATATTATTTTCAATAATTATAAATTTTACTATAGGAAAGTTGATAATTAAGTTCAATAAATTAAAAAGTGCAAAGAAAATGTTATTAATTATAGGTTTAGTATTTAATATAGGATTATTAGGATATTTTAAATATTATAATTTTTTTATAGAAAATGTTAATTATATTTTTAAGAATGATTTTAACTTAATAAATGTAATATTACCAGTAGGTATTTCATTTTTTACATTTCAACAATTAGCATTTGTTATTGATAATTATAGAAATGAAATGATACATTATAATTTTATAGATTATTGTTTAGCAGTAGTATTTTTTCCTAAACTTTCAGAGGGTCCAATTATGACAGTTAATGAATTTATTTTTCAATTAGATGATAGCATAAAAAAAAGAATTGATTATGATAATATGAATAAAGGACTATATATGTTTGCAATTGGACTTGGAAAAAAAATATTTATAGCAGATATGATAGGAAGATTCGCAGATGCTGGATTTGCAATAAGCAATTTAAGTTTTTGTGATGCTTGGTTAACATCACTAGCATATACGTTTCAATTATATTTTGATTTTAGTGGATATTGTGATATGGCAATAGGAATTGCATTAATGTTTAATATAAAAGTACCAATGAATTTTAATTCTCCATATAAGTCTACTGATATTCAAATGTTTTGGAGAAATTGGCATAGTACACTTGGAAAGTTTTTAACTAAATATTTATATATTCCTTTAGGTGGAAATAGAAAAGGGAAATATAGAACATATTTAAATATATTTATTATATTTTTGGTGAGTGGAATATGGCATGGAGCAGGATGGACATTTATTATATGGGGGATGCTTCATGGTATATCTAGTATAATACATAGAATATGGACAAGTAGTGGAAAAAAATTAAATAAATATTTAGGTATCTTTATAACTTTTAATTGTGTGAATATATTCTGGGTGATCTTTAGGGCAAAGAGTATATCTAATGCATTAAGTGTATTGAGAAGTATGTTTGACCTTAGAAGTATAACAAAACTAATGAGTAGTGATTATATAAAGCAAATAAATTCTGCTGATAGTATGAGTATTGAAGGGTTGTTATGTATACTTATAATAGCTATTATTATCACGTTTTTATGTAATAATTCATTGAATAAAGTGAAAAATATGAAATTAAATATAGCAACTATGTTTCAAATTGTAGTAATTATAGTTTGCGCAACTTTTGTAATATGTTCGAGCCAAACTATAACTTCACTATATTTTAATTTTTAAGGAGATTTTGATTTATTATGAACAAGAAAAAAAAGTTCTTTTATTTAAATATATTTTTTATTACTATTTTGATAGTAAGCATATGTTTTTTTAATTACAAACTAGATCCATATGGAATTTGGAAAACTTCATTTAAATATCAAGTTTTAGAACCAAATAAAAATTATGCAAAAACACAATTTGTATTAAATAATCCTGAAAAATATGATTCATTTATATTTGGGTCATCTAGAGTAGGACATATTGAAACAAATTTACTGCATGACGGTAAATATTATAACATGACATATTCTGTAGGAACACAACATGAGTGGTTAGGTACAATTAAAACTTTTATAAATAATGATGTTAAAATAAAAAATATTATTTTAGGAATAGATGATTTTTCTTTTACTTTTGATCCAAAAAATAATAACAACGATTTATTAAGAGTACCATATCAAAATCTTGATTATAAAGAAAAGTTTAATAAGTATCTATTAAGAAATCCAATAGATACTTATAATTTGAATACTATCAGAACATTAATTAATGGGAATTATTGTTTTAATAAGAATGATGATATTTTAGAAACAGGTGTCACATATGGGAATGACGATGAAATACTTAGTGATATAGAAAACCATGTTAATGATCCGAAATTTAACAATCCTGCTAATTTTTTTGGAGTCAATAGAATTAGTGAATCCATTGATGAAATGAATGAAATTATTTCATTATGTAAAGATAATAATATAAATTTATATGTTTTCTTTAATCCAATAAATAAAATAACATATGAATCAAATAAAGAAGTAACTGAAGAATTTAAAGAACAGTTACAAAAAATAACTAGTTATTGGGATTTTTCTGGATATAATGATATAACTACTAATAATTTTTATTGGTATGAAACATCTCATTATAGAAATATAGTAGGCAAAATGATAATGGAAAAGATGTTTAATATTGAGTTAGGAGTAGATGTACCTAATAATTTTGGAGAATATCATTATTTATCTAAAGAGTAAGGTATATGGAGATACGTAATGAGAACAAAAGTTATATAGTAAATTCAAGTAATATGTTAGGATAAGCCATTTAAATTATAAAAAATTTGATGAAAAACTATAGTTATTTAGAGTAAATTTCTCCAGCATCTTTAGACATAGTAGAACCAGCCTTAATCAATTATATTATTTGGTTAAGGCTATTTTTATATATTTATTTTGATAAAAATTTTAAATAACATAAATAAATGAAGTTTCTTTATTTATAATTGACGTATAAAAGTTAAATTGTTACAATAGACTTATTAAAATAGTTTTAATAAGTCTGGGGGGTGTGAACTGTGGCTAATTCAGGGACTATAAAGAATATTAACATTAATAATATTCGTAATGTATTAGACAGTAATAAGTCTATGACTAAAAGTGATATTGCTAGATATGCAGGATTGAGTTTTCCAACTGTTAGTAATACTATAGAGTATTTGCTTGAAAAAGGAGAAGTAATAGACGGTGGACTTAAAGATTCATCAGGAGGAAGATGTGCTAAAAAATATAGTTTAAATCCAATGTATCTAGTTTCACTATCATTATATTTAGAGGGATTTGAAATATATTGGTTTATAACTGATCACTGTGGAAATAAAATACAGGATGGAAGGGAAAATTGCAAAAATAAAATATTAAAATGTATAGAAGATATAATAAGTTCAATAAAAATAAATTATAGTCAGTTAGCAAGTATAATGATTGGAATTGCAAGTAATGTTAATAGTGGAAAAATTACATCTCACATGGAATATGAAGAACTATATGATATGGATGTAATTAAGTATTTAAAAGATAAATATGAAATTCCTATAAATATTGAGAATGATATGAAAGTTGCAGCTAGGGGATATTGGGCAAGGCATGAAAATAAAGATATACAGGCTGTAGCAAGTATATATATGGGGAAAAATGGAATGGGATCTAATATGGTTATTGACGGTAAGATATGGAGTGGAACAGCTAATTTTGCTGGCGAAATACACTATCTTCCAATCAATGGTGATAGTAAAAAATATCCTGTGTATGAATTTAATGATATTGACATTAATATTGTTGAATATTATGGCAAAATAATTCAATCATATATAGCGCTGATAAATCCTAATTTAATAGTTCTTTATAGTAACTCTTATATAATAGATAAATTAGAAGAAATTGAGTTTTATTGTAAGTGTAGAATACCTGAAAATGCAATGCCTAAAATTATAATATCTGATGAGTTTATAGAAGATTATGAATATGGTTTAAGTAAGATGGCTAATGAGTTAATGGATTAATAATTTAGCTTTGATAATTGAGAATTGATAAAATGTTGGAGGGGATTAAATGAAATATTCACATGTTGTATTTGATATTGATGGGACTTTAATAGATACTGAAAAGGCGGTTTTAAGATCATTGCAGAAAACGATATTAGAGGTAAAAGGAATAAAAAAGGATTTAGATGAACTTAAATTTGCACTTGGAATACCAGGAAAAGATGCTTTAATAAAGTTAGGAATAGAGGATTTAGAAAAAGTAGAATGCATATGGACTGAATTTTTTAATGAATATTCAGATGAAATTTGTGTTTTTGATGGAATAGGAAAAATACTACAAGAGCTAAAATCAAATTTTATAACATTAGGAATTATAACGTCTAAGACACGAAAAGAATATGAAGATGATTTTATGAATTTTGGTTTAGATGATTATTTTAATGCAGTAATTTGTGCAGATGATACTATCAAACATAAACCAAATGCTGAACCAATGGAAGAATATTTAAAATATACTAATGCTAAAAGAGAAGATACAATATATATTGGTGATTCTATATATGATGTGACGTGTGCTACAAATGCTGGAGTTGATTCAGCATTAGCGTTATGGGGAAGAGATGATTCAGATAATATAAAATCTACATATTATTTAAATTGCCCTAATGATATTTTAAATATTGTGTTTAATAAATCACGTTAATTTTTATGTGAATAAGGATTTACAAAGAAAATAGAGGAAATATAATTAATAAAATTGAATATAAATTATAGTTTGATAATTTTTATATAAACGATGAAAGGAGTATCTGAAAAAGGTACTCCTTTTACTATTGTGTGCCCAGCATGGGCACGTACTAATCGGTGAAAGTCCGTAATGGGGGC